>CAIYDQ010000035.1 GCA_903925075.1 uncultured Geobacter sp.
AAAGAAGGGGTTAGCATGGGAAACGAGCTGGTTATCAAC
Source organism: uncultured Geobacter sp. (assembly GCA_903925075.1). Taxonomy (GTDB): domain Bacteria; phylum Desulfobacterota; class Desulfuromonadia; order Geobacterales; family Geobacteraceae; genus Geomonas. The sequence goes on from CAIYDQ010000035.1 coordinate 40, forward strand.
ACCACCTCCCACGAAACCCGCATCGCGCTCATCGAGAACGGCACCATAGCGGAGCTGTACGTCGAGAGGAGCAGGGTGAAGGGGATCATCGGCAACATTTACAAGGGGAGGGTGGTGCGGGTGCTGCCTGGCATGCAGGCGGCTTTTGTCGACATCGGCCTGGAGAAGGCGGCCTTTCTCTACGTCGCGGACGTGTTCGACTCCATGGAGGAATACGAAACCTTCATGGAGAGGGAGCAGGGCGAGGAGCCGGTGCCGCACCCGCTCCATCCCATCGAGGACCTGCTGCAGGAGGGACAGGAACTGCTGGTGCAGATCTCCAAGGAGCCGATCGGCACCAAGGGGGCGCGCATCACCGCCCACATCTCGCTTCCCGGCCGGCACCTGGTGTACATGCCGACGGTGGACCACGTCGGCATCTCCAGGAGGATCGAGGACGAGACCGAGCGCGAGCGCCTGAAGGAGATCGTCGACCGGATCAAGCCGGCGGGCGGGGGGTTCATCGTCAGGACCGTTTCGGACGGCAAGAGCGAGGAGGACCTGGTCGCCGACCTGCACTACCTCACCAAGCTCTGGGAGGAGGTGGCCAAGAGGAAGGACAAGGCCGGTGCGCCCAGCCTGATCCACTCCGACCTGGACGTGACCCAGAAGGTGGTGCGCGACATCCTGACCGAGTCGGTGGACCGCATCGTGGTGGACTCGAAGCCCGAGTACGACAAGATCGTGCAGTTCATCAGCACCTTCATGCCCAAGATGAAGTACTCCATCGAGCTCTACGACGACGAGGAGCCGATCTTCGACCATTTCGGGCTGGAGGTGGAGATCAGCCGCGCCCTGGGCAGAAAGGTCTGGCTGAAGAGCGGCGGCTACATCATCATCGAGCAGACCGAGGCGCTGACCGCCATCGACGTCAACACCGGGCGCTACGTCGGCAAGCACAACCTGGAAGACACCATCCTTAAGACCAACCTGGAGGCGGTGAAGGAGATCGCCTACCAGCTGCGCCTGCGGAACCTGGGCGGCATCATCATCATCGACTTCATCGACATGGAGAAGGAGGTGAACCGCGAGAAGGTTTACGGTGCGCTGGAGGAGGCGCTGAAGAGCGACAAGTCCAAGACCAACATCCTGAAGATCTCCGAGCTGGGGCTGGTGGAGATGACCAGGAAAAGGGTGCGCGAGAGTCTGGGGCGGATGATGTGCGAGCCGTGCCCCTACTGCGAGGGGAGAGGCTACGTTAAGTCGAAGATCTCCGTCTGCCATGAGATCTTCCGGGAGCTGCGCCGCGAGATGCTGGACATCAGGGGGACCAAGGTGATGCTGACCGTGCATCCGCAGGTGGCCGACCTCCTTTACGACGAGGAGCGCCGGGGTCTGGAGGAGCTGGAAAAGAACTTCAAGAAGCGCATCACGGTGCGCGCCAAGCCCGGCTTCCACCAGGAGCAGTTCGAGGTCGCGGTAAGCTAGAAAATATTTGACCAGTCGGACCGGTCCGACTGGTCCGACTCGTCGGACATCGGAGGAAAACGCCATGGTGTTCGCAGCAAAAAACGCGGAAATCCCCGAGTGGGGGAAAAAGCTGGTCGAGGTGGAGGGACAGTCGATCCTGCTGGTGAAGACCAAGGGGGCGGTGTACGCCTTGGAGAGGGAGTGCCCGCACCAGGGGGCGCCGATGGAGGGCGCTTTTCTGAAGGAGGCCGGCCGCATTTCCTGCCCGCGCCACGGCTACCGCTTCGATCTGGCCACGGGCGCCTGTGAGGATCGGCCGGAGTTCACCCTGCGGGTCTACCCGGTGGAGCTGCGCGGCGACGACGTGTACGTGGAAATCGGCTGAACGCCTGCAACCGCGGGAGACAGGTTTTTCCGGCCGACAAGCCGCCGAATCGGCGGCCGGGAGCGGGAAAAACTCAAGGCGCAGAAAAACCTTGACTTGCCGGCGGTTTCGGGATAAATTTTACCGCTCATCGAAAATCCAGGAAAAAGGTGGTGAAGTTCATGTACGCAGTAGTTAAAACCGGAGGGAAACAGTACAAAGTTTCCGAAGGCGACTTTCTGAAAGTCGAGAAATTGGAGGGTGCGGTAGGCGATACCGTAGAGATCTCCGAAGTCCTGATGGTTGGCGGCGATAAGGTTGTTATCGGAACACCTTTAGTGCCCAGCGCCTCTGTGATCGGCAAAATTGTCGAGCAGGGCAAAGACAAGAAGATTCTGGTCTTCAAGTCCAAGCGCAGGAAAGACTCAAGGAAACTTAACGGGCACCGTCAACTCAGGACGATACTGAGGATCGAGAAGATCAACGCCTAGGGAATATTCAACGGGACGGTGCGTAACACCGGGATCGGCGTGATCGCGGACGTTACCGTCAGGAGGAGCAGAAAATGGCACACAAAAAAGGCGTAGGCAGTTCCAGGAACGGCCGCGACTCCGACGGCCAAAGGCTTGGCTGCAAGAAATTCGGCGGCGAAACGGTCAAGGCGGGCAACATCCTTTATCGTCAGCACGGCACGAAGATCCACCCCGGAAACAATGTCGGCCTCGGGAAGGACTACACCCTTTTTGCCCTCATCGAAGGCGTGGTGAAGTTCGAGCGCATGGGTAAAGACCGCAAGAAGGTCTCCGTGTACCCGGCCAACTAGCAGCAGAGACACAAACACACAGCGTGAAAGCCCGGAGCCAGATGGTCCGGGCTTTTGCCGTTTGCACGGGAAAAATCATGAGTTTTATAGACGAAGTTAAGATATACGTGAAGTCGGGGGACGGCGGTTCCGGTTGCGTCTCCTTCAGGCGCGAAAAATTCATACCGCTGGGCGGGCCGGACGGCGGCGACGGCGGCAAGGGGGGGGACGTGGTCTGCCGCGTCTCTTCGCAACTGGCGACGCTTTTGGACATGCGCCAGCACCCGCATCAAAAGGCGGGGCGCGGCAGGAACGGCATGGGCAAGGACAAGCACGGCGCCGCGGGCGACGAGCTGGAGATGCTGCTCCCCCGAGGGACGGTGATCAAGGACGCGGAGAGCGGCGAGATCCTGGCCGACCTGACCGAACCGGACAGTTGCATCGTGCTCTTGAAAGGGGGCCGGGGCGGGCAGGGTAACGCCCGCTTCAAGACCGCCACCCACAAGGCGCCCAAGTTCGCCCAACCCGGCGAGCCCGGGGAGGAGCGCTGGATCAGGCTCGAATTGAAACTGATGGCGGACGTGGGCCTTTTGGGAATGCCGAGCGTGGGCAAATCCTCCTTGATCACCAAGATCTCGGCGGCCAGGCCCAAGATCGCCGATTACCCGTTCACCACGCTGAAGCCCAACCTGGGCGTGGTCCTCTACAAGAACTACCGCAGCTTCGTGATGGCGGACATCCCCGGGCTGATCGAGGGGGCCAGCGAGGGGGCGGGGCTTGGCCACCGCTTCCTGAAGCACCTGGAGCGGACCGGGCAACTGCTGCATATGCTGGATCTGGCCTGGATGCCGGAGCGCGACCCGATCGCCGAGTACGAGGCGCTGAACCGCGAGCTGGCGCTGTTCAATCCGGAATTGGCCGAGAAGCGCCAAACCGTGGTGGTCAACAAGATCGACCTGCCGAACGTCCGGGAGAACCTGGCCGGCATCCTCCCCTATTTCCAGGAGCGCGGCATCAAGGTGTTCCCGATCTCGGCGGCCACCGGAGAGGGGATAGCGGAACTGCTCGACGACATAGCCTTAAACCTCTGGGGCGAGCCGGACGAGACCTGGTGAAGGGTTGAAAAGGAGTCGGAAGGGAGTTGCAAAAGGAGTTGAAAAGGGAGCGGCGATGACTAGCCGTTCCCTTTTTGTTTCTAACGCAGTTTAGTTTGCCAAAACCGCGCGACACGTTTAAAATGAGGTTGCCTTTTTTGGCAAAGGACCCGGTCCGGTCCGCAATCGACTTTTGACCGACACCCGGTCCGGCTCTTGTTCCTGTCGCCCGCCCAAAGTGGAGCTGCACAGGTTGCAGCCGAGGCGGCACAAATGAACTGCGGGAGGCGCAGGCATGTTCAGGATGATCCAGCTTGAATCTTTGATACCGGAGACGCTGCCCGGAGTCCCGCTCTTCATCGGGCACGGCGAGAAGCAGGTCTTGTACAAAGACGCCACGCTTCCCTTCACCAATTACGACAAGTCCAGGTTGCTCGACAACAACGTGAAATTCCTGTTCGTAAGAACCGGGGACATGGCCCATTACAACCAATATGTGGAATCCAACCTCCCCGCCTTGCTGAGCGATGAGCAGCTTCAGCCTCACGAGAGGCAGCAACTCTTGTACCAGGCCTCGGTCAACTACGTGCACGAGGTGTTCGACAGGCCCGCCGTGGCCGTGAAGGAAAGTTTCAGCAGATGCCGGAAGCTGATAGAGAACATCTTGAACGACATCATGGATTCCAACGGCGTGATGACCGCCCTGGGCGGCTTGGTCGACCATAGCTCCTACACCTATGTCCATTCGGTGCACGTCGCCACCTACTCGATCTCGCTGCACATGAAGATGTTCAGCCTGGGGCGCGACGAGTTGCTGGACGTCGGCATCGGCTCCCTGTTCCACGATTACGGCAAGGTGTATATTCCGAAAGCGCTGCTGGACAAGCCGGGGAAATTGACCGAAGCGGAATACGAGGAGCTCAAACAGCACCCGGTCTACGGCTACGACGCGTTGAAGGACCTGGAGATCTTCAGCCCCGTCTCCTTGGGGATCGTGAAGCACCATCACGAAAAGGAAAACGGCAAGGGGTATCCGGACGGCCTGTCGGGGCGCGACATCGCCAGGAGTTCGAAGATAACGGCGTTGGCGGATGTCTTCAGCGCGCTGACCACCAACAGGGCCTATCGGGAGGCGCTTCCCAGAGAGGCCGCCCTGGAAATCATGGTCGGCGAAATGGACGGTTCGTTCGATCCGCAGTATCTGGAGGTATTGAAGGACCTGCACTAGCGGCCGTTCCGAACTGCCGGCCGCGGGCGGAAATCCTCCCCGCTCGGAAACGCTACCCCCTTGCCCTTTCCGCCCCGCATTCGAACAACGGCCCCGCCCGCCTCAACCGCAAAAAAACCCCTTCCCCGAACGGCCCGCACGCTCATTCCCCGCAACCGGTGCTCCTCTGTATGAGGTAGCCGCTTCCGCGACTCGCCCTCAGTCCACCCTCTGTCGGTAGGCTTTAAGGAACCTGGCGTCCTCGGCATAGGTCACCGGATAGATGAAGGGGACCGGCTGGGGGCGCATTTCGCCGTCCACGTTGCTGAAGGTGAACAGGCAGGAGTTGGTGAGCGCCAGGCCGCCGGCGGCGCTGCCGAAGCGCTCCACGTCGGATTGCACCGTGACGGTGGTCTTGCCGGTATAGACGACCCTGGCGGTGAATTTGAGCTTGTCTCCGAGGAGCACCGGTTGGTTGAAGTTGATCCGGTTCACCTCGCAGGGGACGACCCTGTCGGGGGCGACCATCTCCGCGGCCAGCACGGCCAGTTCGTAGGCCTTGCGTATCAGGTAGCCGCCGAAGACGGTGCGCGGCACGTTCTCCTGCTCGGGATAGGCCCGCGAGGTCGAGGCCAGCACGCAGCCGCCGGCGCGCATGCCGCTGAAATCAGGCGCTTCCTGCTCCTTGTGCAGGTTCTTCAGCAGCAGGTACTCCGCAAGCGACGGCATTTCCTCGGCCTGGGCCAGGCTTTCCCGGTAAAGCTGCCGGCGGTGGTTTGCCTTGTCGTATCTGGCTATTTCCTTTTCCGACTGGTAGGCCAGCGGCGGCAGGGAGAGGCTCTTCGCCTCGCCGCAATCGGTGGAGCGCGCCACCATGGTGAAGTAACAACTGGCCACGTGGCACGCCTGCGGTCCGAGGCGCTCGACCCTGATGCCGACCTCCAGCGACGAGTTCCCCACGTGGTTGATGCGCGCCGAGAAGATCAAGTCGTAGAGCGTGTCCGCCGGATTGCGCACCCGGATGCTGTCTACGGCGGCGGTCACCACCCTCGCCCCCGGGTAGAAACGGTTTACGTAGGCAAGGGCGGTGTTCTCGGCGACTTTGTCGAGAGTCTCCAGGAGTTTGCCGAAGCGCAGGTTGCCGAGAATGTCCAGTTCGCTTACCAGAAAGCGCCGGGCCAGGGTCGGATCGGTAGAGAACGGCAGCACGAAGCTGTAGCTGGTGTCTTTGGGGGTGAGGGCCGGGGCGATTGTGCCCGGCGGCGCAGGTTCCTGCATGGTGTCTCCTTTGGGCAACGGATGGTGGCGAGCGCGGGGGAGGCGGGGGAGGCTAGCGCAACACGACATCCACCAGGCGCATGAGCGGGGCGGGGTAAACGCCGATGACGACGATGGCGGCAGAAGCGCAGCAAAGCGCGGCCGTCTCGGCTGGATGGGCATTTTGAGGAGATGAGGCCACGGGGCGGTGCATGTAGAGATGCACCACGACCTTGAGATAAAAGTAGGCCGAGGCCGCCGCGCTGACCATGCCGACGACGGCGAGCGCGGTCTGGCCGCCGCGGATGGCGGCGTAGAAGATGAAGAACTTGCCGATGAAGCCCGCGGTCGGCGGCACGCCGGCCAGAGCGAGCATGGAGAGGGCCAGCACTCCCCCCCGAAAAGGCGCGCTGAAACCGACTCCCGAGTAATCGGCGATCAGTTGGCGCTCTTCCGCGGCGGACAGGGCGGCGATGGCGCCGAAAGCCGCCAGGTTCATGGCGGTGTAGATGGCGCCGTAGAGGAGCACGGCGGCGTATCCCTCCTTGCTGCCGGTCAGTAGCGCCAGCGTCAGATAACCCATGTGGGCTATGGAGGAGTAGGCCAGCATTCGCTTGATGTTCTTTTGCAGCAAGGCCGCCAAATTGCCGATCACCATGGAGAAGAGCGACAGCAGGTAAAGAGGCGCGCGCATCTCGGACAGGGGAGGGGCGAAGGCGAGCAGCATGAGCAGGGCGGCGGCCGCGGCCACTTTGGAAATGGTGGAGAGAAAGGCCGCGACCGGCGCCGGCGCGCCCTGGTAGACGTCGGGAGTCCAGAGGTGGGCGGGAACCAGCGAGAGCTTGAAGGCCAGCCCGATAACCACGAGCCCCCAACCCGCGGAAACGATGGCGCGGTTGCCGGGAGCGGCGAGGGCCGCGCTCAGGGCGAGCGTGCCGCTGCCGGCAAAGATCAAGGAGAAACCGAAGGCGATGAACGCGGCGGCCACCGCCCCCATCAGCAGGTATTTAAGGCCCGCTTCCCCGGATTCGGCCCGGTTCAGGTCGATGGAGACCAGGATGTAGAAGGCGAAGGCGATCGACTCCAGCGCCAGGAAAAGAATCAGCAGGTTGCCGGCGCAGGGGAGCACGCACATGGCGAAAAGGGCAAAGAGGACGGTGGCCGGATACTCCTCGCCCTTGATGGCGCGCCGCTGGTTGTAGCCGTGAGAGAGGAGCAGGGTGAGGGCTGCGGCCAGGCAGAAGATCGGGATCAGGAAATGCGCCAGCGGGGTGAAGGCGAGTCCGGGAAGAACGGGAGCGTTGGCGGGCGAGGCGGAGGCAGCCCAGAGGCCGGCGGCGAGCGAGGCGGCGACGGCGATGGCGCAGGAAGAGCCGGCCTGCAGCAAGGGGCCGGTGAGCAGCACCAGCAGCGCCGCGCCGGCGGTGATGACAATGGGCATGATGGAAAAAAGGTCGGCAAGGGTCATAAGGTTTTTTATTTACCCCCAGTCAATAAGGCGATCGGCGTCTTCATCAATTCCAGGAGCGGCCCCGGGTGGACGCCGAGATACACGTCGACAACGGCCAAAACCGCCAAAATCCCCCCTTCTCTGAGCGTTAGATCCGCCAGGGCCAGCGGCTTCTTCTCCTTGCCGAACAAAATCTCCTGCACGAGCCTCACCGTGTAAACCAGGGTCAGCACGATGCCGAGGAAGGCGCCGGCAGCGGCGGCGGGCGAGACCCTGAAGGTGCCGACCAACACCAGGAACTCGCCCACGAAGTTGTTCAGCCCGGGCACCCCCGCGGAGGCCATGCAGAACAGCAGGAAGAAAAAGGCCAGCACGGGCGCTTTGCCCCAGACCCCTCCGTAGGTGGCCAGCTCCCGGCTGTGCGTCCTTTCGTCCAGCATCCCGACCAGCGCGAACAGCGCGCCGGTGGTCACCCCGTGGTTCACCATCTGCAGCAGCGCCCCGGAGAGCGCCACCGGGCTCCAGGCGGCGATGCCCAGCGCGACGAACCCCATGTGGCTGACGCTGGAGTAGGCGACCAGCCGCTTCATGTCCTCCTGCGCAAAGGCGACCCAGGCGCCGTAGCTGATGCCGATGACGGCGCTGACGTACAAAAGCGGGGTGAAGGCGCGCGCCGCCTCGGGAAAGAGGGGATAGCCGAAGCGGATCAGTGCGTAGGCGCCGGTCTTCAGAAGCAGGCTAGCCAGGATGACGCTGCCGGCGGTGGGCGCGTCGGTGTGGGCGTCGGGGAGCCAGGTGTGCAGCGGGAAGAGCGGGAACTTGATGGCGAAGGCGAATAAAAAGGCGGCATAAAGCCACAGGCCGATCCCGTAAGGGACCGAGGTGTGGATCAACTGTCCCAGCGCGAAGGTGTAACTGCCGCTCTGGGCACCGTGCATGAGGTAGAGCGAGATGATCGCCACCAGCATGAGCAGCGAACCGAAAAAGGTGTACAGGAAAAACTTGACCGCCGAATAGATCCTCCGGCCATGCCCCCAGATGCCGATCAGGAAGAACATCGGGATCAGCATCGCCTCCCAGAAGAGGTAGAACAGGAACAGGTCGAGGCTCAGGAACACCCCCTGGATGCCGGCCTCCAGGGCGAGCAGCAGGGCGAAGTACAGCGGTATCCGCTCGGTGATCCCCTTCCAGGAGACCACGGCGGCGATGGCGCTGATGAAGGCGGTTAAAAACACCATGATCAGGCTGACGCCGTCCATGCCGAGCGTGTAGCGGATGCCGAAGCGCTCGATCCAGGCGGCGTCCTCGAACAGGAAGAAGCCGGCCGGCGCACCGGCGGGCGCCGCCGGCAGCGAGGCCAGGCAGATCCAGGCGCAAACCGCCAGCTCGGCCAGCGCGAAAAAGAGCGCGACCCTGCGCGCGGCCAGGTCGCTGCGCCGGCAAGCCAGCGTCAGCAGCGACCCGCAAAGCGGGAGAAGGATCAGCAGCGTCAGTATCGGGAAATCAAAAGTCATTGCCGTTCGTTCCCATGGGAGTTCCCCTCTTTGCGAAGGGGATCGATTGCCTACAGCGTGAGCCAGGCGAGGTAGCCTAAGATCAAGGCGCCTCCCGCCGCGAAACTGAAGATGTACACGGAAATGCGGCCGGTGGTCCACCCGCCGAGCCAACTGCCGGAGGCGCCGAGCCCTGCCGCCAGCCGGTCGAGCGAGTCGTCGATCACCCCCTCGTCCATGCGCCGCCAAAGCACCCCGGAGAGGGCCTGGTAGGGACGGATCAGGATGGCGTGATAGAGACGGTCGAAGTACCAGCCGTTCAGCAGAAACATGGTCAAAGCGGAGCTGCTAAGCGCGGACTCCTTGAGCCGTTGCGCCCTGGCCTTGCCGCCGTAGCGCAGATGCGCGGCCAAGAGTCCCGCCAGCGCCAGCACGCTCGCCACCCCTTGCAGCGCGAGTTCCTCCAGATGGGAAGCTTCGGCCGCGGCCCCACCCGAGAGCCGAGCGAAAAAGCCGTTCAGGAAGCCTCCGCCCAGATAATCCGGCAGGTTCAACAGGCCGCCGAAAAGTCCGAGCAGGGCCAGGGGAATCAGCACCCATTGCATCGCTTTGAGTTCGGCGTGCACGTGGGGCCTGCCGTTTTCGCCGCAAAACACCAGGTAGACCATCCGAAAGCTGTAGAAGGCGGTCAAAAGCGCGGTCAGGAGCGCCAGCAGGTAGAGTCCCCGGTAGAGTCCGCCCCCTTTGAGCCAGAGGGCGGCGAGGATGCTGTCCTTGCTGAAGAAGCCGCCGGTGAACGGCAGCCCGGCCAGGCAGGCGGCGCCCGCGAGGTAGCACCAGAAGGTGAGCGGCAGCGTGCGCCTGAGGCCTCCCATCTTGAAGATGTCCTGTTCGTGATGCATGGCGCTGATCACGCAGCCGGCGCCGAGGAAGAGCAGCGCCTTGAAAAAGGCGTGCACCAGCAGGTGAAAGGTGGCGGCGGTGATGGCCCCGGCGCCGACGCCGAGCATCATGTAGCCGATCTGGCTGATGGTGGAGAAGGCGAGCACCCGCTTCAAGTCGCGCTGGGCCAGGGCGCAACTGGCGCCGTAGAAGGCGGTCACCCCTCCGGTGACGGCGACGGCGGCCGTGACCGTCGCCGAGCCGCCGATCAGGGGGAACATGCGCGCCAGCAGATAGACCCCGGCGGTGACCATGGTGGCGGCGTGGATCATGGCGGAGACCGGCGTTGGACCGGCCATGGCGTCGGGAAGCCAGACCATGAGCGGCACCTGCGCCGATTTTCCCATGGCGCCGACCAGCAAGAGGAGCCCGATGCCGGTGATTACCCCTCCCGGCAGCAGGAAGGCCATGCCGTTTAGCTGGGTGATGGAGAGGGAGCCGGTGAGTTGGAACAGCCAGGCGACGGCGATCACCAGCGCGGTGTCGCCGACCCTGGTGGTGATGAAAGCCTTGCGGCCGGCGTCCGCGTTGCGCTTGTCGGTGTACCAAAAGCCGATCAGCAGGTAGGAGCAAAATCCCACCCCTTCCCAGCCGAGGTAGAGAAGCGGCAGGTTCTCGGCCAGGATCAGGGTGAGCATGGCGAAGACGAAAAGGTTCAGGAGCGCGAAGAAGCGGGCGTAGTCCAACTCCTTCGCCATGTAGAAGACGGAGTAGACGTGTATCAGGCCGCAGACGAAGCCGATCATGACGGCCAGTGAGAGCGAAAGCGGGTCGAGGTAGAGCGAGAGCGGCGCCAGCAGATCGAAAGCGGAGAGCCAGTCGCCAAGCGTCACCTTTTCCGGGGCGCGATAGGTGCAGGCCGCCAGGAACGCGCAGACGAAGCTCCCCCAGACCGCCGCGCAGGCGATCGTCTCCACCAGCCGGCGCGGCAGCTTGCGGCCGAACAGCGAGCTGATCGCCGCGCCGAAGAGCGGAAACAGGAGCATGAGTGAGAGGTAGATCTTCATCGTTTGGTCCTTAGCCTGCCGCGAAGTGAGAGAGAGGCGCTCCTCATCCGTTCATGCTGTCGAAGTCGTCCGTATTCACCGACCGCTTGCGCCGGTGCAGGTAAACCACCATGGCGAGGGCGAGCGAAACCTCGGCCGAGGTCAGCGCCATCAGCATCAAGGCGAACAGCTGCCCGTCCGCTATGCCCCATTGGGCGGAGCCCCCGACGAAGGTGAGCATGACCGCGTTCAGCATGATCTCGATGCCGATCAGCATCATGATCACGTTGGCGCGCCAGGCGACCACGCAGGCGAGCCCCAGGCTGAAGAGCGTGGCGGCGAGGATCAGCACGTGATACAGCGGCACCGTCATCTTCGCCTCCCCAGGTAAAGCGCGCCGACCAGCGCGAACAGCAACTGCATGGAGATCACTTCGACGGCGACTCCGTAGCGCTTGAAGAGGGTCACCGAGAATTCCCGCACCGTGATGCCGTGGAAAGCGGCCGGCGGCGCCGGTTGCCTGGCGGCGGCCAGCACCGCCACCGAGCCGATCACCACCAGCATCAGGATGAGCGCGGGCCACCACTCCGAGAGCCGCGGCTTGGCCAACTTCTCCGGGTGGGCGAGTTCCAGCATCATGATGACGAACAGGAACAGCACCATGATGGCGCCGGCGTAGATGATCACCTCGAAGGCCGCGACCAGCGGAGCGCCCAGCAGGTAGAAGATCAGGGCCAGCGCGAAAAACGAGGTGACCAGGTAGACGATGGCGCGCACCGCCTGTCGCGCGGTGATCGCGCAGAGCGTGCCGATCAGCGTCACCGCGGCAAGTAGGTAGAAGAGAATGGCTTCCATTTAGCTTTCCTGGTCCGGGTCGGTCAAGGCAGCAGGCTGCGCGCGTCCACCGGCGGCTGCTCGTCCCGATTGCCGCCGCGGGGGTTCGCCACGCCGATGCCGGAGTGGCGATAGAAATTATATTCGGCGTCCTTGCCGGTGCCGTCGATCAGCAGATCTTCTTTCTCGTAAACCATGTCCATCAGCTCCCGCTTGCAGGGAAACATCTCCGACGACATCTGGATCGCCAGGGTGGGGCACGCCTCGGCGCACAGCCCGCACAGGATGCAGCGGGAGAAGTTGATCCGGAACCAGGCGGCGTAGCGTCGCCCGCTTGGGTCCTCGGCGGCCGCCATCGAGATGCAGTCGACCGGGCAGGCGCCCGAGCAGAGGTAGCAGGCAACGCAGCGCTCGCCGCCGTCGGGGTCCCGGGTGAGCACGATGCTGCCGCGAAAGCGCGGCGGCATCGGCCTCTTCTCCTCCGGATACTGTATGGTGACCGGCTTTTTCAGCATGTGGCTAAAGGTAATAGCCAGGCCGGTGAGGATTTCCTTGATGTCGTTGAATATAGGCATGCGTGTACCGGGGTTCGAAACCCGCCTCTACGAGTTGGAGCGCAGCGATTTCAGCAAAATGGCGAGCGTCTCGGGATGACGGTTGTTTTCCGCATAGGCGAGCGCGGTGCCGCCGGCCTGCGAGACGGCGAACAGGTCGGCGCCGGCGTTGATCAGCACCTCGCTGGACCGGTTGCAGCCGTAATTGGCCGCCAGCATCAGCGGCGTGTGCCCGGTCTTGTCGCGCGGGTCCACCTCGGCTCCTTTGGCCAGTAGAAGCCGGACCACCTCGGCCTTGCCGTGCGAAGCGGCGAAATGCAGCGCGGTCTTACCCTTGTCGCTCCTGGCCGAAAGGCTCGCGCCGCGCTCCAAAAGCGCCGTCACTTGGGCCACGTCGCCCGCCTTGGCCGCATCCATGAGCGCGGTATGCCCGCTCTTGCCGACCGCATCCACCTGCTGCTTAAACCCCTCTCCAGAGCCGAGTTCCATCGTTTCCATTGCAGTTCCTCCGTTGGTAAGAATGCATTGTCCGATACAGCGCCATTATCGCAGAGCAAGCCACCAACCGGTGGCCAGGATATTGAGGAGCGCGAGCGGTGTCAGAAACTTCCAGCCAAGGTGCATGAGTTGATCGTAGCGCAGGCGCGGCAGGGTCCCCCTGACCCAGATGAACAGGAAAGAGAAAACGGAGACCTTGAGAAAAAACCAGCAGATCGGCGGCAGCAGCGGGCCTCGCCAGCCGCCGAAAAAAAAGACCGAGGCGAGCGCGCCCAGGGCGATGATGTTGATGTATTCCCCGACGAAGAAGAGCCCGAAGCGCATGCCCGAATACTCGGTATGGAAGCCGGCGACCAGTTCTCCCTCGGCCTCGGGGAGGTCGAAGGGAACCCGCTTGCACTCGGCGAAGATGCTCACCAGAAAGATCAGGAAGGCGAGCGGCTGGTAGACGATGAACGGCATCTGCGCCTGGGCGTCGACGATCTCGGAGAGCCGCAGCGAGCGCGCCAGCATGACCACCGGAACCAGGGAAAGCCCCATGGAGAGCTCGTAGGAGATCAACTGGGAGAGCCCGCGGATGCTCCCCAGGAGCGCGTATTTGGAGTTGGACGCCCACCCCCCCAGCGCCACGCCGTAGACGGCGATGGAGGAAAGCGCCAGGAAGAAGAGGACCCCGACGTCCAGGTCGGTCACCTGCATGTTGACCTTGTGCCCGAAGATGACCGCGGGCGCCGCCAGGGGGACCACCGCGAAGGTCAGGATGGCCGGGACCGCGGCCATGGCCGGTGCCAGGCAAAAGAGCAGCCGGTCGGAGGCGGTCGGTATCAGGTCCTCCTTGGTCAGCATCTTGATCACGTCCGCCAACGGTTGCAAGAGTCCCAGCGGCCCGACCCGGTTGGGGCCGATGCGGTCCTGCATCCAGGCGAGGATGCGCCGCTCCGCCAGCACCAGGTAGGCGGCGAGCGTCAGCACGATGAAGAAGAGCACCAGTATCTTGCCCAGCATCAAGGCTATGTCGATGAGGTCCCAACTCATGAGCGCGTCCAGTAAGAACTTAAAGTGTCGAAAGTCATCTATTTCAGGCCCAGGATGCGCAGACCGCCCCCCTCAGGGTCGAGATCGATCAGTTCGCTCCACTTGCCGGCAAGCGGCTGGGCGATCCGCGCCCCGCCCAGTCTCTCCAGCAACCGGGCCGCCACCCGCCAGCAATCCTCTTCCAGGCCGCCGGGAATCTCGGCGCGATGCACTCTAGGAGGGTGCAGAGGCGTGTGATCGGCTTCGGAACCGGCACCGGCTCCCGCCTCCTTGTTGCCGCAATAATATTTGGCGTCCAGCCCTTTCAACGGGAGACCGGCCCGCGTGGCGCGCTGGAAACGCTGGGCGCGTCCCTCGAAGTTGATGCTGGTGCCGTCGGATTCCACCCAGGTCGTGGTCGGCAAAAAGACCGACTCCGCTCTCGCGGCCGCAGCGGCGCTCCAGTCGGCGCTTCCCAGCACGGCGACGCCTGCCGGCAGTCCCTCGGGGAGATCGCCCTCGAAGCTGACGATTCCCTTGACCTTGCCGGCGGCAATGATTTCCGACAGCGGGACGGCGCCGTGCTCAAGGGCCAGCAGCGCCGCGCCGAAGCCGTTCGCCCCCGGCTGCAGCATGACCAACTTCGCTCCGATCGAGGCCAGGTGGGCCAGCAGTTCGGGCTCCTTTTCTCCGGCGCCGCAGACGACGACCCCCTTGCCCCCCCCCCTCCAGAGGCACCTCGTCCAGCGAGCCGACCGCCGTGCAGCGAAAGGGGAGATCCTTTTGGGCGGCGCCGGGCTCGGCGGCAACCAGATAGACCTGCGCCCCGGCCAGCGCGGCTTTCCTCACCGCCAGCGCCAGCATGGGCCCCTCCTGCATCAGGTCCAGGTCGAGCAGCGCGATGCAATCGGCCCCTTCCAGGTCGCTCAGCGAGGCGGCGTTTTGCTCGTTCAACAACTGCACCGCCGCCAGGCTCCCCCCGGAGAGGGACGAGTCGGCGAAGTAGCAAAGTTGAGCCCCGTCCAGGTACCGGGCCAGTTCGCCCAGCAGGATCGCCCCTTCCAGCGACAGCCTCGCCGAGCCGACCAGGGCCAGGCTCCCGGTGCCGTTCATGCCGATGAAGTCGGAGATTCTGCCAGCCAGCGCGTCGAGCGCTTCCTCGTAGCCGCAGGCCACGCCGTCGATCATCGGCTGCCGCGGCCGCCGGCCGTCGTTCACATATCCCTTGTCGAAGCGCCCCCGGTCGCAGATGAACCAGCCGTTCACCTGGTCGTTCCTGCGGGCGACTACCTTGATCAGTTCGCGCTGGAAATTTTGCGGGGAGGTGTTGCAGCCGACGGAGCAGTGGGGGCAGATGGAAGGGGCGAACTCGTAGTCCCAGTAGCGCGCCCGGAAGCGTCCGGTCTTGTCGGTGAACACCCCGGTCGGGCAGATGTCCACCAGGTTGCCGGAGAAGGGGGATTCCAGGGCGCCGTCGGCGAATCTGCCGAAGTAGACGCGCCCGGCGCTCCCGGTGACGCCGAAATCGGTGCCGCCGGCGTAGTCCTGGTAGAACCGGACGCAGCGGTAGCACTCGATGCAGCGGTTCATCTCGTGTTGAATACCTTCGCCCAAATACTGGTTCAGGAAGGTCCGTTTTTTTCCCTGGTACCGGCGCCGGCCGTGCCCCCCCGCGATGGTGAAGTCCTGCAACAGGCACTCGCCCCCTTCGTCGCAGACCGGGCAGTCGTGGGGATGGTTGATCATCAGCCACTCGATCACCATGCTGCGGAGTTGCAGCGCCTCCGGATCCGTGGTCGACACCACCATGCCGTCCTGGGCCGGGAGCGAGCAGGACATCTGGATTCCCTTTACCGGGCCGTCCAGGAGCTTGACCGCGCAGAGCCTGCAGGCGCCGGCGATGGCGAGCGCGGGGTGGTAGCAGAAGTGCGGGATGGTGATCCCCACGCTGCGGGCCGCTTCCAGCACGTTGGTCCCGGCGGGCACCTCGACCGCTATGTCGTCGATGATCAGTTTCGGCATGCAACTCCCATAATCATTGTCCCTTGAACGGGCATCTTCTTTTCGATATGTGCTCGCGCACTTCGTCCTCGAAGTGCGTCAAGAGCCCCTCCAGGGGAGCCATGGCGCCGGGCGCCAGGGCGCAGAACGAATAGGAAAGGTACTTGACGTGCTCGCGCAGGATGCCCAGATCCCGTTCCTCGCCGCCCCCCGCCTCGATCCTCGCCAGGATCTCCTTGACGAAGGGGAGCCCCTCCCGGCAGGGCGTGCACCAGCCGCACGATTCGCGGGCGAAGAAGTCGATCAGGTTCAGGGTGGCGGCCACCAGGCAGCGCCCCTCCTCGAAGACGATCACTCCGCCGCTGCCCAGGCGGGAGCCGACCTTGGCCACCGTGTCGAAATCCATCGGCACGTTCAGGTGCTCGGCGGTCAGGAACTGGGTGGAGGCGCCCCCCGGGATGCAGGCCTTGAACTTTTTCCCCTCCCGCATGCCGCCGCAGGGGCCGTCGATGATAGCGCCGAGCGTAGTGCCGATGGGGAGCTCGAAGCAGGCGCGATTGGTCACGGCGCCGCTCACGCAGAAGAGCTTGCTGCCCGCCCCTTCGGGGTTGAGGGCAAGACTCTTGAACCAGCCCGGTCCGTGGGCGACGATGGCGGGGATGTTGGCCAGGGTCTCCACGTTGTTGACCACGGTAGGGCCGTCCCAGAGTCCCTTCACCGCCGGAAAGGGGGGCTTGCTCCTGGGATTTGGGCGCTTCCCCTCCAGCGCGTTGATCAGCGCCGTCTCCTCGCCGCAGATGTAGCGCCCGGCGGAGAGGTGCAGATCGATGTCGATGGAGACGTCGCTCCCGGCGATCCGCTCTCCCAAAAGCCCCGCCTCTTTGGCCTCGGCGATGCCGCGGCCGAGGTTGGCGGCCGCCTTTTCGTACCCCTTGCGGATGAAGATGAAGGCGTGCCTGACCCCCAGGGCATAGCAGGCGAGGGTCATCCCTTCGATCAGGCTGTAGGGGTTGTGCTCCAGCAGCACCCGATCCTTGTAGGTGCCGGGCTCCATCTCGTCGCAGTTGCAGATGAGCCAGCGCGGGCCGGGGAGGTCGCGCGGCACGAAAGACCACTTGCGCCCGGTCGGGAAGCCCGCGCCGCCGCGCCCGCGCAGACCGGAGTCGATCACCGCCTGCTGCACCTCGGTCGGGGACATGCCGGAGATCGCCTTTTCCAGCGCCTTAAATCCCCCCTCCTGCCGGTATTGGGCAAAGGTGACCGGGCGGTCGGGGCGGTTATGTTTGAAGAGCGGCAGTTCCATGGAAACCTTTTTGGACCGACAGTTTTTCAGCTCGCCAACGCGCGTTCCCTCGCCAGGATCTCGTCCACCAACTCCGGCGTCAGCTTGCCGTACGGCGTGCCGTTCACCGACATCGCCGGGCTGTCGCCGCACATCCCCATGCAGCAGCAGGGAAGCAGGGTGAACATGCCGTCGGCGCTGGTTCCTCCCGGCTCGACGCCGAGGCGCTCCTTGAGATGCCGCATGATCTCCTCGCAGCAGGCGCACCAGCAGGAGATGGAGTCGCAGACGTGGATCACCTTCTTGCCCACCGGGCGGCGGTAGATCATCTCGTAAAAGGTGGCGAGCTCCTCCACCTGCAGCTCCGACAGCCCGAGCAACCGGGCCGCCTCGCCCACCGCCTCGTCGGTCAGCCAGCCGTAATGGGCCTGCAGCTCCTTCATTACGTCGACCGCCGCCTCGCGGGGAGTAACCGCGGCGGCCACCCGCGCCTGCAGAGATGTCCTCAATGCCTCCGGCATCATCTTGATGAATGCTCCCCTAATTACCTGTCAAAGTTCCGTAGGATGCGCTGAACATCGTGAACCGCATCATTGCCAAGCCGCGTCATCGCCAAACCGATGCGGTTCGTGCCTCACCGCATCCTGCAGCCTACCTGTCCAAGTCGGCCAGCACGAAGTCGATGGAGCCGATGATGGCCAGGAAGTCGGACACCAGCCAGCCGCGGCTTAGCACCGGCAGCGACTGAATGTGGGGAAAGCTCGGCGTCCTGATCCGCATCCGGTAGGCGGTGTGCAGCCCGTCCGACACGGCGAAATAGCCGGTTTCCCCCTTGGGCGCCTCGATGGCGGTGTAGCACTCGCCCCGCGGCGGCGACATGCCCCGCGTGCTGTTCACGAAGTGGTGAATCAGCGATTCGATGTCGTTGAGCGTGTCGCGCTTTTGCGGCAGGACGTAGCGGTAGTCCGCCGAGACCCAGCGCCCCCCCGGCATCCCGGTCGCCGCCTGCCTGACGATGGCGAGCGACTGCCTCATCTCCTCCATCCTGACCAGGTAGCGGGCGTAGCAGTCGCCGCCGGTGGCGGTCGCCACCTCGAAATCGAAACGCTCGTAGCCGCCGTAGGGGATCTTCCTCCTGAGGTCCCAGGCTAGGCCGCAGGCGCGCAGGTTGGGCCCGGAAAGCCCCCATTCAATGGCCTGCTCCAGGGTGATCGCCGAGACCCCTTCCAGGCGCGCCTTGAAGATCGGGTTGCCGGTAAGGAGCTTCTCGTACTCCGCCAGCCGCGGCGGGAACCACGCCAGGAACGCCTGCACCGGCGTCAACCACCCCTCCGGGAGGTCCTCGGCGACCCCGCCGATCCTGAACCAGGCCGGGTGCATGCGCCCGCCGGTGATGCTCTCCACGATGTCGAAGATCTTTTCCCGGTCGGTGAAGGTGTAGAAGACCGGAGTCATGGCGCCGAGGTCGGCGGCGAAGGTGCCGAGCCAGACCAGATGGCTTGCCAGCCGGAACAACTCGCAGAGCATGACCCGGATGTAGAGGGCGCGCTCGGGTATCTCGATGCCGCAGAGCTTCTCCACCGAATTCACGTAGGCCATGTTGTTCTGCACCCCGGCCAGGTAATCGATCCGGTCCGTGTAGGGGAGGAATTGGTGCCAGTTCTGGCGCTCCCCCATCTTTTCCGCGCCCCGGTGGTGGTAGCCGATGTCGGTGTCGATGTCGACGATCTCCTCGCCGGAGAGCTTCAAGACGAAACGGATTACCCCGTGGGTGCCGGGATGCTGCGGCCCGAGGTTCAGGATCAGGGTCTCGTCGTCCACCCGGTCGAAGAAATCCCCTGCCGGCAGGGCCTTCAGGCGGGCGGCGTCGTCCGTGGTGTAAGGGGGGAGCTCGGTCGCCCTGGACGGGTGCTCCTTTCTGAGGGGATGCCCCTGCCAGTCGTGCGGCATCAGAATCCGCTTGAGGTTCGGATGGCCTGCGAAGCGGATGCCGAACATGTCGAAGGCCTCGCGCTCGTACCAGTCGGCCACCGGGAATACCGAGGTGACGCTGGGGATCTCGGGATAGCTGCCGTCCAACTCGGTCTTGATCCTGATCCTTCCGGGGGTCTCGAAACAGGTGAGGTGATAGTTGACCGTGAAGTCGCGGAACTTGTCGCGCTCCCGCCGGCAGGACTCGTCCACGCAGGCGATGTCCTCAAGGCGCCGGAAAGGCGCGGCGCCGCGCTCCATCAGGTGCCGGAGGAGTTCCGGGACCAGACGTGCGGGAGCGCGGTAGGTCTGCATGTCGGCCGCCGAGGGGTCGAGCTGCACCTCGCTCCCGAAGGCGTCGTGCAGTTCCTGCTGCAGCCCGAAATCGGGGTAGTCGAGCCGCGGCTGTCTCGGGCGCCAAAGCTCGTCGGAGCGCGGGGCGGGAAAAGCGGGGTGCTGCATGGAGCTGCCGCGCACGGCGCACCCCTCCATGCCGGGTCCCCGCGGGTCGCGCGACTTGCTGGCGCCGTCCACCAGCACCGGGGCGGTGGTCCCCTGGCTGCCGCCGCGCATGCCGAGCACCGGGCGGGTCGGCCGCTCGTCGCTTTTGATCTTTTGCTGCAGCAGCATCAGCCCTTCCAGGAACGCCTCGGGGCGCGGCGGGCAGCCGGGTATGTAGACGTCCACCGGCAGGATCTGGTTCACCCCCTGCACCACGCTGTAGACGTCGTACATCCCGCCGGAGTTGGCGCAGCTTCCCATCGAGATCACCCATTTCGGCTCCGCCATCTGCTCGTAGAGCCTAAGGATGCTGGGCGCCATCTTCTTGAAGACGGTGCCGGCGATCACCATCAGGTCCGCCTCGCGCGGGGTGCCGCGCAGCACCTCCGCGCCAAAGCGCGAGACGTCGTAGCGGGAGGTGAAGGAGGTCATCATTTCCACGAAGCAGCAGGAAAGGCCGAAGAACATCGGCCAAAGGGAATTTGCCCGTCCCCAGTTGATGACGTCATCCAGGGAGGCCAGGAGAATATTATCGGGGATTTTTTCGCCGTCCGTTTCGCTCAAAGCTGCTCCAGTCAAACAGTCTACGCAGTGTCTACCCGTCGCCGCTGCTTCTTCAATAGTGGCTGGATTTTCTTCCCGAACGGGCCGCCGACGGCCCCCAGTCCAGTCCCCCCTTCATCCAGAGCCAGACCAGCCCCAGCAGGAGGACGCAGATAAAGACGGTGATATGCACCAGTCCCGGCATGCCGAGCAGGTCCCAGGCGGTTGCCCAGGTGAGGATGAAGGCGCCCTCGACGTCGAAGACGATAAAGAAAATGGCGATCAGGTAGAAAGGGACCTGCGAGGCGTGGCGGGCGCTGCCGGTGGGAAGGACGCCCGATTCGTAGGCGATCCCCTTGTCCTTCGCGTCCTTGCCGGAGCCGAGATAATAGGCCGCGAGCAGGAGCCCGCCTATCAATGCGACGGCGATAAGCGTATAGACGGCAAGAGGGATCAACTCTACTTGTTGTGCGGTGACTGGCATGGTTGGCCTTTCACTGACAGAGGGATGGTGAATTTTTTCACCCGTACAATCTAGCCTAGAGACAATTAAAGTCAATGTGGAACTTGATTTTTTAAAACATCCGGCTATGCCTGCGGCCCTGTCTCAGGCTGCCTTACAAGGCTTCGCCTCGCGGGCCTGTGACAGAGCGGTCTGTAGAATGACAGTCTGCGGGATCTATGTCAAAAGGATTTTCTTAACTAAATGAAATTTTGCAGGATAACTTCCCGGCTTAAAATCCGCCGGAGAACTTTTCCAATCCTACTTTGCGGATCTGGAAAGCGCTCAGATGGCGGGCGCAGCGGCATCGATCAGGTTCACCACGGTGCGCCCGCGCAGCTCGCCCTTCAGGATGGCGGCGAATTTTCCCTCCAACCCGGCAAGAGGCGTTTCCACTGCGCTTTCCAGAAGCCGAGTCGGCTTCCATTCGCCCGCCAACCGCCGCCAAACCTCGCGCCTGACATCGGCCGGACATTGCGCCGAGTCGATGCCGATCAGCGAGACCGCTCGCAGGATGAAGGGATAGACGTTCAAGGGAAGCTCAGGAGAACCGGCCAGCCCGCAGCAGGTCACCGCCCCGCCGTAGGTAGTGGACTTGATCGCCGCAGCCAGCATCTCGCCCCCGACCACGTCCAGCGCCCCCGCCCAGCGCTCCTTCAGAAGCGGCCGATCCGCGCCGCGCAAAAGGTCGTCGCGGCCAAGCACCAGCCGCGCCCCCAGTCCCTGCAGGAACTCCGCCTCCGAACTCTTGCCGGTGACCGCGACCACCGGGTACCCCGCCCGGGTTAAAATATTCACCGCCAGGCTGCCGACCCCGCCCGTGGCGCCGGTGACCAGAACGTCGCCCGCGCCCGGCCGAACTCCGGCCCCGGCCAGGGCGTGCAGGGAGAGTCCGGCGGTAAGGCCGGCGGTGCCGATGATCATGCTTTCCTTCAGGGTGAGTCCCTCGGGGAGCCTCACCGCCCAAGCCGAAGGGACCCTGATGCACTGGCCGAACCCTCCGGCGCAGTTCATCCCCAGCTCGTAACCGGTGACGATCACCCGGTCGCCGGCTTCGAAGGCTCCGTCCGTGCAGGAGACGACTTCGCCTGCCGCGTCGATGCCGGGGGTGTGCGGGTACTGCTTGGTCACCCCGGGACGTCCCAGGGCGGAAAGGGCGTCCTTGTAGTTGAGCGACGAGTAGTGCACCCTGACCAGCAGTTCCCCCTCGGGAAGCTCCTCCACCGTTTTGCTGCCGATCCGCCGCACGAACTCGCCGTCTTGCCGCTGCTCGACCACCAGGGCCAGAAATCTGTCGGGTATCATCCGCCACCTCCTGTTTTTTAATCCGGCTCCGCCTCAGCAGACCCGGACGATCTCGAAATCCTTCTTCCCGATGTTCACTTGGTCGCCGACGCACTTGCCGATCAGCGCGTTGCCAAGCGGAGAGCCGGGAGTGATCACCACCACTTCCAGGTCGTCCGTCTTGAGCTTCAGTCCCCCTTCCTGCGGGCCGACGAACAGCGTCCTGGTCTCGCCATCCTCGGCTTCCAGCGTCACCAGCGCGGTCAGGCGAATCGGCCCGTCCGGTTGGAACGGTTGCAGCGTCAGGGTCTGGTAGGCGTGCAGGGAGCGCTTTAACTCCTGGGCGCGGTTCGCCTGCCCCTGCGCCACGTAGGACGCCTCCAGGCTCAGTGTGTCGTATTTGTTGTCCGGGATGTTCTCTTCATGGATGGATGCCGCATGTGCCGTCTTGGCGGCGACCGAGAAAACTTCCAGATCCGCCGCTATCTGCTCTGTGATCAGCCGTTGCAGGCGAACTTTTTGTGCACTGACGATGGGAGTACCTTCCTATGGCTATTGACGGTTCGGGTGACGATCGGGGGATAGTATCTCTTCCGCAGAGATCTGTCATGGAAAAAAATCGGCAGGGATTACCTGGCCAAATACGGTTAACTCGTAGGATGTGGTGAGTCACGAGCAGCATCGGTTTCCGAAATGATGCGGTTCACGATGTTCACCGCATCCCACGGGGTGTCATGGAAAAAATCGGCAGGTTATCGTGCAAAATACCAGTTAAGCCCCAGCAGATGCATGTTGAGACCGGGATTGGCGCCGCCGTTCATGCCGGCATTGGACATGTGCTGGAAGCGGTATTCCAAGCCGACTCGCGGGCCCAGCCTCAAATCCAAACCGAAATGCGAAGCGAACTGCAGGCTTCCGTGGAAGTCCTTGCCGTCGAAGCGGTCACGGCTAAGGTAGGTGGGGCTGATGCCGATGTCCATCTCCAGGGGGAAGCCCGGCTTGCCGAAGCTGAAGGCGGGGCCTGCCGAGCCGACGAAGCCGGATACTTTCTCCCCCCTCAAAAGACCTGCCGCCACGTCGAGCTCCGTAGACATTCCCCATCCCGAGCGAGCCCGCCATTCCCACGGCAATTGAAATACGGCGGCGGCCTCGTACTGATGGAAGTAGTGTTCGGTGGCGGTGGCGGAGAGCCCGGCCCTGATGCCGACGGACCTGAGCATCGTCTCCGCGGCCGCGCTTAGGCCGGGGTAGCAGGAGATACAGAAAGCCACCAATAGGAGCATCTTTGCAGTTTTCATTGGCTTGTCCCAATTCGTGTTTAATTGGAAATAGACTAGCTGCTAATCCTGAAAATTCAACAACTCCGCAGCAAACTTTTGGGGTCCGATCGGGGCGGTGGCGCAAAAGACGGATAATCTCATGTGTTGCATGAGACGTTGCTTTCATTGGTGCTTTCGCTATACTCCTGTAGCCTTCCCGCCGGAGAACGGGCGGGAAGGCTACATCAGCCAGGGAGGGACTATGAAAGCGATAATCGTCAGCAGATTTGGAGCTCCGGAGGTCATGCAGATCGAAGAGGTGGCGGATCCGGTCGCCGGTGAGGGGCAGGTGCTGGTGCGGCTGCATGCGGCCGGGGTGAACCCGGTCGATACCTATATCCGTTCGGGCCACTACTCGCAGCAGGCGCATCTCCCCTATACGCCGGGCATGGACGGGGCAGGGGTGATCGAGGCCATCGGTCCGGGCGTGAAGCATCGCAAGCAGGGAGAGCGGGTTTATATAGCGCGTTCCCTGTCGGGGACCTACGCGGAGAAGGTGCTTTGTGCCGAAAGCCAGACCTACCCTCTTCCCGAGGGGGTCTCGTTTGCCCAGGGGGCGGCGATCGGCGTGCCGTATGGCGCGGCCTACCGCGCCCTGTTCCAAAAGGCGCGCGCTCTCCCCGGAGAGAACCTCTTGGTGCACGGGGCCAGCGGCGGCGTCGGCATCGCGGCCGTGCAACTGGCGCGCGCGGCGGGGCTCAGGGTCATCGCGACGGTAGGCAGCGAGCAGGGGCGCCGGCTGGTGATGGAAATGGGGGCGCACGCCGTCCTTGACCATCATCAGGCGGACCACCTGGCCCGGATCGGCGAGCTCACCTGCGGAGTCGGGATCGACGTCGTTCTGGAGATGCTGGCCAACGTGAATCTCGGTCAGGACCTGGGAGCGCTGGCCAAGGGAGGGCGGGTGGTGGTGGTCGGCAGCCGGGGGCGGGTTGAGCTCGACCCGCGCGACGCCATGACCCAGGAGTCGGTGATCATGGGAATGACCCTTTTCAACGCCACCGAAAAGGAGCTGCGCAGCATGCACGCGGCCTTCGCCGCCGGCCTGGAAAACGGGACGCTGCGTCCGGTGGTGAGCCGCGAACTGCCGCTTTCCGAAGCAGCCGTTGCCCATCACGAGGTGATCGAGACCAGCACCCTGGGCAAGATCGTGCTGATTACCGAGCAAGGGGCCGCGGACAGAGGGATACCGGCGAAGAATTAAAGGCCCTTGGCTGAGGACGGCGCTCTGCGGGCGCAAAACAATTGATTGGCGGGCTCGAAATTGATAAAATTAACGTGGGTTGTTTAGCGTGGGTTGGCTGTTTCGGCCCAGAGGGAGGACGGTCATGCAAGGATACGAACTGGCAAAGGCGATCCAGAAAGAGCGCAACGAACATCCTGAGCGTGTTTTTATCAAATGGTGGCGCAAGGAGGAGGACTACATAGATTTCGATCTGGTCGCCAGATTCCTGGAAAAGATCGACTTCGGCGGCACCGAGCTTGCCGGGTTTGAATTGATCGATCAGGAGGAGATGTGGCGAACCGTCGAAAGACGTTGCGATGGAAGAGCGAGCAAAGTGAATCGGGACGGCAGTTGGTTTCTGATCTGGACTCCTCCCAAGGGAGCGGAAGTGGAGGAGAGCGCCCCGGAATACCCCTACAACCCGGAGTCGCTGCTAAAGGTCCTGGATCTGGAGACCAACTACAACTACGTCGATTGAAACGGAACAACGGCTGGCGGGGGCGCGGCGAACCGTGCCCTGCGCCGTTCGCCGTTACGCCGTCGACACCGCGCCGTCCGCGTCCGGCCGCGAAAGAACCATGATCTGCAAGTCCATGACGTTGGTGCCGGTCGCTCCGGTTCTCAAGAGTCCGGCGCAGCGATCAAGGAGGATATAGGCGTCGTTATCGGCCAGAGACCGCTCGGGAGCAAGCCCCGCAGCCTTGGCAAAGGCGGCGGTTTCCCCGTCCACGATGCCTCCCGCCGCGTCGGTCGGGCCGTCGATGCCGTCGGTGCCGGCTGAAAGCAAGGTGATGCCCGGTTCCCCCTCAATGGCCATGGCGAAGGCCAGCGCCAATTCCTGATTCCTGCCCCCTTTCCCCATGCCCGCCACCCGCACCGTAGTCTCCCCCCCGCTGATCAGGCAGAGCCGCTCGCCGGGCGCGAGCCTTTTCCTCTCCGAGAGAGCGATAGCGGCCAGTTTTTCGCCGGCCCACCTGGCCTCGCCGCAGACAGGCTCCTCCAGCAACCGCACCCTCACTCCTTGCAGAGACGCCGCGCGTGCGGCTGCCTCCTGCGCGTCGCGGTTGCGCGCGGCGATTATGGTGGTGACCGCGGAAAATATCGGGTCACCCTGCTTGGGAGTCTCCGCGACCGCCCCCGCTGCGCCTTGCCGCAGCCGCTCCAGCACCGGACCGGGAACCTGCGAGGAGATCCCCAGTCGATTCAGCACCCCCAGCGCGTCGGTGAAGCTGGTCGGATCGGAGTAGGCAGGGCCGGAGGCGATTACGTCAGGGCTGTCGCCGGGGACGTCGGAGATCGCCAGCGAGATCAGCCGTGCCGGGTGGGCGAGGGCGGCGAGTCTTCCCCCCTTGATGTTCGACAGGTGTTTGCGGACCGTGTTCAGTTCCAGGATATCGGCGCCCGCCTCCATCAGCAGGCGCGAGGTCTGCAGCTTTTGCTCCAGTGAGATGCCGTCAGCGGGCGCCGTGAAGAGCGCCGATCCGCCGCCGGAAATCAGCAGGAGCAGCAGAGTCTTGTCGTCCGCGGCGCGCGCCAGCTCCATGATGCGCAAGCTTGCGGCCAAGCCGTCTCGGTCCGGGTGAGGGTGGCCCGCCGCCGCGACCTCGATGCGGTGCAGCGGCGTCGTCGGTTGGCAGCCGTGCGGCACGATCACCAAACCGCAGTCGATGGACGCACCCAGTATTTCCTCGGCGGCCCGCGCCATCGGGAGTGCGGCCTTACCAAAGCCGGCGACGACCAGCCGGTCGAACCCGCCGCTCAGGTAGAGCTCTCGGACCCTGCGCAGATGAGGGAGCAGCGCCCGAAAGGGGTCGACCGCAGCCAGCGCCGCGCAGAATAAGCTGTCAACCAGTTCACGATCAGTCATGGAAGAAACCCGCCTCTATCTCCCCTTGGCCAGCATCTTGAAGAAGTCCAGCACCTTGTCGGGGTGTTCCGACGCCTTGGGTATTTTCGGCCAATGTTTGATGACCGTGCCTTCCGGCGAAATCACCACCGTCGAGCGGATGCTGCCGATAGTCGTCTTGCCGTAGGCCACTTTTTCTCCATAGGCGCCGTAGGCGGTCATAACGGCTGCGTCCGGGTCCGAGAGGAGCGTGAAGGGTATCTTGTACTCGCAGACGAACTTGTCGTGGGACTTAAGAGAGTCCTTGCTGACGCCCACCAACACCGCTCCCAGTTGCTCGAAAAGCGGCTGCAGCTTGCTGAAGCCGACCGCTTCGGCAGTGCACCCCGGCGTGTTGTCCCTGGGGTAGAAGTAGAGCACGAGGATCTTGCCGGCGTAATCCCTGAGGGTGTGCAGCTTGCCGTCGCTTCCCTGCAGCTTGAAGTCAGGCGCGGGACGTCCTTCTAAAAACATGTAGTCCTCCTTTTGTTGCCTTCATGAGGTTTTGTAAGATAGCAGAGCGGAGATGATACGGCAAGCAAGAGAGCGACTCCCGGTATCGAGCGCGATCTAGCGGTTGTCTCTTCCCGGGAAACCGGTTATGCTGCGCTGCAAGCACGAGATCCAAGGAGGAGGCATGAAAGCGGCATGAGAGGCGGCGCGATTAAACAGTTGGCCGATGGGGGGACGCAGTCTTGGCACCACTTTGCCGGATTGCTGCTGGTCATCGCCCTGGCAGTGATGCAAGGGCGAGTCGGCAGAATCGGCACCTTTTGGCAGATCGCTTGGGCTCTTCCCGGCACCATTCTCCATGAACTCTCCCACCTGCTGGTCGCCGCTTTCACCGGTGGCAGGCCCGTCGGCTTCAGCGTCGTCCCGCGCCGCGAGGGAAGCCGTGGTCCGGTGGAGTACTGGCGGCTTGGTTCGGTGACCATCAGTCGCCCCGGACCCATCTCAGCGCTCCCTTCCGCTCTTGCGCCGCTCGCCCTGAACGCCGTGGCCTATTACCTCTACCGGCACTGGGCTACCTGGTTTCCGTCAGACCTGCCGCACACCCTGCTGATGTACGCAGCCATCTATCTTTTCAGCTACAGCTCCATCCCTTCCGGCCAAGACCTTAAAGTCGCCGTGTCCAGTCCGACCGGTCTGCTCCTCTACGCCGCCCTTGGCTGCGGCGCCTGGTTCCTCTGGCGCTGAAGCAGTTCGGGTCTTTCATTGAGTAAAATTAATATATCGAGCGCGGAAATGCTTGGTTTGTTTTAACCTTGCAGGGAGTTTCTTGGCCGGAGCGCCGCTGAGGGATGAATGGGCGAGAGTTGAATGGTAATAAAATTACCATTGGTTCGTATGTTGCTGTATTCGTTGTAGTTATTTTTGGAGGCAAAATGGTAATAAAATTACCACTCCTGTTAGGTTTACTGTGAATTCAATGAGTTACAACTTTTGGCAATGGTAATAAAATTACCATTGCCTTCCAAGGTCACTTCCGAAGCGTCAGATCCTGCCGTATGAATTGCTCCAAAGTAGCGTCCAAGGATTCTTTACGACAGTCCAACCCTGCAATTGAACCCGTGTTGAGCCTTTGCAGGAAACGGCAGCCTCCGAAACAAAGCGGCAGATATGCGCAGTTGAGGCATTCGTCGTTTTTCCAGGCACCCAGGTCGTGAGACGCGCAATGGTCGCCTATTCCTGTCGCCAGGGTCCCGATCTGCATATCCGGCCATCCCATGAATGCAGGGCACTTGAACAACGCGCCGTCGAAACCGACCACCAACTCATTCTCGGATTCAATCATGCAGCCGGAGAGCTTGGGTCTTGGCGTATTGAATCCTCGTTTGAGAATCTGTTCGCGCAGATACAGCGCGGCCTCCAGCAGCCAAGGCTCGCTGGTGCATGCGCACCCCATGGGGAAGTCTGAGAGGCCGGCGTCGCCTGCCTTGGGCATTATCGGCCCGAACATGATCATTTCCAACGACTCCGGGCTTATCCCCTCCTGCAGTAAAAAGTCTAGCAGTTCCGGGAACCTGCGGTAGTTGTCCCGGCTGAAGTTGCCCCCCACCTGGACCCGCAACAGGCCGCAGACTTCCTTGATGTTGGCGACTATTGCGGCGAAACTACCGCTCCCCTTGGCGAATGGGCGTTGCCGGTCGTGTATGTCCTGCGGCCCGTCCAGGGTGACTCTCGCGCCGGAGAGCCCGAGCGGGAGCAATTCGGAGACGGTTTTCCTGTTGAGGAGGGTGCCGTTGGTAACCAAGGAGAAGGCGTAGCCGGTTCCTTGGTCGCTGGCCGCCTTGAGAAGCGGCTGCGAAATACGGCGTATGAGCGGGACCGAAAGCAGCGCCTCGCCGCCATAGAAATCCATCTGGATGTCCTTACCGGCAGCCAGCGGGCCGTCCAAGATGGTCTGCACCAAGAGGTCGGCGGTGGCGTCGTCCATGTAGCTTTTGCCCCGGAAATGATCCTCGTAGCAGTAGCAGCAGGCGAGATTGCAGTCCAGGTTGAGGGTCACCAAGGTGGTGAAACGCCGCCCTTTCTGGTTGGAAAGCTCGAAAATCGAGCGCAGCTGTTCGCGTTCGGCTGCCGCGTCCTCGACCAAAATCCCCAGCCGAGCCAAGGTTTCCAACTCCGGACCGGTCACCTTCCCGCTTTTGATTTTTTCGACCAGGGAACTGGAAACGGTGAGCTTAGAGCCGCGTAGCGTCGAGTAGATCAGGACCGAGTCGGGATTGTCTGCGGCAGGGTAGAGTTTGATATAGCTGGAGAGTTCCATTATGAAGTGAATCCTTGTAGTTAAGGGGGGAGATGTCTCCCCCCTTATGGGTTTACCTGGCTACCTGATTATTCCTAAAGCGGAAATGCAGCAGATAGTTTGCGGGCCACTGACAAAGGGGTTGGTCCCTTCCTCGTGTACCTCCAAGATTTCGGTTTGCATCGCGATCACCTCCTTTTATTTGAACTATGTTCATCAAGCTCTGGACTGCGTAACACAGCTGTGTTATTAACGCTCTTAATGAAACGCAATATCCATGCCCCCGAGATTATCGTTACGCTGTTGCTGATGCTGATTTCTATCGGTGTCTTTCCCTATTCTGCGCTCTGCGAGGTGCAGGAGGAGACACTGTCGGTCCTGGGAAGCCGAGAGACGGAAACGACCGCCACCGGCAGATTCAGCCGGCTCATTTCCCGAACCGCAGAGAACGTCACAATCATCACCGCCACCGAGATCGAGGCGCTCAACGCGCACACGCTCGCAGACGTTTTGGCCACCGTTCCGGGAATCCTGCTGGAAACTCAGACCGGATCAGCCAGCCTTGCCTACCTTCACCTGCAGGGCTCAAACTCCGGCCATGTACTGGTGTTGCTGGACGGTATCCCGATCAACAACCTTGCCGACAACTTTCCCGATCTGGGCTTTGTGCCGGCCTATATCATCGAAAGGGTCGAGGTGGTCAAGGGCGCTGCATCCTCCAGTTGGGGACAGGCGCTTGGAGGGGTGATCAACGTCATCACCAAATCTCCCGATGCGGAACGGACGGCGAGCGGGGCGCTGTCCGCTTCCCACGGCATGCGCGGCACCGACGACGCCCACGCCGAGATATCTGGCACTTCGGGCCACCTTGGATATCATCTGGCCGGCGGCTATTTCAGCTCCGGCGGCTTCCAGCCCAATACCTACGCAAGCCTCGGCTCCGCCTACGGCAAGCTGGTCTACGATTTGCCGGGACAGGCAAGAGGGATCTTTTCCCTGCACTACACCGAAGCCAATCGCGGCGAACTTTCTTTCGTCCCCTTGGACGTGGAAGGAAAAGACTCGCTGCGGCGTCTCACGCTTGCCCTCTCCCTCAACAAACCGCTTGGCGACCAGGTCGAACTGGAGATCTCCGCACGCAATTCCAACAGCAAAGTACAAATAGATGCCGGCCTCATATCCTCGCATTCTCTGTTGCAAACTATAAAAGACGCCGAGTCCGTCAGGGGCGGGAGCGCGAAACTCCTCTGGCACGGCAGCGGCAACGTCATGGTGCTCGGGGCGGATTACGACCACGTTCGGCTCAATCAAAACGATGCCTTGAACCACGTCGACATTCTCAACAGAGAGGCCGACAGGTGGGGCTTTTACCTGAACGACACCTATACCTTTGGTCGTTTTTCCCTTTCCGCCGGAGCCCGCTACGACATCACCGGGACCTCCGGGGACCAGATCAGCCCATCGGTGGGAATGACTTGGCAGCTCACGGAAAATACCACGGTTCGCGGCTATACGGCAAAGGGATATAGTTTGCCGTCTTTCAATTTACAGCGCGGGGCGGAAAAAGTCTGGACCACGCAGATCGGTGTGGAGAGCAGCGACATCCCCTACCTCTGGCTGAAAGGGACCCTGTTCCGAAACGACACCTGGGACATCACCGATTTCGATTCGCAAAGCGGGCAGTACGTACTGGAACGGCAGATCAAAAAAGGAGTGGAAACCGAAGCCAGGACCACGCCGTTTTTCAATACCTCGCTCTCCATGGGCTACACCTTCGTCGATGCCAGGCGCAGCGCGGACGACAGCATCGTCAAGGACCTGCCGCGCCACACGGCTATGTTGGGCCTTCGCTACGACGACGGCGCCTGGCTGCGCCTGCTGGTAAACGGCAGGCATATAGACATGCAGGCCGCCTCCTTCCACAACGGCAGTTATGCCGGTTTCGTCTGGGATTCCCACCTGACGGTCACCCCTCTCGGGCGCGGCGAGCAACGGCCGGAATTTTTCTTCTCGCTGCATAACGCCTTCGATAGGCCCCAGTACATAGACGAGGCCTACAAGAACCCCGGCCGGTGGGTAGAGGGCGGAGTGAGGTGCCGATTTTGAGGGGGTTAATTCTCTTGATCGTCGCGCTCGCCTGCGCCCTTCCTGCCGTGGCCGACGCTTACCAGGTGCTGCTGCTGATCAGCTCGCGGGACAAGGTTTACCAGGAAGCGGTCAGCGGTTTGCGCCAAGGCAGGGATTTCTCCGACCGGGTGATTTTTCTCTCCGACTACGCCGAGGCGGATCTGGCGCGGACCATTCGCGAGGACCGGCCGCATCTCATAGCCGCGGTCGGCGACCGGGCACTTGCCGCCGCGAGAAAGGTCCGGCAGATCCCGGTGGTCTCCCTGATGGCGGTGAGTTTCCACAGGATACCCGGCTCAACGCCGAACATAACCGGAGTGGACCTGTTCATTCGGCCCGAGCACTATATGAACCTGTTCGCGGCCATGAAACTATCCAGGGTCGGCGTGCTCTACGATCCGGAGAAAAGCGGCTATTACCTGAAGAAGGCCCTGCAACAGGCGTCCAAGTCGGGCATCGAGCTGCTGCCCAAGGTGGTTAAATCCTCCGAGGAGGTAGTCGGCCAGCTTGCCAAGTCCCGGGGAGAGATGGATGCGATCTGGATGATACCGGACGCCTCGGCGGTCAGCCACCAGTCGGCCGAAGCGTATTTTCTGTTTTCCATGAGGCAGCAGGTCCCGGTAATCTCCTTCAGCAGTTCGCATCTGCGGCTCGGGGCAGCCGTGGTCATCGAGGCGGACCAGGAGGAAATGGGCAGGCAGGCCGGGGAAATGGTCCGGGCGATTTTGCAGGGAACGCCGGTCTCCGAACTGCCGCCGACGACGCCGCGCAAGATCATGCTCAAGGTCAACCAGCGCGTGTTGAATCACCTGGGCATCCCGGCCGCGGCGATCATGCGGCTGCCGAATTTTTCCAAGGAGTAGCCGATGGCCGCCGCTCGTCGCATCGCCCGATCGCCTTGGAGCTTCCGCTACAAGCTCTTCGCCATCTTCACGCTGTTCACCGCCGTCATTTCGGCGACCTTTACCGCCATCTACACCTTCAAAGAGGTGCGGGCCTACAAGCTTCGGACTGCCGAGAAGTCGCAGCTTCTGGCCACCATCCTGGCCAATTCCGCCCGGCTGCCGCTCTATGGCGGAGACCAGGGGAGCCTGGAGTCGTTGGCGATTGAAACCGCCGGTTATCCGGGGGTGAAGAGGGTGACCATAGCCGACGCGGCAGGAAAGTTTCTGGCCCAGGCCGGCGGTCGGCCCGATCCCTCGGTCGATTTGGACCTGTGCACGGCGGAGGTAACGCCGGGGCTTTCGGGGAACTCGGGCGGCCCCCTGTTCAGCGTACGGCCTCGGGACGACAAGCCGCTGGGGAGGGTGTCCGTGTTCATGGACGGCGGCGAATTGACCCGCGCAATCCGCTCCATGATCAAAACGTCGGCCTTGACCGCCCTGATATTCTGGTTGGCGGTCACCGGCGTCAGCTATCTGGTGGTGAACTGGATCACTCGGTCGCTCAGGCCCCTGACCGAAGGCATCCGAGCGATCCGGGGAGGCGACTACGAGTTCAGGATATGGACCGTAAATCGTGACGAACTGGGAGACGCGGCCCTCGCCGTGAACGAGCTGGCCGCCGAACTGTCCCGGCGCGAGCAGGAGAACAAGAGTCTGCAGCAGGACCTGGTCAACTCCATGAAGCTGGAGATGAGCGAGGAGCGAAAGAACCTGATGGCGAAGCTGATCCAGACCAACCGGATGACTTCGCTCGGCCTCTTGGTTTCCAGCATGGCGCACGAGATAAACACGCCCAACGGCGCCATCAAGCTGGCCGGACAGCAGATAGCCAAGGTCTGGAAAAGCGCGGTGCCCATTCTGGACGCAGTCGCCAAGGAGGAGGGGGATTTTCTGCTGGGGGGCGGGGCGTACAGCATGGTGCGGGA
This sequence comes from uncultured Geobacter sp., assembly GCA_903925075.1. Classification (GTDB taxonomy): domain Bacteria; phylum Desulfobacterota; class Desulfuromonadia; order Geobacterales; family Geobacteraceae; genus Geomonas. Next base: position 33,243 of record CAIYDQ010000035.1, read on the forward strand.
GGAGATGCTGCAAGCCACCGCCTCGGTGGGGCGCAGTTCGGAGCGGATCGAGCGGGTTATCCAGGATCTGCGGGCTTTCAGCGCCGGAGCGCGCGGCGAGAAGGGCCAGGATGTCAGCATAAGCCAGGTCGTCGCCGACGCCGTCGCCATCATCCGCGCCCATGGCCGCTACGGCAACATCTCCATCCGCAGCCGAGTGCAGCCGGACCTCCCCCCCGTGGTCGGGAACCATCACCAACTGGAGCAGGTGATCATCAACCTGCTGTTGAACGGCATGCAGGCGATACCGGACGGGAAAGCGGGAACCGTCGGCATCGACACCGAGATCGGCGCCGAGACCGGGGAAATGCTGATCATGGTCAGCGACGACGGCGAGGGGATTCGGCCCGAACACCTGGGGCAGCTCATCGAGCCCTTTTTCTCGACCCGCCTGGAGAAGGGGGGAAGCGGACTGGGGCTCTACATCTCGAACTTTATCATTTCGGAGCACCAGGGCCGCCTGGAAGTCGCCTCGGAGGTGGGCGTAGGAACCACCGTAACCATCCGCCTTCCGGTAGCGTAGGGGCGAACCTGCTATTCGCCCCTACGCCGGGCGGTTACCAACTAAACCTTTCAAGGATCATCGCCCAAGCGCCGGCTTTTCCAAGTCGGCCACCTTTTTCCTCACCGTCTGCCGGCAAAGCCCCAAAAGGTCGGCAGCGGCGCTTTTCTTCCCTCCGGTCGTCTTCAGCGCCTCCTCCAGCATCACCACCTCCACCTGTTCCATGGTGGGAAAAGACGGAAACACCATATGCAGGCTGAACTGGCTGCTGCCAAACCGGCGGGCCTCGTCGCTCACCGCCTGCTGCTTTATGACGATCTCCGGGAAATCGGCCGAGGTCAAGAGTCCGTCATGGTTGGCCACCACCGCGCTGCTCACCTTGTTGATAAGCTCCCTGACGTTGCCGGGATAGTCGTATTCGGACAACAGGAAGCGCAATTCCGTGGAAACCTCGGGCGGCGCCTTGCCGACGTTCCTCGCCGCCACGTTGACATAGTGGTTCACCAGCGGCAGGATGTCGTCCCTGCGCTCCCTAAGGGGCGGGATGTGGAGGTTTAGACAGGAGAGCCGGTGGTACAGGTCCTCCCTGAAGGCCCCTTGCTGCTGCAGTTTGTTAAGGTCCTTGTTGGTGGCAGCCACGATGCGCGCGTCGTTTTTGAGGACCAGGTCCGAGCCGAGCCGGTAATACTCGTTTTCCTGGAGCAGGCGCAGCAGTTTGATCTGGGAGTTCAAAGAGAGGTCGCCGATTTCGTCCAGAAAAAGCGTGCCTCCCTGCGCCTTCTGAATCAACCCGTCCCGGCGTTCGTTCGCGCCGGTGAAAGCCCCCTTGTTGTGCCCGAAAAGGGTGTCTTCGAACATGAGCGCGTCGAGCCCGGCCACGTTCAGCGCGACGAAGTCGCCATTGAGGCCGCTCGCCTTGTGGATGGCTCGCGCCACCAGCTCTTTGCCCACGCCCGTTTCGCCGGTGACGACCACGGGATAGCGCGCGGGAGCGATGGTCTCGATGACCTTGAAGATCGCCTGCATTTTTTCGTTCTGGGAGAGGATCTCGCTGAAAACGCTGGGACAGACGACGGGATCGCCCAGCAGGTAATTTTGCAATTGCCGGTTTTGCGCCGACAATTCGGTGATTCTTAGCGCGCTGGAGATGCTCGACAGCAGCCGCGTGGTGTCGACCGGCTTGGTGACGTAGTCCATGGCGCCCTGTTTGATGCAGGATACGGCGGTGTCGACGTCGTTGACGCCCGTCATGACGATAACCGGCAGGTTGGGGAATCTCTTGGCGATAACGGGCAGCAGGTCACCGCCGGAAAGCCCGGGCATGACCCAATCCAGGAAGAGAATCGAGTAAATGCCCTTTTCAAGTTCGGCGAGCAGCTTGCCGCTGTCGGTAAGCGTGACCACGTCGCACACCTTGTGGGAAAGAAGGACGAAACGGATCTGTTTCAGGAAATCCTCGTCGTCGTCCACGAAAAGCGCGACCGGAAGTTGTCCGGTTCTCAGCAGGTCGGTCATGTGTAGGTACCCTCCTGATTTTGACGATGCAAAAAAGCGGCCTTAAATAACGGCAGAGGCAAAAAAATGGGGCCGAGCATCGAGCCGGGGCCGGCGGGCAGCTCGCCTTTATGAGAGTCGCTGCTCCCCTCGCTCTATCCGAGTCATCCATTCGTCTTGCTGCGTTTCCGCTTCGATGATTACCTGCGAAGGTCTTTTGACAGCCGCCCCTAATGCGGCGATAGTTTGTGGTCGAAGGCGTTTGACTTGGAGGTGAGCTATGGGTTCGAAACGGGAAGAAGGCGAAGCCGACGGCGGAAAAATGAGGGTGGACGGCCAGAGGTGCTATCCGTTCTCCTATGCCTTTCAGGACGAGCTGGAAGCGCAGGGCATCGTTGCCGACTTGCCCGTCCCGCCGGCGGGGGAAGAGGAGCTGCCGGCATGGGAGCGCAGGCGACTGGAAGCGGCCTACGATCTGGCGCACGCGCAAGACCCGCCCCTGGCCGCGCTTTGCCTCTCCGGCGGCGGCATCCGCAGCGCCACTTTCAACCTCGGGATGCTGCAGGGGCTGGCCTCGATCGGCTTGCTCGACAAGTTCAACTACCTCTCCACCGTCTCCGGCGGCGGATACATCGGCAGCTGGCTCAGCTCCTGGACGAGAGACGCGGCCATCGCCGAGGTTTCCACCGAGCTGGAAAACCCCTTCCCGGACGGCAACGAGATCCGGCAGATCAGGTTCTTGCGCGATTACAGCAATTACCTGAGCCCGCGGGTGGGGCTTTTGACCTTGGACACCTGGACGCTCTTCGCCATTTACCTGCGAAACCTCCTGGTGAACTGGCTGATGCTGGTCCCCTTGCTGTTCGCCATTCTCGTCCTTCCCCGCCTGTACATCGCCTATCTTGAGCCGCTGGGAGACCAAGCCGGTTTTCTCTGGAGCGGCTTCGCTTTCGGGGTGCTGGGGAATTTCTGCACGGCGATCGATCTCCCCACCATCGCGGCGGGACCCGCGTGGTGCCGCAGCTTCTCGCGCCGGGCCTTCGTCCCCTTCCTGCTCCTGTCCGCCTGCTCCCTTTCCTTTTACTGGGCCTCCCTCGACTTCTGTATCCTCCCCGGTTGGGGTGCCGCGGCGAGCTTCGCCGGTTTCGGCGCCTGCACCTATTGGAGCGGCTGGGCGGCCCCCTCGCTGCTCTGCCTCGGGAAAGGAGCACCCTCTCTCGGCCAGGCGAAAAGCCGCCGCTGCCGGACCGCGCTCGCCTTCAACGCCATCGCCGCAGCGTCCGGGGCCGTCGGCGGGATGTTGGCGTACTTGATGGGGGTCAAGGTCTTTCCCGCCCTGCTCGCCGCCACCTGGTTTCCGAAACCTGCGTACGCCGCGCTGGCGGTCCCCGCCATCATGAGCGTATTCCTCATTTCAGGTGTGGTTTTCATCGTGGGGACCAACAAGTTCACCGGCGACGACGACCGCGAATGGTGGGGGCGCGCCGGAGCCCTGGTCATGCTGGTGATTTTGGTGTGGCTGCTGCTTTTCCTGAGCGCCGTCTACGGTCCGATGCTCGTATTGCATCCGTTCTGGGAGACCAAGGTCAAACTGGACGGCATTGCGACGACCCTGGGCCTTGGCGGGGTCACCGGTCTGGTGACGGCCCTTTTCGGAAAGAGCAAAAGGACTCCGGCGGGCCTCAAGGGGGACGAGCAGAAGCAGAGCCCCTTCGGCAACTTCAGCTTGCAAGCCGGGGCGCTCTTGTCCATCTTCCTGCTGGTGATCACCCTCTCTTCGGTGGCGACCCGCTTCATCGAGAGCCGCATGTTTCCCGGCCAGCCGACGGCGATGGATATGACCGATTACCCGATTCCGAGCAAGTTCGCCCAGTCCCCGAAGAGGGCGACGCCTTTCGGGCTGTCGGCAAAAGAAGCGAGGCATATGAGCATCCTGTGGCTGCCGCATCGACGAAGCCCGCTCATGACCGAGGAGGGCGGCGTCTCGCTGCTCTGGCTGATGCTCCTCGCGCCGCTGGCGTTCTCCTTGCTGGTCGGCTGGCTGGTGAACCCCAACAGGTTCTCTCTGCACGCCATGTACAGGGCGCGCCTGATCCGCGCCTACCTCGGCGCGGTAAGGGATGCGCGTCAAACCAGGAAGCCTCATCCGTTTACCGGGTTCGATCCGGCGGACAACTCCCGGATGAGCGAGCTGTCCGGCAAGCCGATGCAGATCGTCAACATGGCCTGGAACGTGGTAAAGGGGAAACGGCTCGGTTGGCAGGAGAGAAAGGCCATGTCGTTCACCGCCTCCAAACTGCACTGCGGCAGCGCCAACGTCGGCTATCGGCCTGCCGGCGCATACGGCGGCTCCGGCGGCATCACCTTGGGCACAGCCATGGCGATATCAGGCGCAGCCGCCAGCCCGAACATGGGGTACCATTCCTCGCCGCTCATCACCTTCGTGATGGCCTTTTTCAACGTCAGGCTGGGGTGGTGGATGGGCAACCCGAATTCCGGCAGTTGGAGCAAGGTAGGCCCGATCATGGGCTTCGGACCCATGATCCGGGACGCCTTCGGCCTAACCAGCAGCGACAGCGACTACATTTATCTCTCCGACGGCGGGCATTTCGAAAACCTGGGGCTGTACGAAATGGTCAGGAGGCGCTGCCGCTATCTGGTGGTGGGGGACGCCTCCTGCGATCCGCAGGGCTCCCTGGAGGATCTCGGCAATGCCATCAGGAAAATAAGGGTGGACCTGGGGATAGAGATCGACCTGGATCTTGCCGGGCTGCAGCCCCGGGCGGAGGATAAGGACGGGCCGGTGAGGACGAGCGCATCCCATTTCGCCCTGGGAAAAATAAGATATTCCCTGGTGGACAAGGGGAGGGAAGACGGGAAGATCCTCTACATCAAGCCGTCGCTCTGCCGGGAGCTGCCGGGGGACGTGTATCATTATGCGAGGGAGTTCGCGGAATTCCCGCACCAAACCACCGCCGACCAGTGGTTCAACGAATCGCAGTTCGAAAGCTACCGCAAGCTTGGGAGGCACAGCATCGAGCACTTGACCGGCACCCAAAGGGAAAAGGGGGGCAAACCCGGGCTCGGCTTCGACTCCTTCGAGCAGTTCTTCGCTTTCGCGGCGAGAAGGGTCGGACGCGGCAAGGCGTAGCCTCGTTCGGGTCAAAGGGTGAAATAGAAGGCGGCGCCCCGGCCGAGCTCGCCTTCGCACCAGATGCGGCCGCCGTGCCGGTTGATGATGCGCTTCACCGTGGCAAGCCCGATGCCGGTACCCTCGAATCCTTGCGCGTTGGGGAGCCGGCTGAACGGCTCGAACATCCGTTCGCCCTGGGAGCGGTCGAAGCCGATGCCGTTGTCGCCGACGAAATAGACGGTTTCCTCCCCGTTTCCGCGCACTCCCCATTCGATCAGGGCATGCTCGCTCTTGCCCGTGTATTTCCAGGCGTTGCCCAACAGGTTCTGCATCACCACCCGCAGCAGGGCCGGGTCGCCGTGCGCGGTCACGCCGCAGGCGATCCTGAACTCCCCCTGCCTTTGCGGAGACTCCATGCGCAGTTCGGCCGACACTTCTTCGGCGATGGCGCTCAGATCGGTGGCTTGGCGCGCGACCTCGCCCCGTGAAATGCGCGAAAACTGCAGGAAGGTGTCGATCAGCGCGCCCATGCGCCGCGCCTGGTCCCTGACGACAGCGGTGAAGCGGCCGCAGCTCTCCAGGTGCCGGTCGTCGGGCAGATGTTGGATGAGCTGGCAATAGCCGTCGATGCACATGAGCGGCGAGCGCAGGTCGTGGGAAACCGTGGCGCAGAAGGATTCCAACTCCTGATTGGCCGCTTTCAGGTCAGAGGTCAACACGAGCAGATGCCGGTTCAGGTTGGCAACCTCCAACTCGGCGCGGTTGCGCTCCAGGATGGTCCGGCGCAGGTGACGGGCGCCGAACAAGATCCCGGCCAGGCCGGCAATCCAGAGCAGGACGAAGCTCGAGGCCTGGAGCGCCAGGGTCTGCGCGGAAATCCTCCGCAGCGGCTCCATCGGCACGGCGACGCTTATGCCTCCCCGGATGTCGCCCACGCGGTAGCCGTCCTTGCCGTGGCACTTGAGGCACTCCTGCGTGGTCAGCAGCGGACCCATCAGACGCAGGTAGCTGGCGCCCGCCATCTGTTCCACGGAGCTTACCTCCTTTTCCCCGCGAGCGAAGGCCTGCAAGGCGTCGGTCTCCCAGGGGTCGGACAGGTTCTGCGGACGAAGCGGGCGCAGGCTGGCGATGTGCCCCTTGACCTCCTGGCCTTGCGCCGCCAGGTCGAACACGAGCCGCGTCATGTAGGCGGGGTTCACCAGGGTGAGTTTTTTGCCGGTGGAGGTGGTGACGTCGCGATCCGGGACCTGCGACAGGTACGCGTTGGGCTGGATTTCCTTGCTTACCTCCAGGTAGACCGAGCCGCTGCTGGCGTTCCATTGGCGGTAGGTCACGTCGCGCTGGAAATTGCTTCTGGCTTGGATGCGGGCCATCTCGACGGTTTGCGCGCGTTCGTGCAGCACGTTGAGGGTCAAGAGGACGAAGATCACCGCGGTCCAGCCTGTGGCGAGGCTCAACTCGTAGAGCTTCAAGATGCGTGGCTGGGCTTCATGCATGGTAGCGCCTCAATCCGATCGAATGGTGACGGGGGGCGCGCCTCATCGGGCGCGTCATAGAGCCCCCGACGTGCAGGGAGGGCACGGTGGCAGGGTACACAACATGGCCGCCAGATGCCTTGATACATGTCAAGAAACCGGCGTTGCCGGCCTCGGCAACGGCGAGCCTGAGGTTCCTCTGGCAATTTCCGGGCGTTTATTATAATACTGCTGGCACTGCGGGCCTCGGCTCGAGGCCGGGGGCGCGAAAAGAAGGGAGGCGGGATGAACGGGACGGGTCATTTGGCGGGCAAGACAGCGGTGGTTACCGGCTCGGGGAGCGGCATCGGGCGTGCGGTCGCCTTCGAGATCGCCAAGGCGGGAGGGAGCGTGCTGGTCAACGACCTCGACCGGGAGCTGGCGGAGGAAACGGCGGCGGCCATCAGGGCGCTGGGCGGGGCGGCGGTCGCCAATGCGGACAGCGTCGGTTGCTGGGACGGGGCCTGCGGCATGGTGCAGCAGGCGGTCGAGGCCTTCGGCGGCATCGACGCCGTGGTGAACAACGCCGGCATCGTGCGCGACGCCATCTTTCACAAGATGTCCCCGCAGCAGTTCGACCAGGTGGTCGACGTGCACCTGAAAGGAAGCTTCTACGTGAGCCGCGCCGCGGCCGACCACTTCCGCCGGCAGCAAAGCGGCGTCTACCTGCACATGACCTCCACCTCCGGGCTAATCGGCAACCTCGGGCAGGCCAACTACTCAGCGGCCAAACTGGGCGTGGTCGGCCTCTCCAAATCGATCGCCCTCGACATGCAGCGCTACAACGTCCGCTCCAACTGCCTGTCCCCCTTCGCCTGGACCGGCATGACCGCCGCCATTCCCGCGGAGACCCCGGACCAGGCGGCGCGCGTGGAAAAGTTCAAACAGATGACTCCGGAAAAAGTTGGGGTGGTCGCGGCGGCGCTGCTGTGCGAAAAAGCGGCTCACATCAACGGGCAGGTTTTCGTGGTGCGCAAGAACGAGATCTTCCTGATGAGCCAGCCCCGTCCCCTGCGCTCGGTGCACAGCGGCGACGGTTGGACCTTGGACGGCATCTTCGAGACCGCACTCCCCGCGTTGGAGAAAAACATGTATCCGCTGGACCGGTCGCAGGACATCTTCAGCTGGGATCCGGTTTAGCCCCGGCGGCTCGCCAGCTTCAGCCATCGGCAACCCGCTCAAGCCTCTCACGCAGCAACTGCCCCTGCAAATCAATTGGAAACTGCACCTGTGCGCGCCAGACATTTTCGTCTATGATGTCGCTCGTCAAGCCGTCGAGGCGATTGACGGTCGGCAGCCGCGGTCGCGGGAAAATTCCGCCTGGTTCAGCGGCTCCAGGTCTTGAACAGCAGTGCCACGGCCTGCTCCAGTTCATCGCCGCTCATGCCGCCGAAGCCGAGCAGAAACCTTGAAGAGTCGGGTTCACCCTCGGCAGCGGTGACTGAAAACGGAAAAAGATTGATTCCCTGGTTGCGGGCGCGCTCGATAAGCTGCGCCTCGCTGCCAAAGCGGGGCGACAACTGCAAAACGACGTGAAGCCCGGCTCCTTGTCCGAGGACGGTGGCCTCTTCGCCGAAATGGCGGTCGATGGCGAGCAGCAGCGCATCGTGCTTGTGCTTGTAGATGGTGCGCATCCGACGCACGTGCCGGTCCCAGTGCCCCTGCTCCATGAATTTTGCGATGGTCCGCTGTTCAAGCAGCGAAACGGTGCAGACGTAATCCCGAAAAAAGCCGCGGTAGGCAGGGGGCAGGGAGCGCGGAAGGACCAGATAGCTGATGCGCAGAGCGGGGGAGAGTATTTTGGAGAAACTCCCCAAATAGATGATGTTGCCGCCCGGACGCAGCCCTTGCAACGACGGGATCGGCTTGCCGTGATAGCGCAGTTCGCTGTCGTAGTCGTCTTCCAGAATGAACTTTGCGCCCGATTCGGCCCATTCGATCAACTTCAACCGGTTGGCGACGGGCATCACGCAGCCCAGGGGGAATTGATGCGAGGGGGTGACGTAGGCCATGGTGGCGTGGCTGCGCTTCAGGGCATCAAGGTCGAGTCCCTGCGCGCCGACCGGAATCGGCGCGACTTCAAAGGATTGGTTCCGAAAAACGGAGCGGGGGAGGAAGTAGCCGGGGCTCTCCACGGCCAGTACGGAATGTGCGTCCTTCAGTAGGCGCGCGACGATGTCGAGGCTCTGCTGGAGTCCCGAGCAGACGACGATCTGTTCCTGCTCGCAGAGCACGCCCCGGGAACGCTCCAGATAGCTCCGGATCTGGCTGCGCAATCCCGAATCTCCCTGGGGATCGCCGTAATGAGCGAGCTCGATGGCGCTCTCCCGCAGGCTGTCAAGGAAGCATCGGCGCCACAGGGTCATCGGGAAGCTCTTCGGGTCGAGCCGTGCCGGGTGAAAGTCGTACCGGTAGCGCAGCGGCGCCTTCGGGAGAGATGGGCCGGGCGGGCGGTCCGCGCAAGCCGCGGGACCGGCGTCGTGGTCGAGAGCCGATACGAAATAACCGCTGCGCGGCTTGCTGTAGAGATAGCCTTCCGCAAACAGCTCCAGGTAGGAGCTCTCCACCGTGTTGCGGCTGGTGGAGAGTTCCGCCGCCAGGCCCCGAACGGACGGGAGCCTGGAGTTCGCGGTCAGTTTCCCGGTAAGTATGCGCTCTTTGATCTGACGATAAAGTTGCGCGTATAAAGGGAGTTGGGCGTCGTGGTTCAGGACGAACATGGCTCTCAAGTTCTCCGGTTCGTTTGAATTCGCAAGCGATGGCAGGGTGCGGTCGCTAGTATAGTGCATACGCGGAAAGTGCTACAACACTAAATGGAGGTTTGTCATGTTCCCGGAAAAAATGCTTGAAGTGCTGAAACACGCCGGCGTGGTCGCCATCGCTACCCAAGGCCCTACCGGGCCTCATCTGGTCAACACCTGGAACAGTTATCTGCAAATTACCGACGACGGCCGTTTGTTGATCCCCGCCGGCTATATGCAGGAAACGGAAGCCAACGTAACCAAGGACAATCAGGTGCTGGTCACGGTCGGCAGCCACGAGGTGGCGGGAAGGATGGGCCCCGGCACCGGTTTTCTGATCAAGGGGAGTGCGGCCTTCCTCCCGTCCGGTCCGGAATTCGACGCGATCAAGGCGAAGTTCGCCTGGGCGCGGGCCGCTCTGGTTATAACGGTTTCATCCGTCACCCAGACGCTGTAGTTTGCGGGAAGGCGGGCCTTTTTCGACGCCCCGGTTGACTTGCCGGCTAAATGTTGTATCTGATTCCTTTGCTCGAAAGCTCGACCGGCAGCTCCTGCCGTCGGTCGGCTTTTGCCAACTCATTGGAAAGGGGATTCAGATGAATTACATCACCGTCGGCAAGGAAAACTCCTGCAACATAGATCTCTACTATGAGGACCACGGCGCGGGTAAGCCGGTGGTGCTGATTCACGGTTGGCCGCTTAGCTCCGCTTCCTGGGAGAAGCAGGTGCCGGCGCTTTTGCGCGCCGGGCATCGGGTGATCGTCTATGACCGCAGGGGGTTCGGCAACTCCAGCAGGCCGGCCGTAGGCTACGATTACGACACCCTCGCCGACGACCTGCATCGCCTCATGACCACCTTGGACCTGCGCGAGGCGACGCTGGTCGGCTTCTCGATGGGAGGGGGAGAGGTGGCGCGCTATCTCGGCCGCCACGGCACGGAACGCGTCAAAAAGGCGGTGTTCATGGCTGCCGTCACCCCTTTTCTGCTGAAGGGGGCGGACAACCCGGCCGGCGTGGAGGCTTCCGTCTTCGAAGCGATCAAGCAGGCTATCCTCGCCGACCGGCCGGCCTTTCTGACCAGCTTCCTGTTGAACTTCTACAACCTGCACGCGTTCGGCGGCAAGAAGGTGAGCGACGAGGCGGTGCGGCTCAGTTGGAACATCGCCGCGGGCGCCTCTCCCAAGGGGACGCTCGACTGCGTGCAGGCCTGGCTCACCGATTTCCGGGACGACCTGATTCGCGTCGATCTGCCGACCCTGGTGATTCACGGCGACGACGACCGGATACTTCCCTTCGCGGCCACCGGCAGCCGCACCCACGAGGCGGTGAAGGGGAGCAGGATGATGGTGGTGGCCGGCGCCCCCCACGGGCTGAACTGGACGCACGCCGAGGAGGTGAACCGGGAGTTGCTGGCGTTCCTGGAGGAAGAACCGGCCATCTGATCGGCGCCGGTTATCGCCGAAGCGGCGTCCATAGGCAGAACTTTGTGCCTATTCACTAGCATCGGCCACCAGCTGCACATCCGTAGGTCGTGTTGAACGGCTTCATCGTGAAACGCGACATTGCGACCGTGGCACCGTGGCAACGTCGCGTTTCGTACCTCAACACGACCTACGGGTTACGGTAGAAATAACCACCACGTAAAAAGGCCCTCCTGCAAGAGGGCCTTTTTTATGTGGTGCACGTTCGATCTCGGCATCAAAGTTTGGGCAGCGGCGGGAGGTACTGCTCGAACTGCTTCTTGTCCGTGCAGAAAAGGTAGGCCTCCTCGCCCGCTATCTTCTTGGTCTTCAACAGGTCCAGTATGTGCTGATCCATGAGCTGCATGCCGTCCTTCCTGGCGGTCTGCATGATGGAAGGGATCTGAAAGGTCTTCGCCTCGCGGATCAGGTTGCCGATGGCGGGGGTGCCGATCATGATCTCCAGCGCCGCCACCCTCCCTTTGCCGTCGGCCGTCTTCAGCAGCTGCGGGCAAATCACCCCCTTCAGCGACTCCGACAAGATGGCGCGGCACTGCTCCTGGGAATCCTTGGGGAAGACGTCGACGATGCGATCCACGGTCTTGGCGGCCGAGCTGGTGTGCAGGGTGCCGAAGACCAGGTGGCCGGTCTCGGCGGCGCTGATGGCCAGGCTGATGGTCTCCAGGTCGCGCATCTCGCCCACCAGGATCACGTCGGGATCCTCGCGCAGGGCCGCCCTAAGCGCGCTGGCGAAGCTGTCGGTATGCTCGCCGATCTGACGCTGATTGAAAAGGGCCATCTTGTTTTCGTGGATGAATTCGAGCGGGTCCTCCAGTGTCAGGATGTGCTCGTGCCGGGTGCTGTTGATCAGGTCGATCATGGCCGCGAGCGTGGTCGACTTGCCGCTCCCGGTGGGTCCGGTCACCAGCACCAGCCCCTTTTTCAGCTTGGTGAGGTTGCGCACCCCCTCGGGGAGCCCCAGATCGTCGGCCGAAAGGATCTTGGTCGGGATGATGCGGAAGACGGCGGCGATCCCGCGGTGCTGCAGCAGCATGTTGCCGCGGAAGCGGGCCAGGCCGGGGACGGTGTAGGCGAAATCCAGGTCGTGTTTCTCCTCGAACAGGTCGCGCTGCTTCTGGGTCAGGATCTCGAAGAGTATCGCCTTCAGCTCCTCGTGGGCCAGCGTCTTGAAATTCTGGCGCACCATCTCCCCGCGCAGCCGGAAGATGGGCTGCGATCCGGAGGAAAGGTGCAGGTCCGAGGCTCCTTGGTCGCTCATCAGCTTGAAGAGTGCATCAATCCTTGCCATGTTTAATCTCCGTCACAACAATAGGGAAGCGACGTACTCGCCGGGAGAGATCTCGCCCCGCTCCAGGAGTTCCGCCCCCTCCTCGGTGATGCCGCGGTAGCCGTTGTCCTTCATGAAGCGGATGATGTCCGCGCTCTTGCGGATCGCTTCGAAGGCCTCCAGGAGCCGGTGGTCGAAGCGGATCACGTCCAGCAAATAGCGCTTGCCGCCGTAGCCGGTATGGTCGCAGGCGGGGCAGCCGCCGGCGCGGTAGTAGTCTGCCGGACGGGCCGCGAGCCTCAGCGCCGCCAGTTCTTCGGGGGCGGGGGCGTAGCGCTCTTTGCAGTGCGGGCACAAAAGGAGCACCGTCTTGCAGCAGACCAGACCCTTCAACTGGGTCGGAATCAGGAAATTCCGCTCGTGCAGGTAGAGGAGCTGCTTCAGCGCCGATTCCTTGTCGGGGTGAGAGGTGCCGGCCAAAAGCAGCTTGCCGCGCAGCGCGGCCTTGCTGGCCTCGATGAAGGCGTCAACCGCCGTGGCGTCTTCAACCACCATGGTGTCGGGGTCGTGGTCGAGCGCGGCGGCCACGATGGCGGCGGTGTCGTTCGCCCCGTCGCGACAGACCGGGATGCGCGGGTAGCGCTTCCTGCCGCGCCCCAGGCGCTCACCGAACAGCAGCACCGTCCGCTCCTCGTCCTGGCAGGAGTCCAAAAAGAGGTCGATCAGCCTCCCTCTCTCCTCGGCGTCTCGGCCGCAGAACAGAATCAACCCCTGGCGTTCCCCGGCCAGTGTCCGCAGATCATGGTCCTTGGAGGGGGCAAGCTCCAGATCGGCCAGCTCCTTGAGCGGCGGGGCAGAGATCTTCAGCTTGAGCGTCACGTATTCGCCGCCGTAGCCGCCAAGAAGCGAGGCCTGGAAAGGTATCCGCTTTCCCTGCCAGAGAAATTGCAGCAAGCCGCTGGCGGAGATCCCTCCGGCGCCGGCCAGCCCCGCCAGCTTGCGGATCCTGCCGGTGAGCCGAGCGTAGTTGGCCGCCTCCAGGCTGCCGATCTCGCTCTTTTTGCCGCCGCCGCGTACCAGCACGCTCACCCGACCGTCCAAAAGCTGCAGCGCCAAACCGGCGAATTTGTGTTTTACCACGTACAAAAGCAGATGGTTCAAAAGGGTCGCCGCACTCAGGTCGGCGTTGATGGACTCCAGGGCCTTGGCGGAGAAGTGCGTGGAGCTGAACCCCAGTTCGGGAACCAGTTCGCTCGGTCCGTAGACCAGATCCTGCATCTCCCTGATCTCGCGGACCAGTCCCACCGAGACGGCGATCTGGCAGCCGGTCGTTCTGGCGAGTTCGCCGATCGCCTCCTTGTTGAGCGGGTCCGTCATGGCGACGGAGATCTCGTCGCCGGAGAGAAAGAGCGGGAACAGCTGGTAGCGCCGGGCCAGTTGCGCCGGCACCCGGGCGATCGCCTCCGGGTCGAGGCTTTCCCGCTTGAGGCGGACATAGGGGATATTCAACTGGTTGGCGAGCGCCCAGTCGATGTCTTCCTGGGTGACCACCCCCAGGCGGACCAGTTCCTCGCCGACCCTTCCTCCCGATATCTTCTGCGCCTCCAGCGCCGCCTTCAGCTCCTGTTCGGTGATGATATGCGATTGAAAGAGGATTGCGCCGATGGACCCTTGCTTGACAAGCCCGTTCATGTCTACCTCCAGGAGTTGCAGACGACCGCTCGCAGGGAATGTACCCGAAAAACCGGGCACCGACAACCTTTACTTTCCTTCGCCCTTCGTGTTACTTGTATGAGCCAACTAGACAGGACTGTTCGATCTTCTGCCGGATCGCGCGGTCCCAACCTTGAACTCAATCAAGTTTCACGGAGAACTACATGCAACGAAAAGCGATCGCCCTGTTGTCGGGGGGACTCGATTCCACACTCGCCGTCAAAGTGCTGCTCGATCAGGGGATAGTCGTCGAAGCGCTCAATTTCACCTCGCCCTTTTGCACCTGCACCGGCAAAAACGCCGGCTGCAAATCGGAGGCGGTCCGAGTTGCGGGGGAGTTCAACATCCCGATCAAGGTCATGCACAAGGGGGTCGAGTACCTGGAACTGCTGAAGAACCCCAAACACGGCTACGGCAAGGGGATGAACCCCTGCATCGACTGCCGCATCTTCCTGCTCAAGAAGGCCAAGGAGTACATGCTGGAGAGCGGCGCCGACTTCGTCTTCACCGGCGAGGTGCTGGGACAGCGGCCGATGAGCCAGCGCCGCGACACGCTGCGCGTGATCGAGAAGGAGAGCGGCCTGGAAGGGCTGCTGTTGCGCCCGCTTTCGGCCAAGCATTTCAAGCCGACCATTCCCGAGACCGAGGGATGGGTGGACCGGGAGAAGCTGCTGTCCATGCAGGGGCGCTCCCGAAAGGAGCAGTTCGAGTTGGCGGCGGAACTGGACGTGAAGAATTATCCCTGCCCGGCCGGCGGCTGCCTGTTGACCGATCCCTCCTTCGTCGGCAAGGTGCGCGACGTCTTCGACCACTCCGATCAGCTGGACCTGAGGGACTTCAGGCTCTTGAAGCTCGGGAGGCACTTTCGGATCGGCGAGCGGACCAAGGTGATCATCGGCAGAAACGACGCGGAGAACCAGATGCTGGAGGCCGCGGTGCAGCCCGGCGAGGCGACGATTAGGTGGAGCGGCGGACCGAGTCCGCTGGCGGCGCTGATGGGGGAGAGTTCCGAAGAGCTGGTGGAGCGCGCCGGGCAGGTGCTGCTGCGCTACACCAAGGCCGAGGCCGGCGCCGAAGCCGAGTTGAGCGTGACCTGCAACGGCGACGAGCACGGCATCGTCACCGGTAATCTGTTGGACGAGGCGGCGGTGGAAAGCCTCAGACTGTAGGCGAGGAGCTACGGGGCTGTTGGTTGCTGCCCCGCTGCCGTTTAATTTAAGCTCGGTCCTTGTATTTCTCCCCCTCCCTCCTTCGCCAAGGCTTCGGCGGACAAGCCCTTTATGGGAGGGGGTGGGGGGGGGGAGAGCTTTCACGAGCTTTTCACCCTCTCCCCGCCCCTCTCCCATCAAGGGAGAGGGGGTTTTTGATCCACGTCGATCCTGCCAGCGCCGGACTTGCCGTCACTAGTCCCGCTGGGAGGCGAAGATCTCTTCGAAATCCGAGGCCGCGGCGGCAAACGCCTCCAGCACTCGGGGCTGGAAATGGCACGGCATGGTGCGCCCGTCGCCTTGCATGATGATCTGCATGGTTCTTTCATGATCCAGCGCGGCCTTGTAGACCCGCTTGCTGCGCAAGGCGTCGTACTGGTCCACCAGCATCACGATGCGCCCCTCCACCGGGGTCGCTTCCCCCTTCAGTCCATGAGGATAGCCGCTGCCGTCCCAACGCTCGTGGTGGGATAGCGCGATGGACGCCGCCATTTGCAGCACCTTGTGGGCGGAACCCGAGAGAATTTTCCCCCCGACCAGCGTGTGGCTCTTCATGACGCAGAACTCCTCGTCGGTGAGCGGGCCGTACTTGAGCAGGATGGCGTCCGGGATGCCGATCTTGCCGACGTCGTGCATGGCGGCGGCGATGGCGATGGTGTCCCGGAAATCGTCGGGCATGGAGAGGGCCTCGGACAGCCGCTTCGCGTACAGACCGATCCGGGAGATGTGCAACCCGGTGTCCTCGTCGCGCAACTCGGCGGCGGCTGTCAACCTCTCGATAGTCTCCTGACTCATGCTCCGCATCTGGTCCAGCGCGTCGGCCAACTCGCGGGTGCGCAGCTCCACGGTGCGCTCCAGGTCCATCTTGTAGTTCTTCTCCATCAAAACCAGTCGCTGGTAGTTGATTCCCTTCTCCACGGAATGGATCAGGTAGGGAGGGTTGAAAGGCTTGACGATGAAGTCGAAGGCGCCTTTCTTGATGGCGGAAACCGCCATTTCCAGTTCGGCGTAGGCGGTCATCAGGATGACCGGGATGTCGCGGTCCTGTTCGTGGATCCGTTCCAGAAGCTGGATGCCGGTGATGTGCGGCATGTTGACGTCGGTAAGCACCACATGGGGCGACAGCTGGCGCAGTTGGGCGAGGGCATCGTTGCCGTTTGAGAAAGGGTGCACCTCAAAGCCGCTCAGGGAGAGTAGCGTCGCCACGCATTCCAGCACATACGGGTCGTCGTCCACAACGACGACTAACCCCCCTGAAGCATTTGTTTCCATATAGCCACCTCTCTAGACGGTCTCGCGCATTTTAGTAGCTTTCTCGGCAAAATCAATGGGAACTTGAACGGCCCTTATTTATAAATCTCCAACAAAAACGGATGCATCGCCCGGTTGGGGCCGCGGCGCCCAGCCGATGAGCGCCGGGCGCGGCACGCCGTGACCCTACGGCGGGGGCGCCGCCGGCGCCGGGGCGGCTGCGGGCTCGGCCGCCGGCTCCGCTGCCGGTTCCCGGTCCGCCCCCTGCTCCTGGCGATCCGGCGCTGCCGGGCCCTTGGCGCTCGACAGGTTGGCCAGCACCTCCACCCGCTTGATGCTCTCGTCCACCTTCTTCTGCATGCGTCCGACGTTGGGCGTTTCGGCCAGCGCCGTCCGGTATTCCTCGGCGGAGAGCACCCCCTTGGCTTCCAACAGCCTCAGGATCATGTTGGACCTTTTCAGAACCTTGCCCAGATTCTTGTACGGGTTGTATGCAAGACGGGGGCCGGGGAGCATGGCGGCCAGAAAGGCGCACTCGCGCGGCGACAGGCTTGCCGGGGACTTGCCGAAGTAATAGCGGGCGCCGTGGCCTATGCCGTGCACCATGGGACCCAGCTCGATCACGTTCAGGTAGAGTTCGATGATCCTCCCCTTGGTGAGTTCCTGCTCCATCCGTTTGGCCAGATAGATCTCCTTGGCCTTGCGGGTGAGGGTCTTCTCGCGGGAGAGGAACAGGTTCTTCGCCACCTGTTGGGTGATGGTGGAGGCGCCCCGGGCGAAGCTCTTTTTTTCCAGATCGTACTTGATGGCGTTCTTGATCGCCTTGACGTCGATCCCTTCGTGCCGGTAGAAATCCGCATCCTCGGCGAGGATCACCGCCCACTTCATCTCGGCCGGAATGCTGGCCGAAGGGGTCCAGTAGCGGTTCTGGGGACCGACCACGAACGGGTGGTAGTCGCCGTGCCAGTCCTTAACCTGAATGACGAGGTTGGCTTTGCGGTCGCGAAGCTGAGCCACCGGGGGCATCAGGTAGAGCGAGACGGCGAGGTAGACGGCATAGACCGCCACCGCCCCCAAGGCGAGCCACAGAAACCGTTTCACTCGGCTCCCCCGACCGTGGGGACGGCTTGGGCGCTGCCGCCGACCCCGGTCGCGGCCATGCGGGCGGCCATGAACAAGGCCGCTTTCATGCTGGCGGTCGAGGCCCGGCCGGTCCCGGCGAGATCGTAGGCGGTGCCGTGATCGACCGAGGTGCGAATGATGGGGAGACCCAGCGTGACGTTGACGCCGTCGTCGAAATGGAGCAGCTTGAGCGGGATCAGCCCCTGGTCGTGGTACATGCAGACCACCGCGTCGTAGGCGCCGGAGGCCGCGAAATGGAACAGGGTGTCGGCGGAGAGCGGGCCGGTGGCATCGATGCCGGCCTTCCTGGCGGCGGCCACGGCCGGCGCGATCGCCGCGGCCTCTTCGTCGCCGAACAGTCCCCCCTCGCCGCAGTGCGGGTTGAGGGCCAGCACGGCCAGGCGCGGATTTTTGCAGAACCAGCGGGAGAGGGAGTCGTGGGTGATGCGGATGGTGGCAAGCACCCGCTCGAAGCTCACCAGCGACGGCACGCGGGAGAGCGCCTCGTGGATGGTGACCAGCGTCACCCGCAGTCGGTCGCCGGCGAGCATCATCACCGGCTCTTGGCCGCCGGTGAGTTCGGCTAAGAGTTCGGTATGGCCGGGATAGTGGTGGCCGGCGCGGTTCATGGATTCCTTGTTGATGGGGGCGGTGGCCATGGCCGCCGCCGTGCCGTTCAGGCAGAGCCGCGCCGCCTCGCAGATGTAGCGAAAGCAGGCGTCGCCGCCGGCGGCGCTCGGCTTGCCGTACTGCATGGCGTCGAGCGGGAGCGCTGAGAGCTCGTGCAGGTAGAGCACGCCCGGGCGCGGCTCGGCGGGTGGCATGGCGGCCGGCACGCTTTCCACGGCGAGCGCTACCCCGGCTACGGCGATGCCGCGCTCCAGGGCGGCGCGGTCCCCCAGCACCAGCGGCCTGGCGATTCGTGAGACCGCCGGGTCGGCCAGGGCCGCGGCCACGATCTCCGGGCCGATCCCGCTCGGATCCCCCATGGTTACTGCTATGACGGGCTTTTCCACTTTAGTCCTCTCCCAAAATTCTCAATCCCTCTCCAGGCCGGCGAAGCGCACCAATAGTTTCTTCGGACCGCGCAGCGAGGTGAACCAGACGATCACCTTCTGGTTGTCCCCTTCGCCTTCGATCTTCCTGATGGTCCCCGAGCCGAACTGCGCGTGCCGCACCCGCATGCCCAGAAAGATCCCATCCCCGTGGTCCTCCGGCACCATGCGCACCTCGTTGTCGAACTCCGGCTCGATCTCCTCTTCGAAGAGCGAGGCGAGGTTGTGCGCGGGGGGCGTGCGGGGCGCGGTCTGCTGCGCGGCCGGGCTTGGCCACTGCTGGCCGTCGTCGATCAAATCCGCGGGTATGTCGCGGATGAAGCGGGCCGGCGGGTTCATCTGCTCTTGCCCGAAGATGTGGCGCCGGCGCACGTTGAGGAGGTAGAGCCGCTTTTTGGCCCGCGTCATCCCCACGTAGCAGAGCCTGCGCTCCTCTTCCATCTGGACCGGGTCATCGAGCGCTCGGGTGTGAGGGAAGAGGCGCTCCTCCATGCCGACCATGAAGACCAACGGGAATTCCAGCCCCTTGGCCGAGTGCAGCGTCATCAGGGTGGCCGACGATTTCTTCCCTTCGCCTTCCTGTTCCAGGTCCGAGACCAGCGCCACCTGCTCCAGGAAAGCGGCCAGCCCGTTGTCGCCGGCGCTGCTTTCGAACACCTGCATGGCCGTCACCAGTTCCTGGAGGTTGGCCAGCCGGTCCTGCGCCTCCTCGCTCCCCTGTGACTTGAGCCTGGCCAGGTAGCCGGAATCGAGCATGACCGTCGCGGCCAACTCGTCGAGCGGCAGCTTGGCGGCGAGCTTTCGGTATCCCCGCAGCTCCTCCACGAAGGAGGCCACCTTGGCGCGCAGCCCGCTGGCCAAAAGGCTCCCCTGAGCCGCTTCCAGCAGGGCCTCGTGGAAGGTGATCCCCTTTTCGGCGGCCAGCTCCGAGACGCGCTGCACGGTGGCGTTGCCGATGCCGCGCGGCGGGGTATTGATGATGCGCTTCAGCGCCACCTCGTCGGCCGGGTTGTCCAGCGCCTTCAGGTAGGCGAGGATGTCCTTCACCTCCAGCCGCGCGTAGAAGCGGAGCCCGCCCACCATGTGGTAGGGGATGCCCGCCGCCACCATGGCGTCTTCCACCACCCGCGACTGGGCGTTGGTCCGGTAAAAAACGGCGACGCCGGAGAGATCTCCACCCTCCGCCAGGAAACGCTCGGTTTCCCGGCAGACCAGGCGTGCCTCCTCCCACTCGTTGGGAAGCGTGCGGTAGACGATCGGCTCCCCGTCCGGGTTTTCGGTCCAAAGCCTCTTGGGCTTTCGGCCGCGGTTCTTTTCCACCACGTTCCAGGCGCCGTCCAGGATGGTCTTGCTGGAGCGGTAGTTCTGCTCCAGCTTCACCACCTTCACCCCGGGGAAGTCCTTCTCGAACTCGAGGATGTTGCGGATGTCGGCACCCCGCCAGCCGTAGATGGACTGGTCGTCGTCCCCGACCACGCAGAGGTTTTGCCGGCTCCCGGCCAAAAGCTGCACCAGCCGGTACTGGACCGCGTTGGTGTCCTGGTACTCGTCCACCATGATCCAGCGGTAGCGCTCCCGGTACTTGTCGAGCACCTCGGGATGCTCTTCGAACAGGCGCACGGTCAAGAGCAGCAGGTCGCCGAAGTCGGCGGCGTTGCAGCGTTTGAGCCGCTCCTGGTAGAGGGCGTAGACCCGGGCGAGGGTCGCCTCGTAGGGGGAGCCGGAAGGGACCCGCTCCGGGGAGAGCCCGTCGTTCTTGAATTGGTCGATAGCGGCGGAGAGCGCCTTCGGCGGGTAGCGCTTCTCGTCCAGGTTCAGTTGGGCCGCGCAATCCTTCAGCAGGCGTTCGCAGTCCTTGTCGTCGTAGATGGCGAAATTGCTGTCGTAGCCCAGGTGCGCGATCTCGCGGCGCAGGATTCTGGCGCAGCTGGAATGGAAGGTGGAGATCAGCGGCAGCTCTCCCTCCCCCTGGATCTGCCGCACCCTTTCCCGCATTTCGCCGGCCGCCTTGTTGGTGAAGGTGACCGCGAGGATCTGCCAGGGGGGCACCCCTCGTTCCTGGATCAGGTAGGCGATGCGGTGCACGATGACGCGGGTCTTGCCGGAGCCGGCGCCGGCCAGGACCAGCATCGGGCCTTCGCCGTGCAGCACGGCCTCTTTTTGAGGGGGGTTCAGGTTGTGGAGCAGTTTCATGGGGTTCCTTAAGGCCTTTCGGCGCCGGGCGCGATCAAAGGCGGGGCGCACCATTTATAGCATCTCGCTTCGTTTTGGTCAAAAGGGAATTGGCATGGGGGTGGCAATGGACGTGGTGGGCGTGGTGGACGTGGTGGACAACTGGGGGCGGCGCCGGCGGCGGTGCTGTCGGGCAAAATGAAAGGCCCGCCAGTTATGGCGGGCCCTTTGCTGTTTATTGCTTGGCACCCTTTTCAAGGGTCGTTCCGGAGCTCTTTCTCCCCGGATCTGTTCCTGCTGTCACGTTGTGAGAATCCTTTGCGGTGGAGTATCTGTAATGCTGATTACCTCCTTTTCTCAGATTCTGTTTCGCTAGCTAGCTGTGTCGTAATATAGCTCCGCTAACGACCAATTAACAGTCTGTCGGAAAAAAATATTTCGGCGTATACTGCGTTGTTCCCCGGCTAGAGCCGGAACTGGGCTACGATCCGCTTCAACTCCTCGGCCATGCCGGCCAGCTGCTGGGCGGCGCTAGCGGTCTCCTTGGCGCTTCCCGAGGTCTCCTGCACTACCTGGGTGATGCGATGCATGTTCTTGCTGATCTCGTTGGTAACCGAGGTCTGCTCCTTGGCGGCATAGGATATCTGGTCTATCTGGCTGGAAACGCCGGTCACCTGCTCCAGGATGTCTTCCAGGGCTCTCCCCGAACTCGCCGCATCGTCGGTGCCGTGCTGCACCTCCCGGACTCCCTCTTCCATGGCCGTTACGGCGGAAATGGTCTCCTTCTGAATGCTCTTGATCATCTCGGAAATCTCGCGGGTGGCCTTGGTGGTCCGCTCCGCCAGTGCCCGCACCTCGTCGGCCACCACGGCGAAGCCGCGCCCCTGCTCGCCGGCGCGGGCGGCCTCTATGGCAGCATTGAGCGCCAACAGGTTGGTCTGGTCGGCGATGTCCTCGATGGTGCCGATGATCTGCCCGATCTGCTCGGAACGGGTGCCCAAGGCGGCTACCGTCCGGGCGCTCTCCTGCACCTTGCCGGCTATCCTCTGGATGCTGAGCACGGCGTTGCCGACCACCGCGGAGCCGTCCTTGGCGCTGCGCCCGGCCCGGTTGACGTTCTCCACCGCGTTGGCGCAGCTGCTGGCGATGGACGACGAGGTGGAGGCCATCTCCTCGCTGGCGATGGCGACCGAGCCGGACTCGAAGGCCACCTGCTCGGTGCCGGCGGCGATGCTTGCCGCGGTGTTGTTGAGATGGGTGGCTGCCGCCGCCACTTCCAGCGAGTTGCGCGTGATGTGCATCACGATCTCTTTCAGATTGTCCAGGAACTGATTGAAGGAGCGGGCCAGCGAGCCGGTCTCGTCCTCCCGCTCCACCAGCAGGCGCCGGGTCAGGTCGCCCTCGCCGCTCGCCATTTCCCGCAGGGTGCGGTCCACCCGGCCCAGGGTGCGGGTTATGCCACGGCTGACCGAGTAGGCAAGCAGCAGGCTCAACGCCGCCACCAGCAGGTTCAGCCCCAGGAACAGCCACCTCACCGCGTTCACGTCCTTTTGCACGTCGTCCACGTAAATGCCGCTGCCGACGACCCAGCCCCAGGGGACGAAGGTCTTCACGTAGGAGATCTTGGCGACCGGATCCTTCTCGCCCGGTTTGGGCCACAGGTAATTGACGAAGCCGCCCCCCTTTTCCTTACAGATCTTGACGAATTCCTGGAAGATGTGGACGCCGTTGGGGTCCTTCAGGCCGGACAGGTCCTTGCCGTTCAACTCGGGCTTGATCGGGTGCATGATGCAGACGGCGTCCAGGCCGTTAAGCCAGATGTACTCTTTTTGGTCGTAGCGAAGCTTGCCGATGCGCCTGGCGGCTTCCTGCTGGGCGACCTGCAGGGTGATCCTGCCGGCTTGGACTTCGGCATTCTGGTCATCGAGCAGGCTCACGGTCAGTTCCACGATGTGGCGGGTGGCGTCCTGCTTTTCCTTCATGATCTTCTCTTCCACCAGCGGGAGCACGAAACAGAACAAGCCAAGCATCATGATCGACACGCTCATGACCGTGATGAACATGATCTTGGTTTGGATTCTCCAGTCCTTGAAGCGCCTAAACTGCATAAATTTCTCCTTTGATCATGTTAAAAGCCAAGCGTGCATAGGTAGCACCGGTTCCGCGCGATGCTGCCGCGCAGGATGGCGGGTGTGCCGTCGATTCTGAGGTGGCAACCAAGAGAGATGCCGGGCCGGGTCTTTATGGGTGCGGAAGGGGAGGGGGCAACGTTTTCAACCATTGGTTGATATCGGGTTGCATGCGGGAAAACTTTAGCGGATTACGTCGATTTATGCACTGCGGCCGCGACTGCGGCTCGCAAGATGCGGGTCGCCGGCAAAAAACGGCCTCCGGGCCCGGTCTTATCGGACCATCGCCTCCACGATTTCTCTCCTGGCTTCGCCGATGGTGAGCGGTATGCGGCGAAAGGGGAGACCTTCCTCGTGTTTCAGCTTGTAGATCAGTTCGGCTATGTGGGGCAGGCGCAACTTCACCTGCTGCAATTCCTCGGGGGCGG
This sequence comes from uncultured Geobacter sp., assembly GCA_903925075.1. Taxonomy (GTDB): domain Bacteria; phylum Desulfobacterota; class Desulfuromonadia; order Geobacterales; family Geobacteraceae; genus Geomonas. Next base: position 56,492 of record CAIYDQ010000035.1, read on the forward strand.
TGAAGACTTCCTCCGGCGTGCCGCCGCGGACCAGGGTGCCGCGGCTCAGGATGTGCAGCCGGTGCAGGAAGATCGGCACCAGGTCCACGCTGTGGGTCGCCATGACGATGGTCACTCCCTGTTCCCGGTTCAGCCTGGTCAAGAGCTCCATCATCCGGTACTCCCCCATCGGGTCGAGGCCGGCGGTCGGCTCGTCCAGGAGCAGTATCTCGTGCCCCATGGCGAGCAGCCCGGCGATGCAGACCCGCTTCTTCTGTCCGTAGCTCAGGTTGTGGATCCCCTTGCCGGCGTAGGCCGCCATGTCGACGCTCGCCAGGGCGGACTCCACCCTCGCGCGTACCTCGGGCTCGGCGCACCCCATGTTGCGCGGGCCAAAGGCGGTGTCCTCGAAGACGGTGGCGGCGAAGAGCTGATCGTCCGGGTTTTGAAAGACCAGTCCCACCTTGCGGTAAATATCGCGCGGATGCAGGCTCAACACGTTGTCGCCGTCGAGCAGCACCTCGCCCCGGTACCCCTTGATCAGGCCGTCCATCGCCTTCAAGAGGGTGGTCTTGCCGGAACCGTTGGCGCCGAGGATGCCGGTGAACTCCCCCCTGGCCACGCGCAAAGAGATGTCGGCCAGGGCGATGGTGCCGTCGGGGTATTTGAAGCTTTCCAGCTGGACGGAGATCCTTGTCGAGTTCACGGAGTTCCTTTGCCGCTTTAGATGGCCCTGAGCGCCGCCAGACAGACGACCAGCAACAGGGCAAGGGCGACCTCGGCAGCTTTGAAAGGTTTGTGCAGCAGCATCGGCATCTTGCCGTCATAGCCCCTTTGCACCATGGCGGTGGTGACGCTCTGGCTGTTGTCGAACGCCTTGATCACCAGCACGCCGGCCAGGGTGCCGAAGGAGCGGAGCCCGCGCCGGTAGCCGACGTATCCCAGACGGTTCCTCTGGGCGTTGTACACCACCTGGGCCTCCTCCAAGAGCAGGAACAGGTAGCGCCAGGCGAAAAGGGCCACGTCGATCAGCGTCTGCGGCACCCGCAGCCAGGAGAGGGCGGCCATCAACTGCGTGAAGGGGGTGGAGAAGCCGACCGCCGCCAGCAGGGAGACCCCGCCCAGGATGCGGCAGGCGATGCGCGCCCCCTCCAGCAGCCCGTCGCGCTGGCCGGTCAGCTCGAAACCGGCGAACTGCAGGGAAAAGAGCGGCTGGTGGCCGGCGAAGAAAAGCTTCAACAGCAAAACGGTGGCGGCGATGAACAGCGGTTCGGCGAAACGCAGGGCGAGGGTGCGCGCCGGCACGCCCAGGGCGCGGCAAAGGCCGAGGCTCAGGGCGCAGATCAGCAGGGGGAAGCCGGCGCCCGGGCAACTGATCACCATGGCCAAGAGCGCAGCCGCGCTCAAGAGCTTCACCCGCGGGTCGATGCGGCTCAGGCGATGGGAGGCGTCGAAGATCTGCGGCGTGAAATGGTGCATGGGAGCCTTTAGGGAGCTTTCTTGGTCAGCTCGCGCCAGTAATAGCCGGCGGCGAAGCCGCCGACGGCGCCGGCCACCAGGAAGACGAAGAGCAGCAGATCGCCGGAACCGGGGTCGATCAGCGGCGCCTTGACCTCGCGGCCGTGCTCCTTGGCGATCTTTTCCACCACCGCCTCGTCCACCCCGGTCCAGGGCTTGGGCGCCAGGGAGAAGAAGTAGACCCCGAAAAGCAGGGTAGGGAGGATGGTCGCATGAATCAGCAATATTTGCCACTTCCTTTTGCGCTCAGGCATGGTCGGGGAGCTCCCTCTCGCGGATCACCCGCATCTTGACCAGCAGGTCTGGTCTTTTCCGGTAAAGCAGCGTCACCATGCCGGCGGTGATCACCCCTTCCAGGATGCCCAGCGGAAGTTGGGTCGGTATGAAGGCGACCATGATCCTCGCCGTCAGCGGCAAGAGCGGCGCCTCGCCGCGGATGCCGGCCGCCAGGATCAGCGAGGTCGCGGCGTAGGTGCCCCAGTCGGCGAGCACCCCGGCGATGAAGCCGGCAACGGCGAGGCTTCCCCCCAGGGCGCGCACGCCGCGAAAGGCGAGCCAGCCGGCCAGCGAGCCGACCACGCCCATGGAAAAGACGTTGGCGCCCAGGGTCGACAGCCCGCCGTGCGCCAGAAAAAGCGCCTGGATCAGCAGGGCGACCGCGGCGATCAGCACGCTGATCAGCGGTCCGACCAGCACCGCCGCCAGCCCGGTGCCGCAGGGGTGCGAGCAGGTGCCGGCGGTCGGCACCGGGATCGGCAGGCAGGAGATGATGAAGACCACGGCGGCCAAAAGGCCCACCAGCGGCTTCAGGGAGAGGTCCTCGCGGGCCAGGACGTTCAGGCGCTTCACCCCGAGGGCTACGAAAGGCGCCGCGGCCAGGTACCAAAAGAGCGCCCAGTTGAAGGGGAGCAGCCCCTCCGAGATGTGCATGGCGAAGGCCGGCGCGGCGACCGACAGGCAGGCCAATGTCAGCAACAGGAGCCGCGCCATCAGATCTTGTCGCCCCGCAGGTCGCCGGCGAAGATCTTGGCGGCGCCCCTGGAGGCGCAGAAGTCGCCGCACATGGTGCAGGTCTTCTCGTCCTCGGGGGTGCGGCTCCCCCGGATGGCGGCGGCGTCCGCCGGATACAGGCAGAGCTCGAACTGCCGCTGCCAGTCGAGGTCCCGCCGGGCCTTGCTCATCTCCTTGTCCCGTTGCCGTCCCTTCTCCGGGTACTTGTTCATGTCGCCGATGTAGGCGGCGATCTTGGCGGCCTTCACCCCCATGCGCACGTCCTCTTCGTTGGGAAGCGCCAGGTGCTCGGCGGGGGTGATGTAGCAGATCAGGTCCGCGCCGAAGCGCGAGGATTGGGCGGCGCCGATGGCGGCGGTGATGTGGTCGAAGCCGGGTGCCACGTCGGTGGTGATCGGGCCGAGCATATAGTAAGGGGCGCCGCCGCTCATCCTCTTTTGCAGCTTGATGTTCCCCTCGATCTCGTCCAGCGGCACGTGCCCCGGTCCCTCGACCAGCATCTGGCACCCCAGGTCGCGGCCGATCTCGGCGAGTTCGCAGTTGATCAGCAGTTCCTGGACCTGGGCGCGGTCGCTGGAGTCGTGGATCGCCCCGGCGCGCAGGCCGTTGCCGAGCGAGAGCACCACGTCGTAGCGCTTGAGGATCTCGACCACCCGGTCGAATTTTTCGTAGAGCGGGTTTTCGCGGCCGTTGGCGATCATCCAGGCGGCCATGCTCACACCTCCCTTGGAGACCAGTCCGCCGTAGCGGTACCCCTGCTTGCGCAGGCGCTCCAGGGTGTAGAGGTTGATGCCGCAGTGCACCGCCATGAAGGACATGCCGTCCGCGCACTGCCTCTCGATGATTTCGAAGAGCAGCTCGTCGTCGAGTTTGTTCGGGTCGCCGTACTTGCGCGCCGCCTCGCAAAACGCCTGGTAGAGCGGGACGTTGCCGACCGGCAGATCGACCGCGCCGATCACCTCGCGCCGCACCCGGTCCAGGTCGCCACCCACCGAGAGTTCCATCAAGGTGTCGGCCCCGGACTCGGCCGCAGCCAGCGCCTTGCGCACCTCGCCCGCGTAGTCGACGATGTCCGAGGAGGTGCCGATGGAGGCGTTGACCTTGGTCCTCATTCCCTCGCCGATGCCGGCCACCCGCGGCTTGCTGATCCGGCTCCAGGGGATGACGATGCGCCCTTCGGCCACCTTCTCCCGCACGTATTCCGGCGTGACCCCCTCGTCAGCCGCCACCGTTGCCATCTGCGGGGTTACCACCCCTGCGCGCGCCATTTCGATCTGAGTTTTCATGTGAGACTCCTTGTCCGGTATGCCCTGCAGTGTCCCACAAAGCTCTCGGCGATGCCGGCTGAGCTGCCGAAGTGAAGATGAATGTAGGAAGCGAGGCAGTTTTTATAGCGATAGCCTTCCTGCCCCAGCGGCGAATTTTTTCTGCTGACCCGGTAAAGCCGCTCCACCCCGTCCGGCATCTCGTCCATCTCCGAATAGTGGAATTCGTGCCCGCGGGCGAGCGTCCCCGGTCCGCCGATGACGCTCTCTCCCAGCAGCTCCACCTCGCGGTAACCGAGCGCCTTGCGGCGCGGCAACATGCGGGTCGCGACCGGGAAGATGCCGACGAAGCTGTGGAGTGCGCCCTCGGACGCCACCCCTCGGGTGAGATAGATGAAGCCGCCGCATTCGGCGTAGACCGGCATGCCCGCCTCGATCGCCAAGCGCAGTTCCTCTTTGAGCGGCCGGTTGGCGGCCAGTTTCTCGGCGAAGAGCTCCGGGTAGCCGCCGGGGAGGTAGACGCCGGAGACCGCCTCGGGGAGCGCGCGCTCCTCCAGCGGCGAGAAGTAGCAGAGCTCGGCGCCGCTCTCCTTCAACAGCCGCAGGTTGTCGTGGTAGGCAAAGCAAAAGGCGGCGTCGCGCGCCACCGCGATGCGCACCGGCTGGTCGGACAGGTCGGACAGGTCGGACAGGTCGGACAGGTCGGACAGGTCGGACTGGTCGGACTGGTCGGACTGGTCGGACTGGTCGGACTGGTCGGACTGGTCGGACTGGTCGGACTGGTCGGACTGGTCCAGGGCGAGAATGGCGTCCAGGTCCAGGTGCCGGTCGATCACCCGGGCGAGATGCGCCAGGAACTCGGCCGAGAGCGGGTTCTCCTCGGCGGTCAATAGACCCAGGTGGCGGGAGGGGATGGCCAGCGCCGGGTCGCGCGGTAGGCAACCGAGCACCGCTACCTCCGGCAAAGAGGCGGCCATGGCCTCGCGCAAGATGCTTTCGTGATTGGCGCTGGCCACGTTGTTGAAAATCACCCCGGCGAGCCTCAGCTCCGGGTCGAAGCCGGCGAAGCCGCGCACCAGCGCGGCGGCGCTGCGCGCCTGGCTGCGCGCGTCCACCACCAGGACCACCGGGGCTTTGAGCCACTTGGCCACTTGGGCGCTGCTCCCCGCGTCGCTGGCCCCGTCGATGCCGTCAAATAACCCCATCACCCCTTCGATGACCGCGATATCCGTGCCTGCCGCGTGCCGGACGAAGCTTTCCCGCACGAAGGCCGCGCCGCACATCCAGCCGTCCAGATTGATGGAGGGAACGCCGGTCACCAGCCGATGGTAGCCCGGATCGATGAAGTCGGGACCGACCTTGAAGGGGGCGACGTTCAGCCCCCGCCTGGTCAGGGCGGCCATGATGCCGAGGGTCAGGGTGGTCTTCCCCGAGCCGCTTTGCGGCGCCGCAATGACGATGCGCCGCGCGGCAACCCCTTTGACCGGCTCAGCCGTTGGCAAGCTGCACCACGGAGTTGCCGTCGGCGAAGTAGTCGATGACGTTCAGGCAGCAGTAACTCTGCTCGATGCCGAACATGGAGGCGAGCGGCGCGCCGATGGCGTCCATCAGGATGACCCGATTGACCCCGCCGTGCGCCACCACCAGGACTTCCTCGCCGCGGTGCCGCGCCACGATCTCCGAGATCGCCGGCAGCACCCGGGCCGCCAGGTCGGCCAGGCTCTCTCCCCCCGGCGCCCGAAAATTCACCAGGTCGGCCAGACGGGCCGCCCATTCCTCGGGCCGGTTCGCCTGGATCTCGGCCAGGGTCAGCCCCTGCCACGCCCCGCAGTTCAGCTCCCGCAGTTCGGGGACCTTGAGCGGCTCCACCCCCAGGTAGGGAGCGAGGATCTCGCCGCCGCGCACGGTGCGCGTCAGGTCGCTGGTATAGCAGGCGCCGATGGCGTCCGGGTCGAGACGAGGCTTCAACTGGTGGTATTGATCGACTCCCCGAGCCGTCAGCGCCACGTCGCGGTGGCCGTTGTAACGGTGGGCGCTCTCCACCTCGCCGTGGCGGATCAAATGAATGCGCGTTTTCTGCATGTTCAACTCCTAGGGCAATAACGCCTGCCAGCCGCGGCCGGTCAGCACCAGCAACGCGAGCAGGCAGGCTATTTCGTTCAATTCGCTGGCGCAGCCGATCACGTCTCCCGTGATGCCGCCCAGCTTTTTTTGGGACCAGGACCTGACGCCCCAGGTGAGCAGGTAGAGAACCAGGGCGCAGTAAATGCCCTGCATGCGGAAAAGCCAGTAGGCCGCAGCCAGGGTGAAGGCGTAGGCGAGTACGAACTGTGTGAGCCCGGCGCCGCCGATGAAGGCGCAGCCCAGCCCGTCGTCTCTGGCCCTTTTGGCCCCCACGGTCATCTGCACCTGGGCGAAGCGCGCCGCCAGCGGGAAGAAGAGCAGCGCCGGGCGCTTGAACTGGAGCGGCACGGCAAGTAGCGCCTGGTATTTCAGCCCGAGCGCCAGCACCAGCGCGACCGCCCCCACCGCCCCCACCCGGGAATCCTTCATCACCTCCAGGAAGCGCTCCCGCGAGCCGCGCGCGGCCAGGCCGTCGCAGACGTCGGAAAGCCCGTCCAGATGCAGGCCGCCGGTGACCACGCTCAAGAGCACGACCAGCAGCAGGTCGGCCACGGCGCGCGGCAGCAAAGGCGCCATCAGGAAGTCGCACCCGGCCAAAAGCGCCCCGATAGCGAGCCCAACCAGCGGGAAAAAGGCCATCGAGCGCCCCAAGTCCTGCTCCTCGCAGCGCAGCGCGAACGGCAGCGGGACGATGGTCAGGAACTGGAACGCGATCAGGAAAAGTCTCATGCTGCGCCACCCCTCTGCGACGTTAGCGGCGCGCTACTCGGAGGCCACTCCGGCCTCGGCGAAGGTGGCCATTTCCTTCAGCACCTTGACGCCCGCCTCGATCAGGCTCATGGCGAGCGCGGCGCCGGTCCCCTCCCCCAACCGCAGTTGCAGGTCGAGTATCGGCTTGGCGCCGATGCGCTCCAGCATCATCCGGTGGCCGATCTCGACGGAGCTGTGGGCGGCGAACAGGTAATCGCGCACCAGCGGATGCATCTCCGAGGCGATCAGCGCGCCGGCGGTGGAGATAAAACCGTCCACCACCACCGGTATCCGGTTGGCGGCGGCCCCCAGCACCAGGCCGGCGATGCCGGCGATTTCCAGCCCTCCCACCTTGGCCAGCACGTCCAGCGGGTCCTCGGGGTTGGGCCGGTTCAGGGCCAGCCCTGCCTCGATCACGGCGATCTTGTGCTCCAGCGCCTGATCGTTGATGCCGGTCCCCCGGTGAGTGACCTCGCGCACCGAGCAGCGGGAAAGGGCCGCGATTATGGCGGAGGAGGGGCTGGTGTTGCCGATCCCCATCTCGCCGGTGCCGATCATGGCGATTCCCTCGGCCTTGGCCTCTTCCGCGAGCGTAATGCCGACCTCGATGGCGGCGACCGCTTCGTCCTTGGTCATGGCGCTACCCTTGGCGAAGTTGCGGGTCCCCTTGGCGATCTTGCGGATGATCAGCCCGGCGGCGGGCTCGAAATCGTAGTCCACCCCGATGTCGACCACCCGCACCTCGGCGCCGACGTGGCGCGCCAGCACGTTGACGCCGGCGCCCCCGCGCAGGAAGTTCAGCACCATCTGCGGGGTCACCTCTTTGGGGAAAAGGGACACTCCCTCCTCGACGATGCCGTGGTCGCCGGCGAAGGTGAAGATCACCTTCTTGGCTGTGTCGGGCGTCAGGCTTTCGGTTATGGCGGCGAAACGTCGGGCCATCTCCTCCAGGCGCCCCAGCGAGCCTTGCGGCTTGGTCTTGTCGTCCAGTTTCGCCTGCGCCTTGGCGATGAAGGCCTCGTCTACCGGCTGGATCTTGGCGAGCGTGCGGTTCAGCAGTTCCATGATGGCTCCCGTGGCTTTATTTTTCCCGGCTATCCCTTCAACTTCAGCGGCAGGCCGGAGATGGTGACGTATACCTGGTCCGCGCCGGCCGCGATCATCTCGTTGGCCTCGCCCGCCAGATCCCGGAAGGCTCTGGAGAGCGGATGCTCCGGCACGATCCCCATCCCCACCTCGTTGCTGACGATGATCAGGGGGGTCTTCAGGAGGGCGAAGCTTTCGACCAGGCGCCCCACGCGGGAAAGCGCCTCGGCGGCCCCGCCCGGACAGTGGAAAAGGAGGTTGGAGAGCCAGAGGGTGACGCAGTCCAAAAGCAGCACCTGGAAGCGGTCGTCGTTGGCGGCCAGCGTCTCGGTCACCAAGAGCGGCTCCTCCACGGTCTGCCACTCGTCGCCGCGCCTGCCGCGATGGCGCGCGATGCGCTCGGCCATCTCAGGGTCCGAGGGGGCGCCGGTGGCCAGGTAGCCGCGCATCGGGTCGTACCCCTGGGCCAGCCCCTCCGCGAACCGGCTCTTGCCGCTGCGCGTCCCGCCGGTGACCAGAATCACTTTGGACATAAAAAAACCCCCCTTCTCGATGGAAGGAAGGCGGGTCAAAAATCGGCAACGCGGACGATTCTCGCTTTAGCCCCTCTGCCACGGAGGTTCAATAAGCATGCATCCAGGCAGGTTTCCTGACTCACGGGTCTACTTACTCACCGCGCCTTCCCGATATTAATCAGTGGCGTTGTTGCGGCTTTCATAACCGTTCACAGTTGCGGGACAGCGAGGGATTTGCACCCTCTTCCCTTTTAACCCCTCTCGGGGCACCCGGACGACAACAACTATCTATATTCAAGGCGTTTCTAACAGAGGCCGGGGCGAAAGTCAATCAATAAGGCTTGGCGGTCGCGGATTAAAGTCAAGCGCCGGCGCGGGCGGCCGCCGTCAGGGCGTCTCGCTCTGTGGGGCGCCGTCGGTCTCGGTCGAGCCGACCGCCAGCAGGGCGTCGATCCGCGCCCAGATGCCGTCTTTGCCTTCCTTGGAGAGGGCGGAAAAGAAGTTCAGCTCTTCCTTTTCCAGCCCCAGGCGCGCCATGATCACCGCGCTCTGCTTGGCGCGCTCGTTTTTGGAGACCTTGTCGCACTTGGTGACCACGATGATGGGCGGGATGGAGAAGGCGCGCAGCCAGGCCAGCATCTGCAGATCCTCCTCCACCGGAATGCGGCGGATGTCCAGGATCAGGATCACGCCCCGCAGGTTGCGCCTCTTGGACAGGTAGGTCTCCATCATCGGCCGCCAGTCTTTCTTGACGGCCAAAGGGACCTTGGCGTAGCCGTATCCCGGGAGGTCCACCAACATGAAGTCGTCGTTTACCTGGAAGAAGTTGATCAGCTGGGTGCGGCCGGGGGTGGAGCTGGTGCGGACCAGGTTTTTCCGGTTCACCAGCACGTTGACCAGCGAGGATTTGCCCACGTTGGAGCGCCCGGCGAAGGCTATCTCCGGCAGCTCTCCTTCCGGGTAATGGGCGGGTCTGGTGGCGCTTTTAATGAATTCGGTAGTCTTGACGATCAATGAGTGGACCCGTTTCCTTTTTTCCCGCCAGTATAGCCCGCGCTGCCCGCCCTTTCAATCATTAAATCCCCTGCCGGGTCCCCGCCGGATAAACCTTGATAAAGGGGGTCGTTCTGGTATATTTTGGACCTTGTTCCCGGAAGGGCCGCCGGCCGGCGGGCTCGAGCCGGACCAAAAGGGATGGGCATGAATAAAGAACTCGAAACAGCCATCATGACTGCGGCCGATCTGCCGACCATTCCGGTGATCGCCATGAAGGTGATGCGCCTGATCGAGAGCGAGACCGCCACCGCCGAGGAACTCGCCAAGATCGTGGCTTCCGACCCGGCGGTCGCGGCGCGCGTGCTGAAGATCTCCAACTCCTCCTTTTACGGCTGCCGCCGCCAGATCCAGACCATTTCCAGCGCCATCGTCATCCTCGGCTTCAGCACCTTGCGCAGCCTGGTGGTGGCCGCCTCCTTGAAGCAGGTCTACAAGCCGTTCGGCCTGATCGAAAAGATGCTTTGGGAGCACTCCTTCGCGGCCGGGCTCGCGGCCAGGATCATCGCCCGGGAGACCGGCGCGGCCAACGAAGAGGAGGCCTTCCTGGCCGGATTGTTCCATGACATCGGCAAGATCATCATGAATTCGTTGGACCGGGAGAAGTTCCAGGAGGTCATGCAGCACTGCTACAACGAGGGGATCTGCTTCGAGGAGGCCGAGGCGGGCGTCTATCCGTTCAGCCACGAGGAGCTCGGGGCCAACGTGATCAAAAAGTGGAACTTCCCCGAGGTGCTGGCCACCGCCATCCTGCAGCACCACGCGCTGGAGTTCGCCGCTTCGGACGACCCCGGCTTGGTCAACCTTGCCGCCGTCACCGCCCTTGCCGATCAACTCTGCCTAAAGCTCGGCATAGGGCTCAGGGAACCCAGGGAAGAGATCGACCTGATCGGTTGCAAAGCGGCGCAACTGCTGGGACTCCCGGCAGAGAAAATGGCCGGCATCATCGAGACCTTTACCCTGGCCTTCGAAAAAGACCGGGCGCTTTTCACCAGCTGACTCACTCGCCCGGCGCCTCTTCGGGTTCGCTGCCGGGCTCGCTGCCGGGTTCGCTGCCGTCCTCCTGGCGGGTGCAGCGCCGCCTGGCTTCGGCGGAGATGTCGATGCTGTCGCCCGTTTCGCCCTCGGCCGCCGTTTTCTGATGCAGATGCCCTTGCTTGCGCTGGTGCCCCTGCCCTCCGCCATCCGGGTTGACGGCGACATGCCCTGGAATCCTGCCGACCATGTAGTCCATGCTTCGATCCCCCCTCGTTTTGGTCATGGCTGTAAAAAGTCTTGAACATTTTAGCAGTCGGCTTCTTTTTAAGAAAGCGATTAATTGTCCGTCTCTCAGCCGCCCCCCTTGCCGTCAGGCATTAATCCGGACATAGACCTTGTCTGACCGGGGGTGCTGCTGTATACTCAGCTGTTTGTAAAAACCATTCAGGAAAGGGCTGTCACAATGAAACTGAACACCAAGCTGGTGATGATCATGCTGACCATGTTGGTGATCGCCATGCTGATCCTCTTTGTTTTAAACCAGTTCAGCCAGAACGATCTGGTTCAGGAAATACAGGAGAGTTCGACCGTCGTTTCCAAGGCGATCCAGCTGAGCGTCGAGGATCTGACCTCGGAAACCGACGTGGAATCCTCCCGCCTGAAGGAGTACCTGCAGCAGGCCCGCAACAAGGGGGTCAACCAGATCAACATCATCAACAACGAGGGCGAGATCATCAACTCGTCGGACCCCGCCCAGATCGGCAAGAAGCGGGAGATCAAGAAGCTGGAGAAGGGGCTCAAGGCCTCGCGCCGGGGGGGCGGAGCCAGCCAGTCCTTGAAGCCGTACGACCTGGTGGTGCCGGTGATCGTGGGCGACGAGCAACTGGGCTACGTGCAGGTCGACCTCCTTTTGGACAACATCAGGGACATCCAGCACGCCAATTTCGTCCGGCGCCTGGCGGCCACCAGTCTGGTGTTTCTGATCGGCATGTTCCTCACCATCTTCCTCGCCCGCAGGTACACCTTCCCAATACATCGGCTGGCCGCCGGCGTGAAGGACGTTTCGGCCGGCGACCTGAGCGTCACCTTCCACGTGGAGAGCGGAGACGAGATCGGCGAGCTGGCCGAGAATCTCAACGAGATGGTGGGGAAGCTCCGGGAAAAGGAGCTGCTGGAAAAACGGCTCTTCGAAGCGGAGCACCTCTCCAAGGTGGGGCAGCTGGCCGCCGGCATCGCCCACGAGATCCGCAATCCGCTGAACTACATTAGCCTGGCCATCGACCACCTGAAAAGCGAGTTCCTCCCTTCCTGCCCGGAAAAGGAGAGGGATCTGGGGGCGATAGCCGACAACATCAAAGAGGAAGTGCGCAAGGCCAATTACATGGTGCTCAACTTCATGAATTACGGCCGGCCGCTCAAGCTCAGAAGGCAGCGGATCACCTACGCCGAGCTGATCGACAAGGCGATGCCGATCATGCGCGACCGGCTCAAAGAGCAGCACATCGAGGTGGTCCGGGAGATACCGGAAGACCTGCCGCCGATGCGGGTGGACCCGGAGCTGATGCGCAACTGCCTGTGCAACTTCATCACCAACGGGGCGCAGGCGATGCCCGACGGGGGGCGGATCACCCTCGGGGCGCGCCTGGACCGGGAGGCCGGGGTGGTGCTGCTCACTTTTGCCGATCAGGGGGTGGGGATCGACCCGCAGGACCTGGAGAAGGTGTTCCAGCCCTATTTCACCACCAAGGAGGCCGGCATCGGGCTGGGGCTGGCCATCACCGAGCGGATCGTCAAGGAGCACGGCGGCTCGCTGGAGGTGAAAAGCAGCAAGGGCGAGGGGACCTGCTTCACGGTGAGCCTGCCGCTTTAAGGCGGAACAGGCTTGCAAACATGAACATCAGCGTTTCGCAGCACAAGGAGTGGCGATGGCCGGCAGCATTTTGATAGTGGACGACGAAAAAGGACAGCGGGACATCCTCTCCGCCATCCTCGGCAAGGAAGGTTACCAGGTGCTGGCGGTGCCGGGCGGGCGGGAGGCGCTTGAGGAACTGGCGCGCGCGGAGTTCGACCTGCTGCTCACCGACCTGAAGATGCAGGGGATGTCGGGCATGGAGCTGATGGAGCGGGTGCTCGCCGATACCCCCGGCCAGTGCGTGATCATGATGACGGCCCACGGCACCATCGGCACCGTGAAGACCGCCATCAAGATGGGGGCCTTCGACTACCTGGAAAAGCCGCTGGAGCGCGACGATCTGATCCTCACCCTGCAGCGCGCCTTCGATCACATCGGTCTTTTGAAGGAAAACAAGGTGCTGCACAAGAAGCTGGCCGAGACCCGGGCGCTCCCCAACATGATCGGCGAGCACCCGAAGATGATGGAGGTGGTGCGCATGATCAACAAGATCGCCCCCACTACCACCACGGTGCTGATCTACGGCGAATCGGGGACCGGCAAGGAGCTGGTGGCGCGAGCCATCCACGACGGCAGCCCCCGGAAGGACAAGGCCTTCTTCGCCATCAACTGCGCGGCCATCCCCGAGTCGCTGATGGAGAGCGAGCTGTTCGGCCACGAGAAAGGGTCCTTCACCGGGGCCGGCCCCCGGGAGATCGGCATGTTCGAGGCCGCCGAGGGGGGGACGGTCTTTCTGGATGAGATCGGCGAGATGAACATCGCCATGCAGGCCAAGCTGCTGCGCGCCATCCAGGAAAAGGAGATCCGCAGGGTAGGGGGGAAGCTGAATATCCCGGTGGACGTCAGGATACTCTCCGCCACCAACAAGGATCTGGAGCAGGAGACCAAGCGCGGCGCCTTCCGCGAGGATCTCTTCTACCGGTTGAACGTGATCAGGATCACGCTTCCCCCGCTGCGCGAGCGCGGCAACGACATCGTCACCCTGGCCAACTACTTCCTCGGCAAGTACAGCGCCTCCTGCGGCATCCCCGTGAAAGGAATCGGCAAGCCGGCGCTGAAAATTCTGTTAGAATACAGCTGGCCCGGAAACGTCCGGCAACTGGAATCGGTGATCGAGCGCGGCGTGTTGATGGCCGAGAGCGATTACATCCAGCCCGAGGACCTGCCAGCCGAGGTGCACCACGAGGCGTCGCTCTCCGGGCGGCTTCCCTTCGAGTTCCCGGCGCAAGGGATCTCCATCGACGAACTGGAGCGCGACCTGATCACCAAGGCGATGCAGAGGGCCGATTGGGTGATCAGCAAGGCGGCCCCGCTGTTAGGCATGAGCTACAAGACGCTACAATACCGGCTGGAGAAGTTCGGCATAGAAAGGCCGGAGTAGCCAGGAGTGCGGCATGAACCTCAATACGCTACACAGATTCACCGTTGTTCCTTCCCTGCCCAGGGAACTAAGCGGTTTGCAGCGTATCGCCTACAACCTTTGGTGGAGCTGGGAGCCGGACGCCATCGGCCTTTTCCAGCGGCTCGACCCGGAGCTTTGGAGGCTGACGCGCCATAACCCGCTGGAGATGCTGGGGAGCCTGCAGCAGGCGACGCTGGAGGGGTTGATGGCCGACGAGGGGTTCATGTCCCACCTGGCGCTGGTGGAGGAGCGGCTCGACGATTACCTCTCCTCCCGGACCTGGTACGAGCGCCACGGCAACCAGGCCGCCCGCATCGCCTACTTCTCCATGGAATTCGGCCTGCACGAGTCGCTCCCCATCTATTCGGGAGGACTGGGGATACTGGCCGGCGACCACCTGAAATCGGCCAGCGACCTGGGGTTGCCGCTGGTGGGGGTGGGGCTGTTGTACCGGCAGGGGTATTTCCGCCAGCAACTGAACCTGGAAGGGTGGCAGCAGGAGATCTACCCGGAGAACGACTTCTACAACCTGCCGCTGCACCTGGAGAGGGACCTGACGGGGGCGGCCTTGCGGGTCGAGCTGGAGTTCCCCGGCAGAAGCGTGCGCGCCCAAGTCTGGCGGGTGCAGGTGGGGAGGGTGCGCCTGTACCTTTTGGACACCAACCTGGACGAGAACGCGCCGGCCGATCGGGAGATCACCACCAGGCTCTATGGCGGGGACCAGGAGATGAGGGTTCGCCAGGAGATCGTGCTGGGGATCGGCGGCATGAAGGCGCTGCGGCTCCTGGGGCTGGAGCCGAACGTCTGCCACCTGAACGAGGGGCATGCGGCTTTTCTGGCGCTGGAAAGGGTCCGCATCCTGATGGAGGAGAGCGGGCGCAGTTTCGGCGAGGCGCTGGAGGCGGTCAGGGGGGGGAACGTCTTCACCACCCACACCCCGGTCGAGGCGGGCATCGACCATTTTTCGCCGGAACTTCTGGACAAGTACATGGAGCATTACTACCGCCGCCTCGGGCTCTCCCGCGACCAGTTCCTGGAGTTGGGGAGGCAGAACCACGGACGGAGCAACGAGGCCTTCTGCATGGCGGTGCTGGCCATGAAGCTTTCCAGCTACGCCAACGGCGTCAGCGAGCTGCACGGCGAGGTGTCGCGCCGGATGTGGGCCGACGTCTGGCCCGACCTCCCCGAGGAGCAGTTGCCGCTCACCTCCATCACCAACGGCGTGCACCAGAAAAGCTGGCTCTCCGACGACATGACCGGCCTTTTGATCCGCTACCTCGGCACGCGCTGGCTGCAGGAGCAAAGCGCCGAGCAGCTTTGGCGCAAGGTGGCGCGCATCCCCGACGCCGGGCTGTGGCGCACCCACCGCCGGGGGACGGCGCGGCTGGTCGATTATGCGCGCGCGAGCCTCAAGGGGCAGTTGAGCGCGCTGGAGGCGAGCGCCAAGGAGATCGCCACCGCGGCCGAGGTGCTCGATCCCGAGATACTGACCATCGGCTTCGCGCGCCGCTTCGCCACTTACAAGCGCGGCACGCTGCTGTTGCAGGACAAGCAAAGGCTGGAGAGCATCCTCAACCACCCCCAGCGGCCGGTGCAGATCGTCTTCGCCGGCAAGGCCCATCCGGCCGACCATCAGGGCAAGGAACTGATCCGGCAGATCGTGCAGCTCTCCCAGCAGGAACAGTTCCGGCACCGCATCGTCTTTTTGGAGGACTACGACATGGCGGTGGCCAGGCATCTGGTCCAAGGCGTGGACGTTTGGCTCAACACCCCGCTGCGCCCGCACGAGGCCAGCGGCACCTCCGGCATGAAGGTGGCGTTCAACGGCGGGCTGAACCTGAGCATCCTGGATGGCTGGTGGTGCGAGGGGTACCGCGGCAACAACGGCTGGGCCATCGGTCGCGGGGAGGTCTACAGCGACCTGGCCTATCAGAACGAAGTGGAGAGCCGCGCCATCTACGACCTGTTGGAAAAGGAGGTCGTGCCGCTGTTTTACAACCGGGGGAGCGACGGCATTCCGCGGGGCTGGGTCGCCTTCATGAAGAATTCCCTGCAGAGCCTCTGCCCGGTGTTCAGCACCGACCGCATGGTGCAGGAGTACGCCAGGCGTTGCTACCTCCCGGCCTACGAGCACTGGGAGCGCCTGAACCGGGACGGCTTGAGGCTGGCCGTGGAGTTGGCGCGCTGGAAGCAGCGGCTGCACGGGCTCTGGGGGCAACTGAGCATCGACGCGGTGGAGGCCGAGATCCACAAGGAGGTGACGGTCGGCGACCGGCTGGCCGTCAAGGTCAGGATCACCTCGGGGGAGATCCCGCTCTCCGAGATTGCGGTCGAAGTCTATTTCGGCGTGCTGGACGCGCGCGGCGCCATCATGGGGGGGGGAGATCGTGCCGCTCTCGCCGACGGACGACCCGGAGGGGCTGGGGAACTTCGACGGCGAGTTGGAGTGCCGTTTTTGCGGGCACCACGGTTTCATGCTGAGGGTGATGCCGCGCCACCCGGAACTGGGGACGGTGTACGATCCCGGTTTGATCCTTTGGGGGTGAAGGGAGGCAGTTACCTCTTCAGTCCGTAGACATAGGCGAGAATTTCGGCGACCGCCGCGTACAGCCCCTCCGGGATCTCGCCTCCCTCCTCGACCTGCTCGAACAACTCGCGCGCCAGAAAGCGGTTTTCCACCAGCGTGATGTTGTGGTCGCGCGCCACGATCTTTATCTGCAGCGCCATCTGGTCGACCCCCTTGAAGAGCACTACCGGCGCGCCCATCCGGAACCGGTCGTACTTGAGGGCCACGGCGTAGTGAGTCGGGTTGGTGACCACCACGTCCGCGGTCGGCACGATCTGCCGCATGCGCCGGCGCGCCATTTGAAACTGCTTCTGCCTCAGCTTCTGCTTGATCGCCGGGTCCCCCTCGGCGTTCCTCGCCTCGTCCTTCACCTCCTGCTTGGTCATCTTCAGGTTGTCCAGATAGCGCCATTTCACGAAAGCCAGGTCGAGCACGGCCAGCACGATCAACACGCCGCAGGTGTGCAGCATGATCTTGAAGGATAGGTGACCGATAAAGCTCAGGATGTCGATGAGATCGCGGTCCACCAGATAGATGATGCCGTCCATCTCCTCGGTCAGGATCTTGTACGACATGTAGCCGACGATCGCCATTTTCATGAACGATTTGGCGACCTCGAAGATCGAGTCCTTCTTGAAGAGCCGGCCGAAGCCGGTGACCGGGTTCAGCTTGCCCAGGTCGAACTTCAGTTTCTCGGTGGTCAGGTTCACCCCGGCCTGGCCGATGTCCACCGCCAGGGTGGCGACGATCACCACCAGTACGAACGGCGTCAGCATGATGGCTACGTTGGCGAATTCCCTGAGCATCAGGCTCTGCACGCCGTCGACGCTGAGGTCGGCGCCGGCGAGCCCGCCCAGGATCTGCCGCATGCTCCCCTTCATGGTGGAGAGCATGGTGCCGGCGCTGGCGTAGAGGCCGATCATGGCCGCGATCAGGGAGATGGCCGAGGTCATCTCCCGGCTGCGCGGGGCGTTCCCCTTTTCTTTGGCTTCGGAGAGCTTCTTCTCTGAGGGTTTTTCTGTTTTGGAGTGTTTGTCTTCTGACATGGCGCGCTAGGCGAACAGCTTGAAAAGCAGCCTCATCTGTCCGATCAGTCCTCCGAAGGAGCCTTGCAGCACGCGCACGAAGACCGGCAGCGAAAGCCCGAGCAGCAGGAGGCCGACCCCGATGTTGAGCGGCATGCTGACGATGAACACGTTCATGGCGGGAAAGGCGCGGGCGACGATGCCGAGCGCGACGCTGGTGGCGAGCAGGGCCACCGAGACCGGCGCCGCCAGCTTGATGGCGAGCACGAACATGCCGGAGCCGGCGGCGATCATGAACTTCAAGAGGCCGTTGCTGACGTGCCAGGCGCCGACCGGCACCAACTGGTAGCTCTCCACCAGGCCGCGCAGGAAGAAGTGGTGCACGTCGAGCGCCAGGTAAATGAGGGTCCCCAGCGCCCCCTGGAACACGGCCATGGTGGGGACGTTGGCCTGGGTGCTCGGGTCGAACAGCGAGGCCATGGAGAGTCCCATCTGCATGCCGACCTGCTGGCCGCAGAATTCTATGGAGGCGAAGATGAACTGGGCGAGCATGCCGAGGGTGAGGCCCACCAGGGTCTCCCTGATCACCAGCAGGGCCAGCGGGATGATGCCGGCGCTGTCGGCCGGGTTTACGTGCGGGTGCACGATCGGAAAGATGAGCAGGGCCATGACCAGGATCAGCGGCGCCTTCACCCGCGCCGGCACCTGCCGGGAGCCGAGCATGGGGATGGCCGCGAACAGGCCGGCGATCCGGGCGAGCACCAGCGTGAAGGGGAGCGCGTCGTTCAGGCCTGCCAGCGGCAGGGAGTCGAACACCTAGTGCCTCATGTTGGCGATCAAGCCGTAGATCTCGCGGGTGAAGTCGCTCATGTACATCATCATCCAGGGAAAGAACACCACCATGGCGACCATGACCGCGGCGATCTTGGGCGCGAAGGCGAGGGTCGCCTCGTTGATCGAGGTGACCGCCTGGAAGATGCTGATCAACAGGCCCACCACCAGGGCGCAGATCAAAAGCGGCGCCGAGAGCAGCAGCACCGCCTCGAAACTTCTTCTGCCCAACTGAACAACCAGTTCCGGCGTCATAAAAACTCCTTAAAAGCCGTTCTACGTTCTACGTTCGAGGTTCGAGGTTCGAGGGTTTAACGTTGAACGTAGAACGGGGAACGTAGAACGGATTCTCCTATCCGAAGCTCTTGACCAGGGAGCCTATCACCAGCCCCCAGCCGTCCACCAGCACGAAGAGCAGGATCTTGAAGGGGAGGGAGATCATCACCGGCGGCAGCATCATCATGCCCATGGACATCAGCACCGAGGCAACCACCATGTCCAGCACCAGAAAGGGGATGAAGAGCAGGAAGCCGATCTGAAAGGCGGTCTTCAGTTCGCTGACCACGTAGGCCGGGATCAGGGCCATGGTCGGGATGTCGTCGGCGTTGCGGGGCCTGGGGAGCTTGGAAAGCGACAGAAACAGCGCCAGGTCCTTCTCCCGCACTTGGGTGAGCATGAACTTCCGAAGCGGCGCGACGCCGCGCTTGAGCGCTTCTTCCTGGGTGATTTTCTGGGCCTGGTACGGCGCCAGCGCCTGGGTGTTGATCTGCTGCCAGACCGGCGCCATGATGAAGAAGGTTAGAAACAGGGAGAGCCCGACCACGATCTGGTTGGAGGGGGCCTGCTGGGTGCCGAGCGCGGAGCGCAGGAAGGAGAGTACGACGACGATGCGGGTGAAGGAGGTGGTCATCATCAGCAGGCTCGGAGCCAGCGAGATGATCGTCATCAGGAAGAAAATCTGCAGCACCACGGCCACGTCGCCGGGTTTGGACACCTTGCCGAGTCCGACGCTGACCGTAGGCAGCGCCAGGGGTTCCGCCCCGGCAGCGGTCGCCACTATCAGGGAGAGGGCCGCCAGCAGCAGGACTCCCAACATCTTTTTGTTTTTCACGCGAAACCACCGCTTTTTTTCAGTTTGCCGAGCCGGGCGGCCCCGGCGGGCAATTCCCCGGCCAAGGTCATCAGCTTGTCTCTTAGCTGCGCGGGGATCCGGGACGCGACACTGCGCTCGTCCACCACCTCGATCTCCTCCAGCATCTCCACTTTCTTGATGAAACCGACCCCCTCGCCGCTGTTGCTCAAGAGCAGGTATTCGCCCCCCACCTCGACCAGCACCAGCGACTTCTTGGGGGCGAGATGCCGGGTTTCCACCACCCGGATGTAACGGGAAGATCCTCCTCCCTGGGGCAGCTTCAGGAAACGGCTGGCGAGGTAGTACAGCACCAGGATGATGCCGATCACCAGGATCAGCGAGCCGATGGTCTGCGCCAGGCTGCCTGCCAGATCCGGGCCGCTCGCAGCCGCACCCGCGGCGCTGGCTACGGCCGGAAGGAGAAGGCTTGCGGATAACAGCGCCGGTAACGTTTTCATAGCACCCTGTCCACCCTCTCGTTGGGGCTGACGATGTCCAGGAGCCGGATGCCGAACTTGTCGTTCACCACCACGGCCTCGCCTCGCGCCACCAACTTCGAATTGACAAACACGTCCAGCGGCTCGCCGGCGAGCTTGGTGAGTTCCACCACCGATCCCTGGTTCAACTGCAGCACGTCCCTCACCAGCAGCTTGGTCCTCCCCAGTTCCACGGTCAGTTGCAGCGGTATATCCATGATGAAATCGAGATTCTTCATCTGCGGAGCTTCTCTGTGTTCTTCCGACAACCTATCGCTCAATCGATACCCCCTCCGAGCAGGGGACGGGTGATCTGCACCGCCTTGTTCCCCCCGCTTACCCCAGCTATACCCGAGAACTTCTTAACGCCGCCAATCTTTACCGTCAGTTCGTCTTTGCCGCTCGCGTCCAGCATGATGGTGTCGCCGGGGGTTAGTTCCAACAGGTCGGCGAGGGAGATGGTCGCTCCCCCCATCTCGACCGAAATTTCCAACGGCGCCGCCAGCAGCTCCTCGGACATCCGATAGGACCACAGGGGATCTACCGCCATCATGTCCATCTGCACGCCGCGCTTCAGCTTGTCGCGGATCGGTTCGATGGTCATGAACGGGATGGCGAGGATCATGTTCCCCACCGTCTCCTCGATCTGGATCTTCAGGGACATGGTGACCACCTGGTATTCCGGCGGCACGATGTTCACCAGGCGCGGGTTCATCTCCATCCGGAGCAGGCTCATGTTCACCTCCGGGCAAAGCGGCGCCCAGGCTTTCTCCAGGTCCGCCAGCGCGTCCTTGACGATCTTCTCTACCAGCCTGAGTTCGATCGAGGTGAAGAGCCGGTTCATCCCCTGGCCCGAGGAAACGCCGCTTCCCCCCAGGATGCTGTCCACGATGGTGTACACGAGGGTGCTGTCCAAGGCGATCAGCGCCGCGCCCTTGAGCGGGTCCATCTTGTAGATGGCCATGGCGACCGGCGACGGCAGCACGCTCATGAATTCCCCGAACTTGAAGGGGCGAGCCTCCTCCTTCTTGATCTCCACCATCCGGCCAAGCCGATTGGACATGGTTACCCGGTTGTAGCGGATGAACCCGTCGTAGACGATGTCCAGGTTGGGGATGACGCGGTGCTCTTCGATGTCGAGCAGGTCGAACTGCTCCACATTGCCGGTGGTCTTGGCCAGTTCCCGCTCGGGGATGAGAGTCCCCTCGAAGACGGCGGCGACCAGCGCGTCGATCTCCTCCTTGGTGAGTATCCCTTCCATGGAAATCATGTTATTGCACGACGAAATCGGTAAAGTAAACCTTGGTCACTTTACCGGCGGATATTTTGCCGACCGCGCTCAGGATCTGTTCCCTCAACAGGTTCTTGCCCTGCAGGTCCTGGATCTCCTGCATGGTCTTGGTGGTGAGCAGCACCAGCACTGCGTCGCGCAGCGGCGCCACCTTGCCGTCCAGGTCCGCCTTGGCCTGGGCGTTTGCCAGTTCGAACTCGACCTTGATCTTCAGGTAGCGCAGTTCCTGGCCGTCGTAGATGTTCACCACGAACGGCTCCAGTGGATATATGGTGCTGCCGGCGCCCTCGCCTCCCTTGCTCTCGCCGTGGCCGCCTTCACCGTGTCCTCCCTCGGCCTTCTTTTCTTCTACCTTGGCGGTCTCACCCTTCTTCTCGCCTTTGTTCCCTCCGAGCGCGAACACGGCCACTCCGCCAAGGATGGCGAGGAGGGCCACCGCTGCGCCGATGATGATGAAGAGCTTTTTCTTGTCCTGGGGTGGGGCATCCTGCTTTGCCTGTTCGGCCATACCGGGGTCTCCTTTGCCAGTTTCAAACTTGCTGCATGCGAAACCAGGCTACTCTTGCAACCGAGGTGCCAGAATCGGGCGCACCCCGAGATATTAATGAGGCGACTGACGACAGCAGCCGGTCCTGGCAAAGCGGTGCGGTTACAAAGGCTTGCGGGGTTGTTGCAGATGTCGGGCTTGAAGGGGGAATTGGGGAGGCGGAGGCGATTAGTCAACTTTTTGACCGCGACGTATACCCGTCACGGCAGGGGGAGGATGTTCTCTTTACTCGAAAAGTCGGGGGGGCGCGAACCAGCCGCGCCCCCCCGATGTTGCTCAATGCTCAGTTGCCGGCCCGTTACCGGATCAGGCCCAGCACTTCCTGGGTCATCTGGTCGGCAGTGGTGATGGTCTTGGAGTTGGCGGAATAAGCGCGTTGGGTGGTGATCATCTTGACGAATTCGCTGGCCATGTCCACGTTGCTCTGCTCCAGCGAGTTGGACTGGATCGCTTCGCTGGTGCCGTTGGCCGAGTTTGCGGTAAGCGAGAAGGCCGCCGAGGATACGCCCGAATTCGCGTTCGCCTGGTAGAGCGATCCGCCTACTTTAGACAGGGCCGTAGGGTCCTTCACGGTGACCAAAGCGATTCTCTGCACGGTTTTGGCGTTGTCCACCGTGACGGCTCTGCTGGCGGCGGTGCCGTTGGCGGCGGCGGTGGAGCCGTTGGCGGCAGCGGCATTGCTTGCGGCCGTCTTTGCCGCGGCAACCAGGTCGTTTATCCCTGTGGCGGCCGTGGTGAAGGCGGTTTGGGCGTTAGTGGCGGAGGTCAGGTAGTCGGTGGCGGTGGCTGCCGCAGTCAGGGTGGAGAGGGTCACGGTGGTGTCGGCAGCGAGCGTGTCAATGGCGGTGCCTGCGGCGGTGGCTGCGGTCGAGGCGGTAGCAAGCGCGGAATCGGTGCTGACGGCCACAGCATTTGTGCCGGCAAGCGCGGCAGTATCACCCGCAGTTTTAGCTGTGCTGAGGGCGGCGGTGAAAGCGGAGAAAGCGGTTTTAGCAGCAGCAAGACTGGCGGCGGCGGTGGCGATCACGGTGGCGTCGGTGGAGCCTGTTGCAGCCGTGGCATCGGTGTTGGCTTGCGTGGCGGCATTGAAAAAATTGGTCATGGCCGCGGAAGCGAGGGTGTTCGCATTGGCCGAGCTGTTAACGGCAGCGTTGACCTTATCCTCGCCGTTAGCCCCGGACACACCGTTGCTGGCGTTGTAATAGTTTTGAGTCA
>CAIYDQ010000036.1 GCA_903925075.1 uncultured Geobacter sp.
AGGGCTTCATGAAGCGTTAAGTCTCGGGTGTTGGCGAAACTGTCATCAACCTAGAGCGCAACAACCCATAGGCTGGAGCGTGCGGACCTTGGCTAGCGCTATCATGCGTCAGCGATGAGATTTGTATTCCGCCCTATCTATTTCCGGACATACTGTGTATACTGGGACTCTTGTTGGTACCTGCAAAGACGCTTCTGCCAGTCCAGCACCGTAGCATCCGTCACATCTCTCCGTCCACTGATTATCACCGATTTTCGCATAGCTAAGATCCAGATGCTGATGTGCTTCCTGAGAAGGGCCTCCGGGTCCACCAGTTCTGGTTGCAGCCGGTGCTGACGGCTGACGCGAACTAACGCGTCGACGGTTCGGAACGAACCGGAAAAGGCTGGTCCGCATGATGCGCTGTAGCCAACAAAAAGGGGAATAACGATGATCGTGAAACGTGGTAGCGTGGTGAGCCACTCGGTGGCGCAGGAATGGGGCGTCGGCAAGGTGACGGAGGTAAACGAGATCAGGGCGACGATTCTGTTCAACGACGGCATGATCAGGAAGATAACTTCCTCTCACTTCACCAATCTGCAACCTGCCGATCCTGCGTCCTACCTGCCTCCCACTGAAAAGGCGGCCGTTCCCAAGGTGCGGGCCGTGAGAGCCGTCACCGCCAAGGCAAAGAAACCGAAGAAGTTGAAAGAGGCGACCGTTTAACCTCTTTTTCGCGCGCAAGAAGGACGAGGTGCCGGGATTGCAGGGCTAATGCCGGCGCCCTCAATAAAAAAGGGCGGTTTATCTGCGGCTTCGTTGACCGCAGATGAACTGCCCTCTTTTGCTACAGACCAACTGCTCCCACTAAACTCGATACAAGAAGGTGTCCCCCATGGCTAAACCGAATTTTCAGTTTCAAAAGCGTCAGAAGGAATTGGATAAAAAGAAGAAAAACGAAGAGAAAGTGCAACGCAAGCTGGAAAAAAGCCGCCAGCCGATGGACGACGAGGAACAGACCGAAGCGGAGAATCCGGACGCAGAGACTCCGGACGCCTAGCAGCCGGTCCGGTTTTTTCGTCTTGCGAAGCTTTGTGATTACCGTCATACTCTCTCATATGCAATGGATTTTTTCCCTATAAGAGAGGAGAACCGCCATGAGATGCCCGGTATGCAAGAACCATCAACAAGTCGATACCAATCTTAGCTCTGAAGGGTTCAAAGAGGGTATTACCGAGTGCAGCATCTGCGGCGCTGTATGGTCGGTCAATCATGGCGTGACTGAGATAGTGAACGATCCGCAAATAGAGTCGTTTCTGGAAGTGCAAAGTGAGTGTGTCGAAGGCGACGATTACAACCTCGCCGCGGAAGACAAACAGTAGCGTTACGCTCAACTGTTTTCGTTGAACGGCGCGGGGTTAGCAGCAGGTTCGCCCTGCGTCGCCCTGCGCCGACGCGGGGCAATCGTAGTGGCGAACCTCGCGTTCGCCCGCCTGCCTTTAACGTCTCTGACTCTCTGACTGGTACTGCTGAACAGTCGCGTTCTCGCATGCTTTCTCTACAAGCCGCCACCGGCGTCCGGTTATGGCGCCCCTTGCTGTTGAAGCCAAACTTCCTGTTGAAGCCAAAGTTTGCTCTCATATTCTCCCAGTCACGGCTTCTCCTGTCTTCGCTTTTCCTCCGTGTACCTTCTGTTGCCTCCGTGGTAGAAGCTTTTGCGTTTTCGTACCCTCCCGTGAGCGCTCGCGGCTTCCCTGAAGGCTGTCTAAGAGGCCGCCGATTGACAGCTCGGCCAATAACGGGTACCCTGAGCGCATTTTGGCTAGAGGGACGGGTGCTTAGGCTATGAAATCGTTGAATATCTTGGGTTGCGGGACGGTCGGCAGGGTGCTTGGCCGTCTTTTTCAGCAGGCGCAGGTTTTCGAGATCCAGGACATCCTGAACCGCTCGCTGGAGAGCGGCCAGCGCGCCGCGGCGTTCATTGGGGCGGGAAGGCCGATAGCCGCTCTGAGCGAGATGCGCGCCGCCGACCTCTACCTGATCGCCGCCTCCGATGACGCCATTGCCGGCTGCGCCGGCGCCTTGGCCGCTTCGGGATGCATCCGGCAGGGAAACGTCGTCTGGCATCTGAGCGGAGCGCTGCCGAGTACGGCCCTCGCGCCGGTCCGGGATCTGGGCGCCGAGGTCGCAAGCGTGCATCCCGTCAAAAGTTTCGCCGACCCCTCCGCCGCGGTCGCCGGCTTCGCGGGCACCTGGTGCGGCCTCGAAGGGGACTCTCCGGCTGTCGAGCTGTTAAGCGAGGCCTTCGGCGCCATCGGGGGAAGAATCTTCGCCGTCGACACCGGGTTCAAGACCATCTATCACGCGGGCTCGGTCCTGGTCTGCAACTACCTGACCGCCCTGCTCGAATTGGGGGTGCGCAGCTACGCGAAGGGTGGGCTCTCCGAAGAGACGGCGCTGCAGGTGATGGAGCCGCTGGTGCGCGGCACGCTGGACAACATCTTTCGCGTGGGGACGGTGCAGGCCCTGACCGGTCCCATCGCCCGAGGCGACGCCGCAGCGGTGGCGGTGCAACTGGAGGCGCTGGGGCGCTGGGACGGCGAGGTCGCTCTCGTCTACCGCGCTCTGGGACGAGTCGCGGTAGATCTCTCTCGCCGACGCGGCTTGGCGTCGGAAGTTGACTTGGCGGCTCTTGCCGAACTGCTTGACCAAAAAGGGTGATGTCCCGTGTCGTCCACAACTTCGCCGGGCACGGATCGATCACCGATTCCGCGCATTGATTTCTGACCGGCCGGCGGGTATCCTCTTGGGCGACGTGCTTGATTTAATTTGAAGGAGCAAAGATGCCGGCCAGGACGCTCATCATCGGTCACCGCGGCGCTTCCCGCGAAGCCCCCGAAAATACGCTCGCTTCCTTCGACCTCGCTTTCCAGCAAGGGGCGGACGGGGTCGAGGCGGATTTCCGGCTCACCCGAGACGGCGAGATCGTCTGCCTCCATGACGACGGCGCCTCCCGCACCGGCGGCGCCGGGTTGCGGGTGGCGGACTGCACGCTCAACGAACTGCGCCGGCTGGATTTCGGACTGTGGAAGGGGGAGCGCTGGCGCGGCGAATGCCTGCCGCTGCTAAGCGAGGTGCTGGCCGCGCTTCCCGCCGGCAAGCTCCTCTTCATGGAACTGAAAAGCGGCCCGGAAATCATCGAACCGCTGGCGGCGACGCTGGCCGCGGCCGGGGTCGCGCCCGGGCAACTGCGCCTCTTGGCCTTCAGCCACGAACTTATCCTGGCGTTGAAGTCGCGCCTGCCCGACTACCGGGCCTGCTGGCTCACCGACTACCGGCATGGCGCCGTTTGGCGACCGTCCCGGGAGGAGGTGCTGGAAACCGTGCGCGGCTGTCGCGCGGACGGCCTGGCGAGCAGGGATCGATCCATTTTGGACGCCCAGCTGGTGGCTGCCCTGCGCCGGGAGTCGCTGGAGATCCATGTCTGGACCGTCGACGCGGCCGCGTCGGCCCGCAGGCTCTTAGCACTCGGCGTCGACTCCATCATGACCAATCGGCCGGGATGGCTCAGGCGCGCCCTGGCGCCGCGGGAGCAGGCGGCACCCGCAGCAGAAGAAAAAGCGCAGCGCAGTTGCGAGCCGTGCAAGGGAAGCGGCCCGCGCAGGCCTCTTTGAGGTAAGTTATGAACCGTCAGGCCTATCTCGCCACCGGCCGCATGATCGCCATCCTGGAAGCTTTCTCCAAGGCGCGGGTGCATCTGCACGGCAAGGAGAACATCCCCAAGGGGTCGATCATCTTCGTGGTGAATCACTTCACGCGCATCGAAACGCTGCTGCTCCCCTATCACAGCTATCTTTTGACCGGAGTGCCCGTCTGGTCGCTCGCCGACGCCTCCTTCTTCGACAGTCCGCTGCGAGGTTTCCTGGAGATGATGGGCGCCGTCTCGACCCGCAACCCGGACCGGGACCGGGTGATCGTCAAGACCCTGCTGACGGGGGAGGCGAACTGGGTCATCTTTCCCGAAGGGAGGATGGTGAAGGACAAGGGGGCCTTCCGGCGCAGGCTGTTTTTCCCCTCGAGCGGGGAACGCCCGCATTCCGGCGCCGCCACCTTGGCGCTACGCACCGAGTTTTACCGGCAGCGGCTGATCCGCCTGGCCGGCGACGCCCCCGCCGAGGCGAACCGGCTCAAAGGGCTGTTCCAGATCGGCGATCTCGGTCCGGTGCTGTCGGGCAAGAGCTGGATCGTCCCGGTCAACGTCACCTATTATCCGCTGCGGGCCCGCGAAAACGTGCTGAGCAGGCTCGCCGACCTGCTGATGAAGGGCGCTCCGCTGCGGTTGCGGGAGGAGATCCTGACCGAGGGGAGCATGCTGCTCTCCGGGGTCGACATCGACATCCGCTTCGGGACGCCGCTGGAACCGCTCGCCTCGCTCGCCTCTCCCGCCATTCAGGCGGACATCGCCTCCACGGCCGGCATCGGTTTCGACGACGCGCTCCCCTCGCTCCCCGCCATGAAGCGCGAGGCGGGGAAGCTGATGGAGCGCTACATGGCGTCGATCTATCAGATGACCACGGTGAACCACGATCATCTGTTCGCTTCGCTTTTGCGCGTCTTCCCCTTCAAGGCCATCGCGGAGGACGATTTCCGCCGCAGGGTATTCCTGCTCGCCTCGGAGGTGCTGCAGAGCAGCGAGGTGAACTGCCACCAAAGCCTCAAGTCGGGCCAGATCGCCCTTTTGACCGACGACCGCTATCACAAGTACCGGGACTTCGCCGTGCTGGCGCTGGAGAAGGGGGTGGTGAGCAGGCGGCGCGGGATCTTGATCAAGGACCGGGCCAAGTTCTCGGCGCCCTTCGACATGCAGCGCGCCCGCATCGACAACCCGATCGGGGTGATCGCCAACGAGTTGGTGCCGCTCACCGGCTTGCAGCGCGAGGTGCACCTGATGGCCTGGCTCCCCTCGTGGCTGGTGCGCCGCCGGGTTGCGGCCGTCCTGGAGAAACAGGCGCTGGAGGAGTTTGAGGCCGATTACCGGGCCTTTTACCACGACAAGGAGAGCAAGGAGCGTCAGGTCGGCGCCCCGGTCCTGTTAAAGGGGCGCTCGCGTCGGCTGGGAGTGGTTCTGGTGCACGGCTTTCTGGCCGCTCCGGTCGAGGTGGCCGAGCTTGCCGCCCATCTGAACGCCAAGGGGTTCTGGGTGTACCAGGTGCGCCTCAAGGGGCATGGCACTTCCCCCGAGGACCTGGCCCAGAGAAACGCCCACGACTGGCGGGACTCGGTCGATCTCGGCTATGCCCTTTTGAGCGCCATCTGCGACCGGGTGGTGCTGGGGGGATTCTCCTTCGGAGGGGGCGTGGCGCTGGATTGCGCCAGCCGGGTCGGCAATGTGGCCGGCGTCTTCGCCGTCTGTCCGCCGCAGCGCCTGTTGGACATCTCCTCGCGCTTCGCGCCGGCGGTGACGGTCTGGAACCGGTTGATGGATTCCTTGAAATACCAGTGGGCCAAGAAGGAGTACGTCGAGACCGTGCCGGAGAGGCCGCAGATCAACTACGTCAGGCTGCCGGTCGTGGGCGTCAGGCAATTGGAGCTTTTCATGAGGGAGCTGGAGCCCAGGCTGGCCCGGATCTCGGCGCCGGTCCTGGTGCTGCAGTCCGACGGCGACCCGGTGGTCGATCCCCTCGGATCGCGTCGGCTCTTCGACATGGTCGGCAGCAAACAGAAAAAGTACCTGAAGTTTCCGATCGCCCGTCACGGCATCCTGGCCGGGCCCGGCTCGGAGGACGTGCTGGCGGCCATCAGCGCCTTCGTCCAGGAAATCGTCCCCTCCGTCGAGGGCGGCCTCCCCCGGAACCTCTAACTCTTTCCATCTTCCTGCGGATCTGCTACAACGGTGCTATGGACAAAGTCGCGCCGCTCTACGACATACTTCGCCGCCGACACTGGATTTTCGATCTGGACGGGACGCTCACCGTCGCCATCCACGATTTTGCCCTGATCCGCGCGCTGCTGGGCGTGCCGGATGGGGCGGACATCCTGCGGCACCTGGAGAGTCTGCCGGCAGACGAGGCGCTGGCTGCGAAGGGGAGGCTGGACGGCATCGAGGAGGAACTGGCGGGAAGGACGCAGGCCGCGGTCGGGGCCTTGGGACTCGTGCGGCTACTGCATCGGCGGGGGGTGCGGCTGGGGGTGCTGACGCGCAACACGCGCGCCAACGCGCTGCGGACTTTGGCGCGCATCGGGCTCATTCAATATATCGCCGACAGCCATGTGCTGGGTCGCGACGAGGCGCTGGCGAAGCCCGACCCGGACGGCATCTTCAAACTGGCGCTTGCCCGGGGTGTGCCGGCTTCCCGGCTGGTCATGGTCGGCGATTACTGCTTCGACCTGCAAACCGGGCGGGCAGCCGGGGCGGCCACCGTTCACGTCGACCCCTCCGGCGCTTTTCGCTGGCCCGAGCTTGCCGACCTCGCCGTCGGCAGCCTGAGCGAGCTTGAGCGGGCGCTGGTCCGCTAGCGGGCTCACGCCAGTCCCTCCAGTTCGTGGTCGGTTATTTGTACGATCTCGTCGTAAATCGCCAGCATGACGTGCAACTCGCACCACTTCCTGGCGATGCAGTGTATCAGGTAGCCGGCGTTGACCAGGGTGCCGGACAAAAGGGCGATGCCCAATAGCCTCTGCTCCTCCAGGGAGATGAGCACCGTCGCATAGACGGCGATGTTCATGACGGAGGCGAGCCATGCCAGTTCGGGACCCTTGAACGGGTTGAGCGTCACCTTGGTTAAATCGATGTAATAGCGCGTCAGTCCCTGCACCCGTCGCATCGAATCGGCAATCTCCCAACTCTGCTGCTTCAGATAAAGGCAGGCGAGGAAATGGGTGATGGCCCTCTGTTTCCCCTTTGCCATCCGTTCCGTTACATAGATGTCGATTGCCTCGTCCACCGTCTCTTTGCTCATGACTGCCGCCTTTGGGGCCAGGGCCAGGCACCGGGGCGTCTGCGGTGGCTCGCTTTGTCTGGACCGTTGAAGGAACGCTTTCCCGGGGCGGCTGGGGGGGCGGACGGCGACCCTGCAACCGTCCAGGGCTGGTTTCGCTCCAAGGACGCGGCCCGATGGCCGCCGGTAAAAACTATGGTGGAAAATATACTTCTGTCAACCGACTTCGGCCGCGGGACCCCATTTGTTGACAAGTTCCGGCTGCTGCCGTACTCTGCTGGGCCGACCAACATAGAAGGTGAACGTTATTGTGAAGAGCATCGATAAACAAGCAGGCAAGCAACCGGCCGGACCCGGGCTCGACTCGGAAGGGATGATCGTGTCCCATTTCGGGGTGGCGGTCGAGGTGCTGTTCCAAGGCGGAGAGCGCCGCATGGTGCGCGTGAAGAGGAACTCCGGACATGTGGTCGGCGATCTGGTCCGCGTCCTGGCCGAGGTGCTGGAGCGGCTCCCCAGAAGCACCGAGCTGCGCCGCAGGGACGCGCGCGGCGCCGTGCACCTGGTCGCGGCCAACCTGGATGTGCTCGGCGTGGTGGTGGCCCCCATGTCCCCGGCCGGCTTCCTCGATCGGGCCATCGTTGCCGCCCACGCGGCCGGGCTCAGGCCTTTCGTGGTCTTCAACAAGTGCGATTTGGCTCCGGCCCGGGCTCAGGCCGAGGCGCTGCGCCAGGTGTACGCCGGGTCGGCGCCTATTTTCATGCTGAGCGCCAAAAACGGCGAGGGGCTGGAGCCGCTGCGGGCCTTCCTGCACGAGGGGCACCGCGGCGCCTTCGTCGGCTCCTCCGGCGTCGGCAAGAGTTCGCTCTTGAACGCGCTCTGCCCCGAGATCGATCTCAAGGTGGCCGAGGTCAGCGACCACAAGTGGCTCGGCAGGCATACCACCACGGTCTCCAGCCTCCATACCCTCCCGGGCGGCGGCGAACTGGTGGATACCCCCGGCTTCAGGGATTTCGGCCTGGTCGATATCTCCCCCTCGGAGATCGCCGCCTACTTTCCCGGCTTCGAGCCCCTGCAGGCGCACGGCTGTCGCTTCCACAACTGCCGGCACCGCCAGGATCCGGGATGCGCGGTGGCGGAACTGGTCGACAAGGGAGAAATTTCCTCGGAGCGCTACCAGACCTACCTGGCACTGTTGGCCGAGGTCGAGGGGACCGAGGAAGAGGC
The DNA here is from genome assembly GCA_903925075.1 of uncultured Geobacter sp. GTDB lineage: Bacteria > Desulfobacterota > Desulfuromonadia > Geobacterales > Geobacteraceae > Geomonas. The sequence goes on from CAIYDQ010000036.1 coordinate 8,142, forward strand.
GCTGCGTCGCGCCAGAAAAAAATAAGCGTCTTTGATTGCGAAGAGGATTACCGATGGCCCAGGCTTGGAAGGTTTTAGACAGCGTCGCCACAGATGAAGGCATTTTGGAGCTCAGGCAGCGCGGCGAGCGCGACTTCCTGATCACCGTCAACTCGCTGGTGCTGATGAACAGCGCGCTGCACCGCTCGGAGCTGGCGCTGGGGGAGATGGCCTGCGCTCACCTGAAGCAGCAGGCAAGCCCCAGGGTGCTGGTGGGGGGGCTGGGGATGGCTTTCACCCTGCGGGCCGTATTGGACAACCTGCCCGCCTCCGGCAGCGTGGTGGTGGCGGAGCTGAACCCGGTGGTCCTTGACTGGTGCCGCGGGCCGCTGGCGTTTTTGACCGCGGACGCCGCCAACGACCCGCGGGTAACGGTGCAGATCGCGGACGTGGCGGAGGTCATTATGAAAAGCGCCATGGCCCAGAAGGGGTTCGACGCCATCGTGCTCGACCTCTATCGGGGGCCGCACGCCAAATCGCACAAGGTGGAGGTCCCGCTGTACGGCAGCACCGCCATCGAGCTCACCCGCGCCGCGCTCAAGCCCGGCGGAGTGTTTGCCGTTTGGGGGGAGAATTACGATGCGGCTTTCGACAAACGCCTGGTCGCCGCGGGATTCTCGGTGTTCAGCGATCGCCCGGGGCGCGGCGGCCTGCGCCATGTCGTCTATCTCGCGCGCATGCAGCAGCGAGCGGCCTCCGGCAAAGGGGCGGCGCGCCGCTAGCCTGCGCCGGTCGGCAGCGACGCCGTTGGTTAACTCCGCTGGCCGTCGGGGAGCTTGAACTGAGCGCCCGCGAACTGGATGGCGCCGGGGTCGTCGGCGCGCGGCGGCGAAATCGCGTGCACGCCGCCGCAGGCCGGACATGCCTGCACGTGGCTTTTCAGCACGAACTCCTTGCCGCACCCCTGACACCGCGTTTCCAGCCCGCCGTTTTGCAACGGCGCAGACGCCACCTCGCCGCCATGGGCGGCCAACACGAACTCCACCAACTCCCGCCCCGAAGCGAAAGGTCCTGCCCCTGAACTGCTGGATGCGCAATCACACATGATGTTCCCCCTTATCAGACCACTCTTGCCGAATAAAATAGCGCTTAGCTCCGGGCAAAGCCTTGACCTGGATCAATAAACGCGACTCAGGCTCGCCCGGCGCGCCCAGCGGCCGCGTGCTTCGCCCCTTCCCCCCCTTGACTCCCCCATCCAAAACAGCTGCGTCGTTGCAATTGTAAAAGAGTCCAGTATATTGAATGAGTCTTTTTTAACCATACCCTTGCCAGGAGTCGGTGCGATGCAAGAAAGCAAAGAACCAGTAGAGCTTCCCGGTTTGGACCAGGTGCATCCGCACGACCACCTTTGTCTGCTCTATGAGGCGGAGACCGACATCCTGGAGCCGGTGATTCCTTTCATCCAGAAGGGTGTCGCCTTGGGCGAGCGCTGCGTGTACCTCAACGCCGGCGCCGATACCCTTGAGCGGGTGCTGAGGAACGCGGTTTCGGGGCAAAAGCGCGACATCGGGGCGCTCAAGATGCTGCCGGTGCAGGAAACCTGGCTGAAGGACTCGGTTTTCGATCCGGCGCGGGTGATGGAGTTGTTGAGCGCGCTTTGCAGCGGCGCGGCCGAGGACGGCTTCAAAGGGACACGGGTCATCTGCGAGATGGGGTGGGCTGCCCGCGATGCCGAGCGGATCGAGCTTTTGTGCCAGTTCGAACTCTCTTTGAACCGGTTCGCCAAATCGCACGACGTCACGCTGCTTTGCCTATACAACCGCCAATACTTTCCCCCCGAGCGGATGCTGGAGCTGTCCAGGGCTCATCCGCATCTGGTGATCGGCGGCAAGCTTTGCTGCAATCAGCTCTTCAGACCGCCCGACGGCGCCGGCCGGGGAGGCGCCGCCGGCGAGCTGGACTCCTTCCTGAGCGCCGTGCGCAGTTCGGCCGAGACCGCGGCCGATCGCGACCGGCTGCGGCTTGAGCTGGAGCAGGCCTATGCGGCGCTGGCCCGCAAGATCTACGAAAATTGGCAGGAGGAAGACACGCTGCGGGCCAGCGAAAAGGAGCTGCACGAGAAGGACGAGGCGCTCCTGGCGCAGAAAAGGAGGCTGCAGACCATACTGCAGCACATACCCGCCATGCTGATGGCCTTCGACGCCGATGGCAGTCTGTCCGCCTGCAACCATGAATTCGAGCGGGTGACGGGATTCCGGGCGGAAGAGGTGATGGGTAAGGCGATGCTGGAGCTGATACCGGCGGACGCCGAGCTGCGGGAACAGGTGGTCGCGGCCCACCCGCAGCAGGGGGGCGATTACCGCGGCAGGGAGTGGAGCATCGGCTGCAAGGACGGCTCCCTGAAAAGCGTTTCCTGGTCCAACATCTCCCGCTACGTGCCGATACCGGGCTGGACGAACTGGATCATCGGGCTCGACGTCACTTCCAGGATCCATGCCGAAATCGGGTTGAGATCCTTGCGCGAGGAACTGGATGCCCGCACCGGCGAATTGGAGGCCTTCGGCTACGTTATTTTCCACGATCTGAAGGGGCAGCTGGCCAAAATCAGCGGGCATTGCGCGACCATTCAGGAATCGTTCGGAGCGGTTCCCCAGTGCCGCGAGACCTTGCGCGGCATTCACCAGGCGACGCTCGAGATGGTGGAGCGCATCGCCGCCCTGCAAAGCCTGACCGCCTTCGCGGCCGACGGGCTGCAGCCCGAACAGGTGGATTTGAGCGCCATCGCCTCGGAGATAGCGGCTCAACTGCAGGGGGCCGGCGGCGAGCGGCCGGTGACTTTCGACATAGAGGACGGCGTGATGGCGACCGGAGATAAAAAGCTGTTGCGCCTGGCAATGGAGCAACTGCTGGAGAATGCCTGGAACTGCACCCTGAGCGTCAAGCACCCCGTGATCCAGTTCGGCACCGCCCGGGTGGAGGGCGAACTGAGCTACTACGTGAGCGACAACGGCCCGAGGTTCGCCGGCGCGCTGAGGGCGCAGCTCCCTTTGCCGGAAAGCGCGGACGGCGAGCGCTTTTTTTGCGGCGTCGGCCTTGCCGCGGTGCAGAGGATCATCGCCCTGCACAGGGGGAGGATCTGGGCGGCCGACGAGGCGGGCACGGGAGGGACCATGTTTTTTCAGGTGTAACCAGGGGCTGTGCCGCCCGGCGCATTGTCGCGCCGGGCCGCCTGGTCCGGCGCCGGCAGGCAACAAGGGAAGGGCTCATGTTCAGGTATCTGCTAACCAAGACCAAAGATAAAGATCAAGCGACCCTGGCGATCTCCGGAAATGCGGTTTTCATCCGGGCGGACGAGATGGATAACGCTCTCGCCGCCGGCCTCGCCTGTTGCCGGGAACTCGTCATAGACGTGAGCGGCCTGGAGTCGTTCGACAGCACCTTTCAGGTACTTCTCTGCTCGCTGCACAGGCGATCGGAGCTGGAAAACAAGAGCATCTCCATTGTCGGAGCGCTCCCCGGGCGGTCGAACGAACAGGCCAGGCAGGCAAAGGCAAAGGGGTGCCTTTTAAACGGGAACAGCAAACATTGCCCGCTCTGCGAGCCGGCCGCTGCGGCTGCTGCCTCCAGCGGACCTGGAGCGGGCGAAGACGCGAAACGGTGATAATAACGGGGAAAACCGCAGGCCGGCCAGGCCGGTGTGCGGGAATCCCGGGTCATAGAGAGGGCGCCCGATGGCCGAAATGTTGAGGGACAAGAGGACGAACGGGGAGGGCAGGTACTTGAACATAGACAAGGAAATGGCGTCGAGCATGCTAAACGCCTCTTACGCGGTGGATCTGAAGACCGCCGTGCATACCTCGTTGGAAACCATCAGGAACATGCTGCTGGAGCGGCCCAACAACGAAGAGATCAGCGTGCTGACCCAGCAGGTGGAGCGCCTGCTGACCGAGCAGACCGAGAGGTTGGAGTCGATCAACAGGGATCTGGAAGCCTTTAACTATTCGGTGGCCCATGACCTCTGCGCGCCGCTGCGAAGGATCAGCGGGTTTACCCGCACCCTGCAGGAGCGCTATGCGGAGAGGCTCGACCTGGAGGGAATTGATTGCCTGGAGCGCATCTTCAAGTCCTCGCAGCACATGAACGAGTTGATCGAGGCCTTGCTGCAACTCTCCCAGCTCTCCTATCTGAACCTGAAGCGCGAGGTGGTCGATCTGTCCGAGATCGCCGGCGATACGGCAAGCGATCTCAGGCAGAGCATGCCGGAGCGCAGGGCCGAATTTTCCATCCAGCCGCGCATCAGGACCTTCGGCGACGCCAACCTGCTGGAAATAGCCATGAAGAACCTGCTCCGCAACGCCTGGAAGTTCACCCGCATGCGCGAGGCGACCTTCATCGAGTTCGGCGCGTGCGAACTGGCGGCCGACAAGACCTGCTTCGTGCGGGACAACGGCATAGGATTTGACATGTCCAACGCCGAGAGGATGTTTCACGCCTTCCAACGGCTGCACAACAGCAGCGAGTTCCCCGGCAACGGCATCGGGCTCACCACGGTGCAAAGGATCATCAATCGCCACGGCGGCCGGATCTGGGCGGAAGGCGAGATCGACAAGGGCGCCACCTTTTATTTCACGCTGCAGTCGTGCATCACCTGAGCCGGCCATTGACCCCGGGCGCCGGCAGCGCTCCCCGGGCCCGGCTCTGCTTGCGCGCATGCTCCCGCCTTTCGCTTCCCCCTGCCAACCCTCCCCCGCCGGGGGAGGGTTTCTTTGCGCTCCCCTCGTCGTCCGCGACAACTTTATATTGCAATCGCCTCTGAAATGTTTATCATCGGGCTAATTTCCGATTCAGGAGGCAGCATGTACGACCCGGATACCGGCGCAGCGACCAAGGTAGCCAGCAAGACTTCGCGTCTGATCGAGCGCATCCGCGGCCTGCTGATGTTCATCGACCTGCCGATCAAGAAGAAGTTCCTGTTTTTCGCCGGCAGCATCCTGCTCTGGTTTTGCCTGATGTGCGCCATCTCGGTGGTGTCGATGACGGCGATCCACTATGAGTACTACCGGATTTCCGAGAACGTCACCCCTTACCGCCAGGCCATCGAGTCGGTGCTGGTGAAGTTGCAGGATCTCGACCGTTCCCTGCGGCAGATCCAGGCGTCCCGCGGCTCGGCGGACTCCGCCGGCTTGGCCTACTGCGGAAAACAGGTGGAGGCGATCCGCAGCACTCTCATCGAGCTGCGCTTGCACCAGACCAGCACCCCCGCCGGCGACACCATTGTGGAGCAGATCCTGCAGGATATGGCCAAGGCCAATCCTGAAGGCCTGCAGTACTTGCGCGAGATGCTGACGGTCAGCGACCGGATCGACCGCTCGCTGGAACTGTTGCAGGGGAGACGCCAGTCGCAGCAAGGCCCGGAAGCGGCGGACCGATCGCAACTCGCGGCGTTCAACGCCGCGCTCGCGCCGGTGGCGGAGGCCGCCGCCATGTCGACCAAGCAACTGGCGCGGGTCTCGGCCCAGTACAAGGCCATAAACCAGCAGTTGTACAAGAATATCAGGGAGTCGGTGCACACCGTCATCGGCTTGTCGATCGTCGCCTCGCTGCTGCTGGTGCTTTTCACCAACTGGATCATCGTGGCTTTCTACCGGCCGATCAAGATGATCACCAAGCAGATCGATTCCCTGAGCACCGGCGACATCGACCTGGCCAAGAAGGTCTCGATAACCTCCAAGGACGAGATCGGCGTCATGTCGCGGAAATTCAACAGCCTGATGGAGACCGTGCACGGCATGACCATCTACAAGAAGGTCATCGAGGAGGATTCCTCCCTGGAGGACGTCTACCGCCGCCTGGGAGAGGTGTTCACCAACCAGTTGGGGATCGAGCATTATACGGTCTACGAGGTGAACGCCCTGCAAAAAGAGATGCGCTCGGCTTACCCGCCGCTGGTGGGGGACCGCCAGCTGAACTGTTACCAGGACATTCTCAGCGACTGCAATCTCTGCCGCGCGGTCAGCACCGGCCATGACATCTCCTCCTTCGAATTCGGCGGCATCTGCCGCTACTTCAGCGCCGAGCAGGGGCTCGGTCACGTCTGCGTCCCGATGATACAGGGAGGCAATACCGGCGGCGTGGTGCAGTTCTGTTTCCCCACCGGCGACGGCGGGGGGCCGCTGAGCGGCGAGGATGCGGCCAGACTGTTCAAGGCCGAAACCTATATAAACCAGTCGCTCTCCGTGATCGAGGCCAAGAGGTTGATGCAGACCCTGCGCAGCTCCTCCCTGATCGACCCCTTGACCGGGCTGTACAACCGCCGGTTTCTGCAGGAGCATACCAAACAGATCGTTAGCGGGGTGCTGCGCCGCGGCAACCAGATCGGCCTTTTGCTCTGCGATCTGGACTACTTCAAGCAGGTCAACGACACCCATGGTCACGACGTCGGCGACCAGATGCTGAAAGAAACCTCGGCCATCTTGAAGAGCTCGGTGCGCGAGGCGGATCTGATCATCCGTTTCGGCGGCGAGGAGTTCCTGGTGCTTTTGCTGGACATGGCGCCGGGGCAGGCCGTGGAGGTTGCCGAAAAGATCAGGATCAAGGTGGAGCAGTTCAAGCTGCGGGTGGGGAGCGTCGTGCTGCAAAAAAGCATTTCCATCGGCATCAGCGAGTTTCCCAAGGACACCGACGGTTTCTGGCAGGCGATCAAATTCGCCGACGTCGCCATGTATCACGCCAAGGAGACCGGACGCAACCGGGTGGTGCGCTTTCTCCCGGAGATGTGGCAGCACGAAGGATTCTAGGCTCTGGCATCGGCCAGGCGACGGTCTGGTCCAAAATGACGGGGGTGAAAAATGAAGATAGCACTGGTAACCGGCGGCAGCCGCGGCCTTGGCAAGAGCATCGCCCTGCATCTGGCAGCCCGCGGGCACGACGTCCTGCTCACCTACCACAGCCAGCGGCAGGCCGCTGAAGAGGTCGTCGCCCAGATCGAAGGGAGCGGCCGAAAAGCCGCCGCCCTCGCGCTGGACGCAGCCGACCACCGCTCCTTCGCGGACTTTGCCGAAAGGGTGAAACGCGCCCTGGCCGACGGCTGGCAAAGAGGCGATTTCGATTTTCTGGTCAACAACGCCGGCGTCGGCATCAACGTCCCCTTCCTGGAGACCAGCGAAGAACAGTTCGATCGCTTGCTGAACATCCACTTCAAGGGGACTTTTTTCCTGACTCAGAAACTTGTGCCCCTGATCAAGGACGGCGGCCGGATCGTCAACATCTCCTCGGGGCTGACCCGTTTCACCCTGCCCGGTCATGCCGCTTACGCCTCGATGAAGGGAGGCGTCGAGGTGCTGACGCGCTATTTGGCCAAAGAACTCGGCCCGCGCCGGATAGCGGTCAACACGCTCGCCCCGGGCGCTGTGGAGACCGATTTCGGCGGCGGCGCGGTGCGCGACAACCCGCAGCTCAACCAGTTCATCGCCTCGCAAACGGCGCTGGGGCGGGTCGGCCTGCCGGACGACATCGGCGGGGCAGTCGCCTCGCTGTTGTCGGAGGAGTGCGGGTGGATCAACGGGCAAAGGGTGGAAGCGTCCGGAGGGATCAATCTGTAAGCCTTCTTTCCTGAGGTCTCCTGCTGAAAGCCTTGTCTTTAGCCGCATATCGCAGCTATACACCTGCAAAACCCGTGCATGTCCCGCTAAAACAGCTGCTTAACCGGTTCGGTGCCCTCCCGGCGCCGGACGGCCGGCACCCGGGTGTATGCGGAAAATATACTGCCCCTGCCGCTCGCCTCGGGGCGAGCGGCCCCGTACTCTCCCATCTTCCTTTTGATTCCGGCAGCTTGCGCAGGCTCGTCCGTCGATGCCGGATCTGGCATCGTTGATGCATTTACTTGGTCAACAAGACAAAGAGCCTAAAAGGAGGATGTCATGAGAGCACTTATCAACACCATAGTAATGATGATCGTGACCGCAACCACCGCTTTCGCCGCCAACCCTGGCAATGCCGACAAACCGGGCCTCCTCTGCTGGGCTTTCTTCGGGATCTGCGTGGCCATCTTCGCCTGCCAGATGGTGCCGGCAGCGATAATGTGGGTCGGCGCCGCCAAGGCCCTGACCATGAAGCCGGTCGAAGTCAAAACCAGGCGCTAGCTTGACGGCTGGCGACCTGGAAAGAAAAAAATCAGCACCTGGAGAGAGAAGCCGCCCAACCAGCGGCTTTTCCTTTGCCGGTCACGCCTGTCTGCCGGCGCTACACGCCTTCCCACGCCTTCCTTTCCCATCCAAAGAACTTTTTAGCCGCTGCAACGAGCAAACCGGAGAGGTTGTCCGTCTAACACCGGGGCGGCTTTCGCGGAGATTTCCGCCAGCGGCGACATCCTTGCCCCTGCCGGCAAACGTCCCGCTTCAGGGCGGGTTGAGGCATTCTAATTGACTTGCAGTCTGGAATGGGTGTAAAAAGCTACTCGTCACCGCGAGCGCGAACCAAGGGAGCGCGAAC
>CAIYDQ010000037.1 GCA_903925075.1 uncultured Geobacter sp.
AGGTCCCAAGGGTTTGGCTGTTCGCCAATTAAAGCGGTACGCGAGCTGGGTTTAAAACGTCGTGAGACAGTTTGGTCCCTATCTTCTGTGGGCGTAGGATACTTGAGAAGAGTTGACCTTAGTACGAGAGGACCGGGTTGAACGTACCTCTGGTGTTCCAGTTGTTCCGCCAGGAGCAGTCGCTGGGTAGCTATGTACGGAAAGGATAACCGCTGAAAGCATCTAAGCGGGAAGCCTCCTTCAAGATTAGGTATCCCCGGGAGCAATCCCCTAAAGGCCCGTTGTAGACCACAACGTTGATAGGCCGGGTGTGTAATCACAGTAATGTGTTTAGCTTACCGGTACTAATCGGCCGTGAGGCTTGACCATAAAAAATTATTGAAGGGGGGGTGGCAACACCCCCCTGGAATCGACGACAGCTTTGTCAGCAGCAACCTACAAGCCACGAAAGTGCAATTGAGGTCGATCAGACCGATCCGTCGGATCGGACCGATCGGTCAGATAAGAGAAAGTAAGCGCCTTTGCGCTAAGAGTTTCTCTGTGGCTATGCTGAGAGGGTCACACCCGTTCCCATCCCGAACACGGAAGTTAAGCCTCTCAGGGCCGATGGTACTGCATGGGTAACTGTGTGGGAGAGTAGGTCGCCGCAGGGAATTTAAATGAAAAGCCCCCACCCGGGAAACCGGGTGGGGGCTTTTTGCTTTTTTCTTTCTGCTTTCTCTCACTCGCACTTCAGCCGATAGCCGACCCCCAGCTCGGTGACGATATGCCTGGGCCGCGAGGGGTCTTCTTCGATCTTATGCCTTAGGTTGGATACGTTGACCCGGAGCACGTTCTGCTGGTCTGCATAGGCCGTTCCCCAAATCTGCTTCAAAATCTGGCCGTGCGTGAGCACCTTGCCGGCGTGGCTGACCAACAGCCGCAACAAGTCGTACTCTGTAGGCGTTAACTGCACTTCCTCGCCTCGCACCTTGACCTGCCTATGGGTCAGGTCGACCTCCAATCCGCGACAGCTGAACAGCGGCTCGATCGCCTGCTGCACGCTCCTTCTCAGGCAGACCCTGATGCGCGCCTGCAACTCAGCCACGCTGAAGGGCTTGATCAGGTAATCGTCCGCGCCGGCATCGAGAGCCTCCACTTTGTTGTCTTCTCCATCACGCACCGAAAGCACGATGATCGGCACTTGCGACCATTCCCGAATCCTGCGTATCACCTCGATGCCGTCCATGTCGGGAAGTCCCAGGTCGAGCAGGATGATGTCGGGACGGGCCGCGGCCGCAGCCGCCAGCGCGGCATGCCCGTTTTCCGCCTGTTGCAGGACGAACTCGCCGGTATCGAGCGCGGTACGCAGGAAACGCAGGATCGCCGCCTCGTCGTCTACCATCAGCACGCGCGGCGCCTGGGCGCTACTTTTCTGGGTCGGCATGGTATTCTCCCTCGTCTGCGGCATTGTGCAGCGGCAGGTTGACGATCAGGCGCAACCCTCCCCCTTCGCGGTTCTCGGCGCGTATGGAGCCGCCGTGAGCCTCGACGATTCCCTTGCAGATGGAGAGTCCCAGCCCCGTCCCGCCCGCTCCCTCGGGAATCGGCAATCGGTAGAACTTGTCGAAGACCCGCATCAGGTCGTTTTCCGGAATGCCGGGGCCGCGGTCGGCAACAGTCAGGGTAAGTTTTCGTTCGGCAACCCCGGCCGCCAGTTCGATGCTGCTCGCCCGCGGCGTGTACTTAAGCGCATTGTCGATCAGGTTCACCACGACCTGCGTCATCAAAACCATATCCATCCTTACCAGCGTGAGCCCCGAAGGCACGCTCACCTCGATCTTCCTCGCGCCCAGTTGCGGTTCCAGGGCGGCCAGCGCGCAGCCGAAGAGGTCCTGCACGTCGCAAGGAACCATCTTCAACTTGAGCGCCCCGGACTCCAGGCGGGTCATGTCCAGCAGATTGCCGACGAACCGGTTGAGCCTCCCCGCCTCCTCCCAGGCGGCGTCGAGCAGGTCCTCGCGCGCGTCGGGTTCCAGCCCGCTCCCCTTGTCCCTGAGAGCGCCCAGCGCTCCGGTGATCGAGACCAGCGGCGTGCGCAAGTCGTGCGAGATGGAGTTCAAAAGCGCCCGTTCCAGCGACTCCCGGGCCTGAAGGATCTGGGCCTGTTCGGCTTGTTTGCCCAGGTGCACCCGCTCGATGGCGAGAGCGGCCTGGGTGGCGAACGCCTGCAGCAACCTGCGGGAAAGCGGCGAGGTGTAGTCGGCATTGTCGGTCAGTCTCACCCCGAGAATGCCGAGCACTTCCCCGGTGGTCTGCATCGGCAGGTAGAGCAGCGGCGAGGAGACCAAGGTGTCGGTGCCGCGTCCGGCCGGGGAGCGGTTTCGGAAAGCCCAGTCGGCAACGGCCAATTCCTTGCTGTCGAGGGTGAGATCGCGGCTGGCGCTTTTCACCTCCAGCCGTTCTCCCTGCGGCAGGAGCACGACGATGTGAGCGCTGATGCTCTCTTCGATATTTCGAACCATTGCCTCCAGTATCCCGGTCAGGTCGGAGGCGACCGCCAAGTCGCGACTCAGGTAGTAGAGGCTCGCCGTCTGCACCTCGCGCTCGCGGATCGCGTCGGCCCGCTCGCGCGACTGGGAGACCAGCGTGCTGATGACCACGCCGACGGTGAACAGGGCCGCGAAGGTAATGAAGTACTCGGTGTCGGTAACGGCGAAGGTGAAGCGGGGGGGGACGAAAAAGAAGTCGAAGGCGAGCACGCTCAGAAAGGCGGTCAGCATGGCCGGCCGGCGCCCCAGCCTGGTCGCGGCCAGCACCACGGCCAGCAGGTAGATCATCACCAGATTTGTGGGGGCGAGGAATCGGTGGGCGGGTTCGCAGATCAGCGAGGTTACCAGCACCAGCACCAGGCCCTTCAGGTACCCCAGCCAGGGAACCGGCGCGCTCGGGCGCCGCTCGCGCCTGGCGTAACTTTTCTGCTCCTCTTCCGCGAGGCTCACCACATGCACGTCGATGGAGCCGCTCAAACGGATGATCTGATCGACCAGCGGCTGGCGCAGGAACTCGCGCCAGCGCGGTTTCCTCGGCTTGCCCACCACGATCTTGGTGACGTTGTTTTGCAGCGCGTAGTCGATCAGCGCCTCCGCCACCGAGGTCGAGGTCAGGGTGGCTACCTGCGCGCCGAGGCTTTCCGCATGACGCAGGTCCCGCCAGACCCGCTCCCGATTCTCCCTGGCCTGCTTGTTCCCGGTCGGGGTCTCGATGTAGACCGTGTGCCAAGGGGCTTTCATCTCGTCGGCGAGCCTTCTCGTGGTGCGGATCAGCCGCTCGCTGAAGGGACTGCCGCTGACGCAGACCAGGAGCTTGTCGGCGACCTGCCACGGTCCCGCGATGGAGCGCGATTCCATGTAGGCGCGCATCTGCTCGTCCACGCGGGACGCCGCGCGCCGCAAGGAGAGTTCGCGTAGCGCCATCAGGTTTCCCGGCTTGAAGAATTTCTCGGTGGCCATCGCCGCCTTCTCGGGGATATAGATCTTCCCTTCCTGCAGCCGCTGCAGCAGGTCCTCGGGCGGGATGTCCACCAGGCGGATCTCGACCGCCTGGTCCAGCAGACGGTCCGGGACCGTCTCGCGCACGATCACCCCGGTGATCTGGGCCACCACGTCGTTCAGGCTCTCGAAGTGCTGGACGTTCACCGTGGTGTAGACGTCGATGCCGGCGGCGAGGAGTTCCTCCACGTCCTGCCAGCGCTTCTCGTGGCGGGAGCCGGGGGCGTTAGTGTGGGCCAGTTCGTCCACCAGGGCGATTTGCGGCTTGCGCGTCAGCACCGCGTCCAGGTCCATCTCGGGGAGGAGCACCCCCATATAGTCGATCTGCGCCTTGGGGATAAGTTCCAGCCCCTCCAGGAGGGAGTCGGTCTCGCTGCGACCGTGGGATTCGACGTAGGCCGCCACCACGTCCCGCCCGTCGTGCAGACGCTGTTGGGCCGCCTCCAGCATGGCGTAGGTCTTGCCCACTCCAGCGGCGTAACCCAGAAATATCTTGAGCTTGGCGCGGTCGCTCTCCGCCTCTTCGGCCCGGGCGACCTTGAGCAGCGTCTCGGGCGAGGGGCGTGATTCTTCGTCTGTTCTCATGTCGGTTCGCTCTCCTTCGCGGATGGGCGCATGCCCCGCCCTTCCCCTCCCAGCGGGGTGCAGGTGTCAGGCTTTCATTTCAGCGCATCCAGCGCCAGGTTGAGCGCAAGCACGTTCACCCGCGGTTCACCGAGGAAGCCGAGCTGTCTCCCTTCGGTATGCTCAGCGACCATCCGGCCAAGCGCGGCCGGGTCGAGGCTGCGCGCCTTGGCGACCCTCGGTATCTGCAGCGCCGCCGATTCCGGCGTTATGTGCGGATCGAGTCCGCTGGCCGACGCTTCCACCAGGTCGGCGGGAATGCCGCCGGTCACACCCGTGTCGCGCAGGGCCTTGACCCGGTCGGCCACCGCCTTGATGAAATCGGGATTGGTGGGGCCGGAGTTGGAGCCGCCGGAGGCCATCGGGTTGTAGCCGAAATCGGTGGTCGCCGACGGACGGCCCCAGAAATACTTGTTGTCGGAGAACGGCTGGCCGATCAGGCTGGAACCGACCTGACGATTGCCGGCGTCGGCTACCATACTCCCCTTGGCCTGTTTCGGGAAGAAGGCGTTGGCGATGCCGGTGACTACGGCCGGATAGATGCCGCCGCAGATGACGGTGAAGAGAACGAGCATCATGATGGCTGGACGTATTTCTTTCATGGTTTCCTCCGGTGGGCGGACAAAGCGTCCGCCCACAGCTGTAACGAGTGACTTTTTCCCGAGGGGACGCAGCAACCGCCCCCCGCCGCATGGTCAGGCGAACAGTCCGACCGCCAGGTCGATCGCCTTGATGCCGATAAAGGGCGCGATCATCCCCCCGACCCCGTAGAGAAGGAGGTTGTGGATCAAAAGCTTCTCGGCCGGCATCGGACGGAACTTGGTCCCCTTCAAGGCGAGCGGCACCAGCATCGGGATGATGACGGCGTTGAAGATCACGGCCGACAGTATCGCGCTCATCGGAGTCGCCAGGTGCATCACGTTCAGCACGCCGAGCTGCGGGTAGATGGAGAGCAGCATCGCCGGGATGATGGCGAAGTACTTGGCGATGTCGTTGGAGATGCTGAAGGTGGTGAGGTTCCCGCGGGTCATCAGGATCTGCTTCCCCACCTCGACGATGTCCAAGAGCTTCGTCGGGTTGGAGTCGAGATCGATGATGTTGGCCGCCTCGCGGGCCGGCTGGGTGCCGGTGTTCATGGCAACCGCCACATCGGCCTGGGCCAGCGCCGGGGCGTCGTTGGTGCCGTCGCCGGTCATCGCCACCATGAAGCCGTTCTCCTGGTACTCCTTGATCAGCTTCAGCTTGTCCTCGGGCTTCGCCTGGGCCAGGAAGTCGTCCACTTGCGCCTCGGCGGCGATGGCGGCCGCGGTGAGCGGGTTGTCGCCGGTGATCATCACGGTCTTGATCCCCATGCTCCGCAGTTGCAGGAAGCGCTCCTGTATCCCGGCCTTGACGATGTCCTTCAAGTTGATGACCCCGAAGATCTCGGCGTCGCGCGAGACCACCAGCGGCGTCGCGCCGCCGCGCGCGATCCTGTCCACCACGTCCGAAAGGTTCGCCGGGATGGCGCTCGCTCCCAGGGCCTTCACAAAGGCGATCGTCGAGTCCGCAGCGCCTTTGCGATATTTCGTGCCCCCCGTGTCTACTCCGGAAAGCCGGGTATCGGCGGAGAAGGCGACATTCTCGGCGCCCGCCGGCAGAGAATCCAGCGTCAGGCCGTGTTTTTTCCTGGCCAGCGCCACCACCGAGCGCCCCTCGGGGGTCTCGTCGCTGAGCGAGGCGATCAGGGCCGCCTCGGCCAATTCCTTCTCGGTGTGCCCCCCCACGGGGACGAACTCCACCGCCTCGCGGTTGCCGAGCGTGATGGTGCCGGTCTTGTCCAAAAGCAGCACGTTCACGTCGCCCGCCGCCTCGATGGCCCGACCGGAAAGGGCGATCACGTTCTTCTGGAAGAGACGGTCCATGCCGGCGATGCCGATGGCCGGGAGCAGCGCCGCGATGGTGGTGGGCGCCAGGCAGACGAAGAGCGCCACCAGTATGGTGAGGGACACCGGCGTGCCGTGGCCGGCCGCCTTGACGGAGTAGACGGAGAGCGGGCTGATGTTGATGCAGACCAACAGGAAGACCAGGGTAAGGGCGATCAGCAACACCTCGAGCGCCACCTCGTTCGGGGTCTTGCGCCTCTTCGCCCCCTCGATCAAGGAGATCATGCGGTCCAGGAAGGTCTCGCCAGGGTTGGCGGTTATGCGCACGATGATGGCGTTGGCGATCACCTCGGTGCCGCCGGTAACGGCAGAACGGTCGCCGCCCGACTCGCGGATCACCGGCGCCGACTCGCCGGTCACCGCCGACTCGTTCACCAGGGCCGCCCCCGCCACCACGTCGCCGTCGCCGGCGATGGTCGCGGGCGCCTCCACCAGGATGTAATCCCCCTTCCTGAGCGACTCGGCCGGCACCGTTTCGGCGGGGCTGCCGAACTCCGGCTTTTTCAGGCGTTGCGCGGATACCTCGGTGCGGCTCTTGCGAAGCGAGGCGGCGCGCGCCTTGCCGCGCCCCTCGGCCAGTGCCTCGGCAAAGGTGGAGAAAATGACCGTGAGCCAGAGCCAGGCCGAGACCAGCCCGGTGAACCAGGCGGGTTCCAGGTTGGCTCCGGTAAGAGACCTGACGAAGGTGACCAGGGTGATGATGCTGGCGATCTCGACGCAGAGCATGACCGGGTTTCGCCACAGCTCACGGGGATCGAGCTTCTTGAAAGACTCTATCAGCGCGGGTCCCATGATCCGCGCGTCAAACATGGAAATAGGTTCGGCGGAATGCTTCGACATGGTTAGTTACCTCCCAGCATGGTCAGGTGTTCCACGATCGGCCCCAGGGCGAGCGCCGGGAAAAAGGTCAGCGCTCCGACGATCAGGATCACCAGGGTGAGCCAGATGGCGAACGGCGCCTTGTCGGTGGGGAGGGTCCCGAGGCTTGGCGGCACGTACTTCTTTCCCGCCAGGGAACCGGCCATGGCGAGCACCGCCACCGCCGGCAGGTAACGGCCGACGGTCATGGCCAGGGAGCCCAGCAGGTTGAAGAAGTCGACGTTGGCGTTCAGGCCGGCGAAGGCGCTGCCGTTGTTGTTGGCCATGGAGGCGAAGGCGTAGAGCACCTGGGAGAGGCCGTGGGCGCCCGGATTGGACATGGAGGAGACGGCGGCCGGGGTGATCATGGCGATCCCCGAGGTGATCAGCACCACGACGCCGGCGGCGAGAATGGTAACCATCGACATCCACATCTCGCGCACCTCGATCTTCTTGCCGAGGTATTCCGGGGTCCGGCCGATCATCAGGCCGGAGACGAAGACCGCGATCACCGCGAAGGCGAGCATGGTGTAGAGACCCGAGCCGACCCCGCCGAAGACCACCTCGCCCAAAAGTATCAGGGAGAGCGGTATCATGCCGCCCAGGGGGGTGAGAGAGTCGTGCATGGCGGTCACCGCCCCGCAGGAGGTGCCGGTGGTGGCCACCTCGAACAGGTTGGTGCCGGGGAGACTGAAGCGCAGCTCCTTTCCTTCCAGGTTGGCGCCCTGCACGCCGAGTTTGGCCAGGAGCGGATTGCCGCTCGCCTCGACTCCCTGCAACACCCCGAAACTGAGGAGCGCAATGAACAGCATGACCCCCAAAAGCGCCCATCCCTGGCGGGTGTTGCCGACCATGACGCCGAAGGTGTAGGTAAGCGCGCCCGGGATCAGCAGGATCAGCAGGATCTCGAAGTAATGGGAGAGGGGGGTAGGGTTTTCGAAGGGGTGGGCCGAGTTGGCGTTGAAGAAGCCGCCGCCGTTGGTGCCGAGCTCCTTGATCACCTCCTGGGAGGCGACGGGTCCCATGGGAATGGTGACCTCCTTGGCCGTCACGCTCTCGGTGACCGGGTTCCCCTTGGCGTCCTTGAGGGCGTTTCCCTTGGCGTCCAGCTTCGGCTTGTCGTAGGTGACGGCCTGGACCAGCGGCACAGTCTTGTAGTCGCCGAAGTTCTGGATCACCCCCTGGGAGACCAGGAACAGGGCGCCGACCACGGAGATGGGGAGCAGGATGTACAGGGTGCCGCGGGTCATATCGACCCAGAAGTTACCCAAAAGCGAGGTCCTGCGCCGCGCGAAACCGCGGATCAGCGCGATGACGACGGCCATGCCGGTGGCGGCGGAGACGAAGTTGTGCACCGCGAGTCCCACCATCTGGGTGAAGTAGCTGGCCGCAGTTTCGCCGCTGTAGGCCTGCCAGTTGGTGTTGGTGACGAAGCTGATCGCCGTGTTGAGCGCCAGCTGCCAGCCAAAGGCCGGCACTTTCTGAGGATTGAGCGGCAACAGGTGCTGCAGCATCAGCATGGCGAAGAGCGCCGCGAAAAGGACCAGGTTGAAAAGCACCATCGCCCATGCATAGCGCTGCCAGCCCATCTCCTCGTCCCTTTTCACCCCGCAGAGCCGGTATACGAGGTTCTCGCAGGGAACCAGGACCGGGGAGAGGAAGGTTCGCTCCCCTTGGTACACCTTGGCCATGAAGGCACCCAGCGGCTTAACCAAGGCCAGCAGGACGACGAAAAATAATATGGTTTCCAGCCATTCGTAAGAGTTCATGATTTCATTCTCCGGTTGTCAGGTATGGCGCAAGCAATAGTAATCCGGCAAGAAATCCCCCCTCCCTCCCTTCGAGGGAAGGGAAGCTAAGGCGCTAACGTTTAGGCTTGAGGCGGGTCGTGATGAGGCAGGCGACCGTCCCCTTAACCGCCAGGTAACCGGGCTCGGCGTAACCTTCGATCACCTTCCCCTCAAAGTAGTAATCGCCCAGCGTGGCGACAACCCTCACCTTGCCGGCTTCCTTGGTGATGCCCGAAACGTCGGGGGGGTATTCCCGATACACGGTAAGCACGTCGTCGATCTTAATGGCGGCCTTCACGTCCTCGGTGCCGCTGTGAAACAGATACACCCTTGCCCCGACCTTCATGACCTCTTGGTCCTTCAGGTAGGTAGGCTCCTCCGCTGAAGGAGGATAGGATACCGCATGGAGGGGCGCCGCCAGAAAGAGCGAAACTGCGAGAAAAAGGAAGACAACTTTTTTCATGGTCATTTCTCCTCTTGTCGTGGTACCTGACTTGATGTTTGGCCGGTCGGCTTCCGGCATGCCGGCACCCTCGCCGCCGACCGCCGCCGCGGATACGGGTCGCAGTTTCCATTGATTTCCGGCAGCCATGAAGACCGGCACCTTTCCGCGCTGGAATGGCGGCGGTGCAATGGTCGTGGCGTCCGACGGGACCGTCCGGCTCCCCTTATACATCGCTTCGTCGGAAAAGTCCTCGCCCAGGTAGAAGCCGGTTTCGGAGTCGAAAAGGTAGATCCTCATGGTGACACTCTCTCGCTAAAAAGAAGTTAAGCTCCTGAGTATCACCATATGCTGCACGACATAAAGGCGGTGTTAAAATGCAGTCCGAATGTATAAAGAAGTCATTAAGATTGGGTCGGGGAGAAGAAATATCGCTCTTATAGTAATCTAATTTGTGAAGGGATGCTAGTTTGTTCGGCTGATATGGGGAAAAAGCCGTACTCTGCGTTAATGGGAGTACGGCAATTTTGTCTGGTTCCTCTTGTTCGGGTTCAGGTTATCGGGAGCGTCACGGTCATCCGCAACCCCCCGTCGTTGCGGTTTTCCGCTCGGATGCTCCCGCCGTGGGCCTCGACGATCCCCTTGCAGATGGAGAGCCCGAGGCCCGTCCCACCCGCCCCCTCCGGGACGGGTACGCGATAGAACTTGTCGAAGACCCGCTGCAGGTCGTCTTCGCTGATGCCGGGGCCGCGGTCGGAAACCGTCAGGGTCAGCGTGCGCTCGGCAAGCTCGGCGACGAGTTTGACGCTGCTGTCGCGCGGCGTGTACTTCAGTGCATTATCGAGCAGGTTCACCACCACCTGGATCATCAGGACCATATCCATTCTGACCAGCGGCAGCCCCGAAGGAACGCTCACCTCGATCTTCCTCGCGCCCAGTTGCGGCTCCAGGGCGGCCAGGACGCAGCCGAACAGGTCCTGGACGTCGCAAGGCTCCTGTCTGAGTTTCAGCGCCCCGGACTCCAGGCGGGTCATGTCCAGGAGGTTGCCGACGAAACGGTTCAGTCGCCCCGCCTCCTCCCAGGCTGCGTCCAGCAGATCCTCCCGCGCCTCCTGTTCAAGCGGGATCCCCTTGTCCCTGAGCGCGCCGAGCGCCCCGGTTATGGAGACCAGCGGCGTCCTGAGGTCGTGGGAGATGGAGTTTAAGAGCGCGCGCTCCAGGGTTTCCCTGGCTTGGAGAATCTGGGCCTGCTCCGCCTTTTTGCCGAGATGGACCCGCTCTATCGCCAGGGCCGCCTGGGTGGCGAAGGCCTGGACCAGTCTGCGGGAAAGGGGCGAAGTATAATCGGCCTGCTCCCTAAGCCTCACCCCGAGGATGCCGAGCACGTCGCCGGTGGTCTGCATCGGCAGGTAGAGGAGTTCCGCCGAGACCAGGGTGTCCGTGCCGCGCCCCGCGGGAGAGCGGTTCTTGAAGGCCCAGTCCGCCACGGCCGACTCCTTTATGCCAAGGGAGAGATCGCTGCTAGCCCTCTTCACCTCCAAGCGCTCTCCTTCAGGCAGGAGCACGGCGATATGCGCGCCGAGGCTCTCTTCGATGTTCCTGACCATGGCGTCCAGTATCCCCGTCAGGTCGGAGGCGACGGCCAAATCGCGGCTCAGGTAGTAAAGGCTCGCGGTCTGGACCTCGCGCTCCCGGATGGCCTCGGCCCGCTCCCGGGACTGGGAAACCAGCGTGCTGATGACGATGCCTACGGTGAAGAGGGCAACGAAGGTGACTAAATATTCCGGGTCCGACGCCGCGAACGTGAAACGAGGAGGCACGAAGAAGAAGTCGAAGGCCACCACGCTCAGAAACGCGGTCAGCATCGCCGGTTTTCTCCCCAGCCTGGTCGCGGCGAGCACCACGGCGAGGAGGTATATCATGACCAGGTTGGTGGGGGCGAGGTAATGGTGCGCCGGCTCGGCGAAGAGCGATGTGGCGAGCACCAGGACCAGACTCTTCACGTACCCCGACCAGGGGATCGGCTTAACGCTACGGGACGCGCCTTTGGAATGACTCTTCTGCTGTTCCTCCGCGATGCTCACCACATGCACGTCGATGGCACCGCTCAAACGGATGATCTGATCCACCAGCGGCTGACGCAGGAACTCGCGCCAGCGAGGCTTGGACGGTTTCCCCACCACGATCTTGGTGACGTTGTTCTTTACCGCATATTCGATGAGCGCCTCGGCGACCGAGGTGGAGGACAGCGTCGCGACCTGTGCCCCGAGGCTCTCCGCAAGGCGCAGATCGCGCCAAACCTGCTCGCGGTTCTCCCTGGTATGCTTGTTGCCGCCCGGCGTCTCGATGTAGACCGTGTGCCAGCCTGCCTTCATCTCGTCGGCGAGCCTTCTGGTGGTGCGGATCAGCCGTTCGCTATAGGGGCTGCCGCTCACGCATACCAAGAGCTTTTCGGCAACCTGCCATGGTCCCGCGATGGAGCGCGATTCCATGTAGGCGCGCATCTGGTCGTCCACCCGCGCGGCCGCGCGGCGCAGGGAGAGCTCGCGCAGCGCCATCAGATTGCCCGGCTTGAAGAACTTCTCCGTGGCGAGCGCCGCCTTTTCCGGGATGTAGATCTTTCCCTCGTGCAGGCGCTGCAGCAGATCCTCCGGCGGAATGTCCACCAGGCGGATCTCCACCGCGTGGTCGAGCAGGCTGTCGGGGACGGTCTCGCGCACGATCACCCCGGTGATTTGAGCCACCACGTCGTTCAGGCTCTCGAAATGCTGGATGTTCACCGTGGTGTAGACGTCGATGCCGGCGGCGAGGATCTCTTCCACATCCTGCCAGCGCTTCTCGTGACGGGAGCCGGGGGCGTTGCTGTGGGCAAGCTCGTCCACCAGCGCGATCTGCGGCCTGCGGGCAAGCACCGCGTCGAGGTCCATCTCGGGGAGGAGCACCCCCATGTAGTCAATCTGCGCTTTCGGGATGATCTCGAGCCCCTCAAGGAGGGAATCGGTCGCGCTACGGCCGTGAGACTCAACGTAGGCCGCCACCACGTCCCGGCCGTCGCGCAGGCGCTGCTGGGCCGCCTCCAGCATGGCGTAGGTCTTCCCCACGCCCGCCGCGTAGCCGAGAAATATCTTGAGCTTGGCCCGCTCGTTTTCGGCTTCTTCAGCCTGGGCGACCTTCAGGAGCGCCTCCGGCGAGGGGCGTGCATCTTCGTCAGTTCTCATTTTTTCTCCGTTTCACAATCCTTCGGCCAACCTGGAATGCTCCTTCGGAGAACCTTGCCAGGTCCGCCCGAAGGAGCATGTATAAATTCGTCAACCGGGTCGGCTGCGCCGCCATGGTATCCGGTTATTTATGCGCATCCAGCGCCAGGTTCAGCTCCAGCACGTTCACCCGCGGCTCCCCCAGAAAACCGAGCTGGCGCCCTTCGGTATGGGCGGCAACAACCTTCCTGATCTCGTCCTCACCGATTTTGCGTACTTTGGCGACCCGTGCCACCTGGAGCGCCGCCGACTCCGGCGTTATATGCGGATCGAGTCCGCTTGCCGAGGCCTCCACCAGATCGGCCGGGATCCCCCCGGTAACCCCCGTGTCGCGCAGGGCCTTGACCCGGTCACCGACCGCCTTCAAGAAATCGGGGTTGGTGGGACCAGAGTTCGAGCCGCCGGAACCCATCGGGTTGTAGCCGAAATCGGTGCTTGCGGAGGGGCGGCCCCAGAAATACTTGGCGTCGGAGAAGGGCTGGCCGATAAGGCTGGAGCCGATCTCATGTTTTTTGTCATCGGTGATGAAACTCCCCTTGGCCTGGTTCGGGAAGAGTGCGTAGGCGACACCGGTGACGACGGCGGGGTAGATGCCGCCGCAGATGACGGTGAATAGAATGAGCATCAAAATGGCTGGACGAATCTCTTTCATGGGTTATTTCCTCCGGTGGGGGCGATCCGTTGGGATCGCCCCCACATGTGTGTTCTTTTTTTCCGTAAGGCGGAGTTACCCCGCCCCTACCTGAGCGTTCGATTTTCCCGCATCGTTAGACGAACAGGCCGACCACCAGGTCAATAGCCTTGATACCGACGAACGGTGCGATGATCCCCCCCACCCCGTAGAGCAGCAGATTATGGATCAAGAGCTTCTCGGCCGGCATCGGTGTGAACTTGGTCCCCTTGAGCGCGAGCGGTACCAGCATCGGGATGATGACGGCGTTGAAGATGACCGCCGACAGGATAGCGCTCATGGGGGTCGCCAGGTGCATCACGTTAAGCACCCCAAGCTGAGGATAAATGGAAAGCAGCATCGCCGGGATGATGGCGAAGTACTTGGCGATGTCGTTGGAGATGCTGAAGGTGGTCAGGTTTCCCCGGGTCATCAGAATCTGCTTACCGACCTCGACGATATCGAGGAGCTTGGTCGGGTTGGAATCCAGGTCGATGATGTTGGCCGCCTCGCGGGCCGGCTGGGTGCCGGTGTTCATGGCGACCGCCACGTCGGCCTGGGCCAGCGCCGGGGCGTCGTTGGTGCCGTCGCCGGTCATCGCGACCATGAAGCCTGCCTCCTGGTAA
>CAIYDQ010000038.1 GCA_903925075.1 uncultured Geobacter sp.
CCTCTAGGCAAACGACACGGAAACTGTCGTCGAGCGTGTTTGACTAAACGATCCCTCCTAAACGCAAAATCGCTCCCCCTTCTTTTCCTGAACGCTAAAAGTCGTCACCGGTCTCTACTCCCTTGATCTCCGCTGGCGGCGCGACTCCCATAGGTTCCCATCAAACGACTTTGGACATTTACTCGTCTGATGCTGACGGCTTTCTTTCGCCTATTCGTCATTGACAGTTTAATGTCATACGTGATATTAAGCTGTCTACAAGCTTTCCGGCTATGGGCAATAAACGGCTGGGGTGCTTGCCTCGCAGCAAAATCTCACCCGTCATGCCGGGACAACATCCGTCGGTTGGAGACGCCGTTACCCATGAAATCGCTGCCGCTGTTGACGTGCGCACTTATCTTGATGCTGATCATGCTGGTATCGCTTGCCTTGGGCAAATATCCGCTGACGCCGACGGAGATCCTCCACTTCTTGGGCTACAGATTTCTCGGCAGGGGATCGATCGATGCCGAGCGGCTGCGGCTGCTGGAAAACCTGATCGTCGACATCAGGTTGCCGCGCATTCTTGCCGCATCGCTGATAGGCGCGGCGCTGTCGGTGTCGGGCGCCGCCTATCAGGCGATGTTCATCAACCCGCTGGTTTCTCCCGGCATCCTGGGAGTTCTGGCCGGCGCGTCGTTCGGCGCCGCGCTCGGCATGGTGTTCGGGAAGAGCTGGTATATCGTGCAGGTTTGCACCGTGTTCGGCGGGTTCTTGGCGGTGGGGATGGCCGTCGGCATTGCGCGCATCTACAAGATCAACAGCGCCATCATGCTGGTGCTGGGAGGGATCATCAGCGGGGCGCTCTTCAGCTCGCTCCTCTCCCTGGTGAAATACGTGTCGGACCCCTACAATCAACTGCCGGCCATCGTCTACTGGCTGATGGGCAATATGGCCATGGCCGACCGGGCAATGGCGCTTAAGTGCGGCGTCCCGATCTGCATCGGCATCGTCTGCCTGATCCTCATGTCGCGCCATCTCAACGTGCTTAGCATGGGGGACGAGGAGGCCCGCGCGCTCGGCGTCAACGTGCGGTTGGTCAGAATCGCCGTGATCGTCTGCGCAACCGTGGTCAGCACCATGACCGTGGTCATGGCCGGCATCGTCGGTTGGGTCGGGCTGATCATCCCCCATATAGTACGGATGATCCTGGGCCCCGACAACGAAACGCTGCTGCCGGCCAGCGTGCTGGTGGGGGCTTCCTATCTTCTGGTGGTCGACGACATCTCCCGCCTGGCCTTCAACTTCGAAATCCCCATCGGGATCGTCACCGCTCTGGTCGGCATCCCCTTTTTCATGCTGGTGTTGAAGAGCGCCGGGAAGGGGTGGCAATGACGGCGCTTATCGAGATGCAGGGCGTTTGCTTCTCGTATCGCCGCCGGGAGGTGCTGGCAGGCATCGACCTAGGCGTCGCCGAGGGATCGGTGCTGGCGCTGCTGGGACCCAACGGCAGCGGCAAGACCACCCTGCTCAAGCTGATGATCGGTTTGCTGGCGCCGGCTCGCGGGAAGGTAAGTCTGAACGGCCGCGACCTCCGGACGCTGTCCCATAGGGCACTCGCCAGGCAGCTGGCGTACGTGCCGCAACTCCACAAGGAGGCGTTCGCCTACCGGGTTTTCGACGTGGTGCTCATGGGGCGGATGCCGCACAAGTCGTTTTTTTCGCGCTACGGCAAGGCCGATCGCGCCCTGGCGGCCGAGGCGCTGGAAAAACTGGGCATGTCGCATCTGGCGGAGCGCCCCTATACCGAGGTCAGCGGCGGTGAGCGCCAGTTGACCCTGATAGCCCGCGCCATGGCCCAGGGGGCGCGGGTCTTCGTGATGGACGAGCCTACCAACGGCCTTGATTACGGCAATCAGCTGCGTCTGCTGGAACGCCTGAAGACGCTGTCGGCGGACGGTTACACCTTCGTTTTTTCGACCCACCACCCCGATCACGCCATGGCCGTCGCCGACCGGGTGGTGATGATGCGACGGGGCGCCGTCGCCTACGACGGCGCGGTTGCCGAAACGATCGGCCAGGCCAGTCTGATGGATCTGTACGGCGTGGACGTCCGCATGTATTCCGTGGAGCGGGAAGTTTCGGTCTGTGTTCCGGCGCTGCGGTTGAACGGCGGTAATTCGTAATGAAGTCAGGCATTCGCATCCGCCGGGCCAAAGACGGCTGGGTAGCGGTGGTGGCCACTATAAACCCGATCGATTGCAAAGGAGACGCCATGAAGTCCCGATATTTCTTTAGCTTGATACTGTCGATGTGCCTGTTCACCCTGTCCGGCTGCGGAGGCGGAAGCGGAGGGGGAAACAACGGGGCCGGCCCGACCACGACCGTGAGCGGCGTGGCGTCCAAGGGGATTTTCACCGCAGGGCAGGTCAAGGTCTATGCCTTGAATGTGGACGGCAGCAAGGGCGCGCTCCTGAAGACGGCAAGCATCAATGGGGACGGAAGTTACAGCGCCAATATCGGCGCGTACACCGGAGCGGTGATAACCGAGGCGAGCGGCAGCTATCGGGACGAGGCGACCGGCGCGACCATGCAGGTGACGGATGCCTCTCCTTTGCGCGCGGCGGTGCAAAACGCTTCGGGCGACCTGAAGATGGCGATCACCCCCCTGACCGAAATCGCCGTCAGGAAGGTTGAAGATCCGACCAGCGGGAAGATCGCCGTGGCGTCCGTGGACGCGTCCAATGCCGGCGTGGCGAACGCCTTCCATATCGCAGACATCATAACCACGCAGCCGATCGATGCGACTGTCGCTGCTCCGGCCGCAGCGACCCAGACGCAAAAGGAATACTCCCTGGCCCTTGCCGCCCTGTCCCAGATGATGCAGACCAACGGTCAAAACCTGACGGCGGTGGTAAGCCAGGTGGCGGGCGCCGTCACCGGAACCGGAACCGGCGCCGCGCTCGCGGCCTCGGCCGCCGTCGATTTTCAATCGGCGTTGCTGGCCTTCGTCTCAGACGCTGCCAAAAACAAGACCGGCATCAACGACGTCTCAGCCACCGCCCTCACCGGTGTCGGCGCCACCACGGCGACCGTCAGGGTAAGCACGCAGGGGAGCGCAACCGCGCTGAACGGAATCCAGGTGACCCTTGCCCTTCCCGCCGGCGTCACGGTCAAGGCCGCAAGCGCCCCCCCCGCGACCGGCCTGGCGCCCCTGGCCGGCCTGGTGTCCGTGTCCGGCGTAGCTCCGGCCGCTTCGACCCTGGTTTCCCGTTACGTCCCGGCGAACTCGACCGCTTTCGCCCGTCTCTCCCTGGGGCTGGTAAGCACGGCGAGTTTTCCGGTCGGCGAATTCGCGACCATCATCTGTGACGTCGCGCCGGGAACGTCCATAGGCGGCTCTTCGTTCACATCGGCAAGCTATTCGGGTTTCAAGGTTGTTGATGATACCGGCGCAACCATTTCCGGAATAACCTTCAGCGCAGAAGTGAGGTAGTTCCCCAAAGCCATACGACAAGTCAAATCCATTACCACGAGGTGCCACAATGCGACACATCATCACAACCTGGTTTTTTGCAACCATAGTCCTGGTCGCCACAGTCTCCGTGCACGCCGCCGCCATTCAACTCCCCAGTACAGGGCAGGCAAAGTGCTATGACGCCACGGGTGTCACGGGGAATGAAACCGCCTGCGCCGGCACCGGGCAGGATGGCGAGAAACTCGCCGGCGTTGCCTGGCCCAGCCCGCGATTTGCCGACAACGGAGACGGCACGGTGACCGACAGACTTACCGGGCTGATCTGGTTGAAGAACGCAAAATGCACCGACACCGTCAACGGCATTCTTCTATCAACCGGCGCGCAGAGCTGGATCAACGCCCTGGCCTGGAGCGGAGGCCTGGCTTCCGGCGCGTGCGGTCTTTCCGACGGCTCTGCGGCCGGAGACTGGCGTTTGCCCAATATCGTCGAATTGCGCAGCCTGCTGGACCTCACTGTACCTGCATCGGCGAGCAATCCGGTATTACCCTCCGGGCACCCTTTCAGCAACGTTTGGGCCGGGCAATACTGGACCTCCACCACCAATAGTGCAAGCGCCTCCACTGCCTGGTACGTGAGTGTGGGCACCGGCAGCCTCAGCACCGCCGGTAAGGGCAACTCCAGCACCAACCATGTGTGGCCCGTTCGCGGCGGGCAGTAAGGTTTGGGATTCATTACATCGACTTCGTACATTCAGAAACAGCAGAAGGAGGCGTTTTCATGTTGAAATATATGTTCAAGGCAGTTCTGGTTCTGACCATGTTGCTCGGTGGCTATGGCCCACCCGTCTGCGTTTTTGGGCAGAGCGGAGCTGAAGCCCATGCCGCCACCATCCAGCTTCCCAAGACCGGACAGACCACCTGTTACAATTCCAGCAACGCCGTAGCTAGCTGTGCCGGCACCGGGGATGATGGCGACAAGCTGAAAGGTGTTGCCTGGTCATCCGCGCGCCTTGTAAATCAAGGAAACGGCACGGTGCGGGATGACTTCACCGGGTTGGTCTGGTTGAGCAAAGCCGATTGCATCGGCGCGAAAACCTGGGGTAACTGGCCGGCCGCCGTCAACGCTTTGGTCAGTGGCAATGGCGCTTGCAGTCTAACCGACGGCTCTGCCGCCGGAGCATGGCGATTGCCAAACCGGAACGAACTCCTGAGTCTGGCCGACTACCAGCAGAGCAGCGCAACCTGGCTAAACAGTAACGGGTTTAGCGGCTTCCAGGGCACAAGCACATTCTGGACGTCGGACAGCGGTTTGTCCGACCAGAAATACACAGTCAACGTGGGATATGGGCCTTCAACTCTCAATGCCATCACCCCAGCCACCACCGCGTATTATGTACTGCCGGTCCGTAATTTATCCGCCACCATCGGCGTCGTCCCGGCCAGCAATGATTTCGGATCAATTGCCATCAACGACTCTTCCGCCAGCCAGACCTTCACTCTTTCCAATAGCGGGCTTGATCCCCTCGCAGTCTCCTCCATTGCCTTGAGCGGCGGCGACAGCGCCCTGTTTACCCTGAACAGGGGGGACGGCACGGGAGGGAGCTGCGGGGCGACACCCGCCATAGCGCCTGCCGGAAGTTGCACCGTCTCAGTCACTTTCACCCCCGACGCAGCCGGGGCCAAGGCAACTGCCCTGGCCATCGCCTCCAATGATCCGTCCACGCCGGCCAAGTCGGTGACGCTGACCGGTACCGGTGCACTGCCGACCTTCACCATCTCCACCCCTGTGACCGGTAACGGCTCGATCTCCTGCACCCCGTCAGCCGCGGTATACCAGGGGGGGAGCACCACCTGCACCGCCACGCCCGCCGTCGGCTACTACCTGGCCTCGGTAACTGTGGACGGCACGCCGGTACCCGCCGCGGCCAATACCACGGCCTACTCTCAGCCGTTCAACAATGTGGTCTCGGCGCACAGCATGACGGCCGCGTTCAAGGCCAACTACACGGTCAGTTACGACGGCAACGGCAACAACGGCGGGACGGCGCCGGCCGATGCCGCCTGCTATCCGCCCGGCGCAACGGTTACCGTTCCCGGCAACACAGGGACTCTGGCGAAAATAGGCTATACCTTTGCCGGATGGAACAGTGTCGCAGACGGCAGCGGCACGAATTATCCGGCAACGGCAACCTTTGCCATGGGCAGCGGTAATGTCACGCTGTATGCCAAATGGACGGTAAACAGCTATGCCGTCACTTTTAACGGCAACGGCGGCAGCGCGGTCGGCAGCCAGAGCGTCCTCTACAACGGCACCGCCACGGCTCCGGCCGACCCTGCAAAAACCGGTTACGCCTTCGTCGGCTGGTATTCGGACAGCGCTCTGACGTCGCCCTTCGTCTTCGCAACCGCCATAACGGCCGACACCACGCTGTATGCCAAGTGGCGGATCTTGACGTTGTTGACCCACGGCGGCGACATCTCCCCCGCCACCGACCCCGCCACCTGGACCGGCGGCACCGACGGCACCACCGCCTACATCGGATACAACACGGGCGACGGTTCCCTGGGCCTTTACGGCGGGAGCACCTTGTCGACGAATACCGGCTATCTGGGGTACGCCGCCGGCAAGACGGGGAGCGTCACCGTCGACGGCACAGGCTCGCAATGGACCAACAGCATCGGCAACCTCACCCTGGGCAATTACGGTGCCGGCATACTCACCATCAAAAACGGCGGAACCGTCAGCGTTCCGGGTACACCTGACAAACCTGCATTCATCTATCTTGGAAACTATAGCGGTTCCAGCGGCGCCATCACCGTCGACGGCGCCGGCTCGAAGTTGACCGGTTACCTGACCGTCGGCAGCAGCTCGAATCGTGGATACACGTACAGCAACAGCACCGGGACGCTCAGCATCACCAACGGCGGATATGTCAGCGGCGGCGTCGACGTTCACAACACCAGCGCCGTCACCGTGGACGGCACGAACTCGCGGTTGGAGGGCACCGGCTATAACACGGTCAACAACGGGTCACTCACCATTACCAACGGCGGGTACGTCGGCAATGCCTTCAGAGGCATAGTCGGCAGGCTCGGCTACGGCACGGCTACCGCCATCGTCGACGGCGCCGGCTCAAAATGGATCAACGGCGACTCCCTTTCCGTCGCCGACAGCGTCTCCACCACCACCGGGCTGCTCTACATTACCAACGGCGGATATGTAAGCAACACCAACGGCTATGTCTGCACCGGCGCTCTCAAAGGCTCTGTCGCCGTCGCCGGCGCCGGCTCGCAGTGGGTCAACAGCGATCTCCTCACAATAGGCTTTTTCAGCGGCGACACCGGGATAGTCACCATCGGCAACGGCGGGGCCGTCAGCGCGCCTGCCGTCACCATCGGCAGCGTCAACGCGGTCCTGAGCAGCGACGTCCGCGCCACGCTCAACGTCGGCGGCGGCGCCGGCACGCTCACCAATACCGGCGGCACCGTCCGCATGGTTGCCGGGGCGGGCGTGGCCAACGGCGCCTATACACCCATCAATGCCGGCACCTGGACCAATACCGGCACAATCCAGGTCCTGGGCGGGGCGTATGACGCCACCGCCCATACGGTGACCGTTTCTTCTGCGGCGACAACCGGCGCCGGGGCGGCTGCAACCTTCGATCTGGCGCAGACCCAGCGCGTGCTGGTAAGCGATCCGGGGAGCGGCCAATCGGTCGGCGCGGCCTTCCACGCCGCGACCACC
Source organism: uncultured Geobacter sp. (assembly GCA_903925075.1). Classification (GTDB taxonomy): domain Bacteria; phylum Desulfobacterota; class Desulfuromonadia; order Geobacterales; family Geobacteraceae; genus Geomonas. The sequence continues at coordinate 7,202 of CAIYDQ010000038.1, forward strand.
GCCACCAGCCTGACCTTCGGCGCGACCCCCATCAGCGGTGCGGAATTGACCGCGCTGCAAGGCGTCATCAGCAAGCCGGTATTCGGCGGCTGGGACTTCGCCGCCTCCGGCTATAGCTCCGGCGACCCGGTCTATCTTTCGCTCTTTGTCGGTCCCGGTCACAGCCTGCCCGACCTGACCGTCTGGAGGTATGACGGCGCGACGGCGACCTGGTCGAAGTACGCGGCCGATGACCTGGTGTACGACGGCACCTATGCCGGCTTCACAGTTACCCGCCTCGGCAGCTACGCAATAAGCGCCGGGGTCACGGGCGCCGGCGTCCCCACCGGGTTGACCGCCGTTCCCGGCAACGGCCAGGTGACGCTGACCTTCTCGCCGCCGGCATCCGACGGCGGCAGCGCCGTCACCGGCTACAGCGTCAGCAACTACCCGGTGGGCGGGGTGGACGGCGCCGCCGGCACCCTCAGCCTGAACCATACCATCACCGGCCTGAGCAATGCCGAGAACTACACCTTCACCCTCACCGCCACCAGCGCGGCCGGACCGGGCGTCCCGGTAAAAATTTCCGCCGTCCCCTTCACCACGCCGGACGCCCCGACCGAAGTAACCGCCGTAGGGGGGAACGCCAAGGCGACCGTGAGCTTCGCGAACATGGCATCCCCGAGCGATGGCGGCAGCAGCATCATCTACTACACCGTCACCTCCAACCCGGCGGGGGGGGTGGACAGCAACGCCGGTTCATTCGGCACCACCCATACCATTACCGGCCTGACCAACGGCCAGGCGTATACCTTCACCGTCACCGCCACCAACGCCGCCGGCGCCGGCCCCGCCTCCGCGGCGTCCAACAGCGTCACCCCCCTGGCGCCGCCGACCTACACGGTCAGCTACCTCGGCAACGGCAGCAGCGGCGGGGGAGCGCCGACCGACTCCGGCTCCTACCTTGCGGGCGCCACGGTCGCCGTCTCGGGGCCCGGAGCGCTGACCAGAACCGGCTACAGCTTCGCCGGTTGGAACAGCGCCTCCGACGGCTCCGGCACCGGCTACGCCGCCGGGGCGAGCTTCGCCCTTTCCGGCAGCGTCACGCTCTACGCCCAGTGGACCGCCAACGTCTACAGCGTCACCTTCAACAGTAACGGCGGCAGCGCAGTAACCGCGCAAAACGTCGCCTACGGCGGGAGCGCCGGCCAGCCGGGCGCGCCCACCAAAACCGGCAACGCCTTCGTCGGCTGGTACGCGGACAGCGGGCTGACCACGCCCTTCAACTTCTCCGGGGCCATCACCGCCAACACCTCCGTGTACGCAAAATGGCAGCCGCTCGCCTACACGCTCAACTTCGCGGCCGGCTCCAACGGCACGGTGAGCGGCGCGCTCAGCCAGACGGTGAACTACGGCGCGTCCACCAGCACGGTGACCGCCGCGGCCGCCAGCGGCTACCACTTCCTCAACTGGAGCGGCACGGCCGGCTTTTCCTCGACCGCCAATCCGCTGATCGTCGGCAACGTGGCGGCCTCGCAGACCATCACGGCGAATTTCGCCGACGCCTCGCAGCCGATGTCGCTGAACATCTTCTCGGACAACCAGGCGTACGTGGTTTCCGGCACCCTCGGCAATTCCAGCAACGGCGGCACCGACTACGCCAACGCCAGCTTCTACAGCAAGGGCGCCATGATGATCTCGGCGTACCTGGACGACCCGGCCGTCGGCAAGACGGCGCGCAGCATGGAGTCCATTTTCAGCTTCAACACGGCCGCCGACCTCACCGGCACGGCCGGCACCTACGCGCCGGCCGGCACCGGCCAGGACGTGATCGGCATGGATATCGCGACCGCCTTCAACAACCAGTACGGCGCCGGCAAGTGGGCCATTACCTCCGCTAGCGTCACCCTGGCTTCCAATTGGTACACCGAAGGCGTTCAACCCAACAACGCGGATTTCAACAAGGTTGCCTCCGGGGCGTTCGCGCTGAAGGTCTTGGGCAACGACCCGGTGATCTCCGCAACGACGACCTGGAACACTCTGCAGGCGTTTCTTCCCACCACCACTGCGACATCCGTGGGGACATTCCAGTGGAACGCGGTGCAGGCGGACCCCGCCACCAACAACACCGGCACCGAGCCGACGGTTACCTACAACCTGACCCTCAACGACAACGTCGTCGCCAAGCTGATCTCAGGAAAACTGACTATCTACGGCGTTGCCGCGGACGACAAGGTCGGCTACGTGTTCAACACGAAAAACCGCATCGCTCCGCAGCTCACCGTCACCGCCGAAGCGCTGGTCGCGCCCGGCGCTCCCAGCGGGGCAACCGCCGCTCCCGGAGACGCCCGGGCAACGGTTGCCTTCGCGGCGCCGACGGCCACCGGCAACACCCCAATCACCGGCTACACCGTGGTATCCAATCCGGCCGGCGGCGTGGACAGCAGCGCCGGTTCCACCGGTCTGAGCCATCTCGTCACCGGCCTGAGCAACGGGGTCGTCTACACGTTCACCGTTTTCGCCAGCAATGCGGGCGGCAGCGGCGCGGCATCGGCCCCGTCGAACGGCGTGACGCCGCTGGCGCCGATCACCGTGCCGGGCGCCCCAACCGTCGTGACCGCGGCGGCGGGGAACGGCCGGGCAACCGTGAGCTTCACGGCGCCGACCTCCACGGGCGGCAGCGCCGTCACCGGCTACACGGCGACCTCCTCTCCGGACAACATAACCGCCAGCGGCACCACCAGTCCGATTACCGTCACCGGCCTCACCAACGGCACCGCCTATACCTTCACCGTCACCGCCGGCAACGCGGCCGGCAGCGGAGCCTCTTCCACCGCCTCGAACAGCGTCACCCCCTGGTCGCTGACGCCGGCCATCGGAGTTCCGTCCGCGACCAAGGTGAAATCGGGCGCCACGGTAAGCTATGTCGTGAGCTACAGCGGGGCGGACAGCGTCACCCTGGCGACCGGCAACGTCACCCTCAACAGGAGCGGCACGGCCAACGGTCAGATATCCGTCGGCGGCAGCGGAACAACCAGCCGCACCGTCACCATCAGCAACATCAGCGGAGACGGCACCCTCGGCATTACCGTTGCCGCGGGAACCGCCACGGCCGCCAGCGGCGCCATAAGCGCCACCTCGTCAGGCGCCAGCGCAACCTGCACGGTGGACAGCACCGCGCCAACCCTGACGGTAACCGCCCTGGGAGACGGCACGATCACCAGCAACAACACTCTCACCGTCACCGGCGCCGCCAGCGATGCCAACGGCATCCAGGACCTGACGGTGAACGGCGCCACCGTTATCCCGGATGCGGTCAGCGGCGCATTCAACACCGCCGTGACCCTCGCCCCCGGCGCCAACACCATCACCGTGACGGCAACCGATTCAACCGGAAACCAGACGACCGACAGCAGAAGCATCGTCTACGACCATCTGGCGCCGACCATCACCTTCAGCGCTCCGACACCCGCCGGAGGAAGCTACACCGGCCAGCAGGCCGTCACCTTCACCGGCACGATCAGCGAGCCCGGCACGGTGCAAATCCGGGTAGGGAGCGGGGCGTTCCAGGCGGCGATCATGGGTAACGGCGGCACCAGCTTTACCTATCAGGCCGTTCTCGCACTGGGTCAGAACACCATAGAAGTCATGGCTACGGACCTCGTGAACGACGGCAGCAAAAACAGCTCCACGGAGTCGCGTACCATCACCTTCGACAACATCGCCCCGGCGCTGGCCATTACCGATCCGTCCGGCGACATGACCACCGCCGTGAGCGGATACCTGCTGAGCGGGACGGTGTCCGATCAGTACTCGGGCACGCCATCCGTCGATCTCAAGATAGACGGCGCATCCGTGTCGCCGTCGCCCGGCGTCGTCAACGGCGCTTTCCAGCAGCTCCTGACGCTTACGACCGGCAAGACCTACTCGGTCACCGTCACGGCCACCGATGCAGCCGGCAACAGCTCCACGGTGCAACGCAACATCGTCTACCGGCCGCCCACCGTTGCCGACTCCCTGCGCGCCCTGCAGATCGCGGTCGGGCTGGTGGCGCAAACCCCGGCCGACAGCGTGCTGGACGTCGGACCGATGGTGGACGGCAAGCCGCACGCGGACGGCGTGATCGACGTCAGCGATGCGATTACCCTGCTCCGCAGGGTCGTGGGACTGGTGAGTTGGTGACCCGGGGAACCAACGGCAAAAACAGCGGACAGCGTCGTAGGAGATAGAGGACTTGATGGAGCCATCGCGCCAAATCATGTGGAACATCGGTAACCATGGCTTCCTCAAGGCGGCGACCGCACTCGCGGTCGCCTCCCTTGCGGTGGGCCTTGCCGTGAGGATCGCGGCTTGGCGGCGCGGCACCAAGGGGGCCGCTGCGGGAAACCGGCGCGCCCGGCTGGTCGCCGCGCTCAGCGCCATCGCGACCCACGAGGGGATGATCCGGGGACGGATGTACCTGGTAATGCACCGTTGCGTTTTTTACGGTACGTTGCTCCTTATTTTCGGGAGCGTCATGGTGGCCCTGGAGATGCATCTCGGACTCAAGCTCCTCCGGGGAGCGACCTACCTTGCGTTCAAACTGACGCTCGATGTTGCGGGTGTCGCCGTCCTGGTCGGCGCCGGACTGGCGGCCTGGAAACGGTACGTTGTCAGGCCGGGCAGACTGGAAAGCAGCGCCGGTGACGCCTTTTTGCTTGTGATGCTCACTGTGGCGGTTTTGAGCGGCTTCCTGGTGCAGGGGTTGCGGCTCATCGCCACCTCGGACCCATGGGCGGCGTGGTCGCCGGTCGGCAATGCCATCGCCTGGTTGCTGGGCAAAACCGTCGGTTCGCAAAGGGCCACGGCCTTTCATGCAGAGCTCTGGTACGGCCATGTGGCGCTCGCTTTCACCCTGATCGCGCTTTTCCCTTGGAGCAAACTGCTGCACTTGTTGGCGGTGCCGCTGAATCTCTACCTGTCGGTTCCATGGGCTGAACGGGCCTCTCTTTCCGCTCCACCCGACGGGTCAACCGCGGCGACCGGCACCATCGCCGACTGCTCCAGGAAACAGCTCGTGGAGGCGGACGCCTGCGTAACGTGCGGCAGGTGCAAAAAACTCTGCTCCATTTACCAGGGGGGGATACCGTTTGCCCCCATCACCATGATGAAAAACATGAGGAGCCTCACGCGTCGGGGAAACCGGCGCGCCCCTCTCAGGGGTGTGGTCGTCTCCGAAGCCGCTCTCTGGTCCTGCACCGGCTGTCGTTCCTGCGAGGATCGCTGCCCGATGGGCGGAGAGCATGCGGCCCGGATCGTGGATATCAGACGAGGCGCCATCGGCATGGGGGAAGCGCCGCAGGCGGTTGTCGCGCGTTTCACCGAAAACGAAACCGCCCTACTTTACGCCGAAAAACGGCGAACCGTGCCTGACCGGAATGCGGACGTCTACCTCTGGCCCGGTTGCCGGGACGCCGAAACGGGGGAGGACGCCGTGCTTTCGGCTCTGCTCACGCTGCTTGACAGGGCGGGGCTGGCCGCTTCGGTCCTGGAGCCTCCGGCATGCTGCGGCGGTACGATCCGCCGTCTCGGCAACGAGTCCCTTTTTCGGCGGGACGCCGTGGCAAATCTCGGCTATCTGAACGCCATCGAAGGGAAGACGATCGTCACCCCGTGCCCCCACTGCTTCAATACCCTGAAAAACGAGTATCCGCGGTTCGGGGGGAACTTCAGGGTGATGCATCACTCCGAGTACCTTGCCGGACTGGTGGCGGCGGGAAAACTCGGTGCGGCAAAGGACTTTTCCCTTACTGCCACCTACCATGACCCCTGTTTTTTGGGGAGGTACAACGACGAGTTCTCCGCGCCCAGAAAACTCATCGGCTCGGCGCAGGGCATCTCGCTGCTCGAAATGAAACATAACCGCCGGAAAAGCTTCTGCTGCGGCTCCGGAGGCGGGACGGTCACCGAGGTAACCGCACTGCCCAACGGCCGTGAACGGCTGCGCCAGGCGGTCAAGGAGGGGGCGGAGGCGGTGATTACCGGCTGCCCTTACTGCCGGGACAACCTGGCCAAAGCGGCGCTGGAGGAGTGTCCGGAAAAGCCGCTGCCGATTTTGGATATCGTCGAACTACTGATTTAGGAGAAATGCATGAAACATCTGGCCGTTGGTTTGTTCCTGGTAGTTGCATCGTTGCTGACCCGCGCCGAAGCGGCACAGGTCAGCGACATGTACGGGCGTAGCGTTTCGCTTCCCGCTCGCATCGGCAAGGTGATGGGAGCGTCCCCGCCCGTTACCTACCTGCTGTACTCGATCGATCCCTCGCTGCTGGCGGGGCTGAATCTCCCCCCGGACGAAAAATTGCAGAAGGTGCTGCGTGCCGAGACCTTGAAACTCCCGGTGATCGGCGGTTTCGGCGGAGGCCAGGGACGAAACTTCAACCCGGAATTCCTCATGGCGGTCAAGCCGGACCTGGTGATCGCCTGGCCTCCCCGCTCCGGAGCCCTGAACCCGCGGGTGGAGCAGATACTGGCCTCGGCGGGGATTCCGAGCGCATACCTGAAGCTGGACAAGATGTCCGATTATCCGGCCGCCTACGAATTCCTGGGCGCCCTGCTTGGTCGGGAGGAACGGGGAAAAAAACTGGCGGCCTATTTCAGGGGCGAATTGAAGAAGCTCGGGACGTTTTCCTCCCGGATTCCCGAAAACAAGCGGGTCACGGTCTACTTCGCCGAGGAGGCGGACGGGCTGACCACCGTTTCGGCCAATTCGGTGCATGGGGAGGCGGTCGCCCTGGCCGGAGGGAGGAACGTCTACCGCAAGGAGTCGGACAACCGGCAAGGGAAGGACAAGATCTCCATCGAGCAGGTCATCGCCTACAATCCCGAGGTGATCGTTGCCCAGGACGACTCGTTCGTGAACGGCATCTACAAGGACCCCCGCTGGGCCGGGGTCAGGGCGGTCCGCAACCACAGGGTCTACCTGATCCCGGATACCCCTTTCGACTGGATGGACAGGCCTCCGTCATTTCTGCGGCTCATGGGGGCCAAGTGGCTGGCTGGCGTCCTCTACCCCCGGTCCGCAAAGGTCGATATCGCCGCCGAGATCAGGACGTTTTACCAGCTCTTCTTCGGGGTGAATCCCAGCGACCGGGAGATCGGCGCAATTCTCAACAAGTAGCGGACGAAGCGCACAAGGGCTTGAAAGATGACCATGAAATCAGTTCCCCTGTCGGCACGCACGGGGGTCGCCGCGTTCGCGATGCTTCTGGCGGTCTGCGTAGCTCCGGTCCGCGCCGTGACCACGCTTGGGCCTCTAGCCACGGACTACGACATTTACGTCGTGTCCGGCGCGCAAGCCAACTCCAATCAGAACGGGATACCCTATGCCGATACGACTTTCTATCCGAAGGGGGGCATGATGATTTCGGCGGCGAGGACGGACCCGCTGGCCAACGCCTATGGCTCCAGTCCACGCGCCATGGACACGGTTTTCAGTTTCAGTACGGCCAAAAACTCCGGCAACGCCAGCAACGGCCTCACCAACGGCATCGATGTCGTCTCGGCCTTCGATGCGCAGTACGGCGCCGGCAACTGGGCCATCACCTCGGTCGGCGTCCAATTGAGCACGAATTATGCCGCAGCCGGCACGCAACCCAATAATCCCGATTTCAATACCATCGCCCCCGGATATTTCACCTTGAATCTGCTGGGGAGCAATCCGGACCTCACGACCTTGACCTGGAACAAGCTGCAATCCGTCCTCGGCGCCGCCGGCGCGTCGCCCGTGGGCACGTTTTACTGGCCGGCCACCGGCGATCTTCTCAATCAATACGTCAGCTATCGACTGACCCCGACGGCGGAGTTGGTGAACGCCATAAAATCAGGCAAGGTGACGCTCCTGGGCCTTGCCGCGGACAACGGCGTCGGCTACCTGTTCAACACCAACACCAAGGGCACCCCTCCCGCCCTCATGATTTCCGCCGATGCGCTTGCCCCGTCGGCCGGGCCGGTTTTGACGCTGTCCACCCTCGCCGACCAGGCGGTCACCAACAACGCGATTCTCAACGTATCCGGCGCGGTTACGGACGGCACCGGCATCCGGAGCCTGACGATCAACGGCACGGAGGTCGCCCTTAGCCCCGACGGCGGCTTCAGTCTGGCCGTGACGCTGGCAAGCGGCGCCAACACCATAACCACCGTGGCCTCGGACTCGGCCGGTCACCAGGCCACCGACACCAGGAAGATAACCCTCGACCAGACGGCGCCGGTACTGACCATCACGCAGCCGGCCGACAACAGCATCGCCAAGGCGGCCGCCGTCGAGGTCACCGGCAGCGTGGATGAGCCCCTTGCCGTGGTGCTCAGCGCCTCGGTAAACAACGGGCAGACCACCAACGCCCATATGAGCGGAAGCAATTTCGACCTGACGCTCAACCTCGTCCCCGGCATGAACACCATCGTGATCACGGCAACCGATCAGGCGGGGAACACCACCAGCGCCAAGAGGAGCATCATCGCCGACACCGCGGCCCCGACGCTGACCGTGACGGTCCCGGCGCAGGACATCAGCACGACGCAGGGAAGCATCGGCGTCAGCGGAACCGTCAGCAACGCGATCACCAGCGCGGCGGTGGTCATCGAGGCCGACGGCCGCAGCTACGCGCCGGCCCTGGCCGCCGACGGCAGTTTCAGTCAGACCATCGCACTTCCCACGGACAAGAGCTACGCCATTGTCGTCACGGCCACCGATCAGGCCGGCAACTCGTCCACGGTACGGCGAAACATAATCAAAACCACTACTCCCTATCCGACCGGGGATATTGACGGCGACGGCAGGGTGGGCATCGGCGATGCCCTCAAGGCTCTGCGGATCGCGGTCGGACTGGAGATCGCCACCGCCGCCGATTTGCTCAGAGGCGACGTGGCCCCCATGCAAAACGGGCTGCCGGCCCCGGACGGCGTCATTGACATCGCCGATGCGGTGACGATCCTGCGAAAGGTGGTCGGGCTCGCGAAGTGGTAGCGACGCCGCCGCGTTAGCCGCGAAATCAAGGAAAATAAGGTAGGGAAGATCATGAAGCCGAGAAACCTGGCAGGTCCGATGTTGTTCCTGTTGATTTTGATCGCGTCCGGTTGCGGAGGAGGAGGCGCAGGAGCGGGAGGCGGCGCCACGGCGGTCGTCAGGCTGGCCACCTCCGGGACCTTGCCGGCCGGCGCCGCGATAGGCGGGATTTCCGCCCGGGTGCTGGCGACCCCTTCGACCGGGCTTGCCATTGCCGCCGACGCCGTCGCGGTAACGGGCTCCGGCGCAGGCTCCACCCTGATAGCGAACGTCAACGACGCGGCCGATGTCTCCCTGGGCCTGGTCAACGCCGACGGGATTCAGGCCGGAGAGTTCTGCACGCTGCAGTACCGGGCCGCGGCCGGCGCCGTCCCGAGCGCCGGCGTCTTCGGCATCGCCGCCGGCGCGGAAATCGTCGACCTCACCGGCGCGGCGATCCCCGGCCTCGCCGTGGTCGTGCAGAGCGTCAAGATTCAATAACGACGATTCCGCAAAAGCAGCAAACGCGACACCAGGCAATTGGAGCTTCGATGAAAAGAACGACACTTCCGTCCGTAGGCATCTGGATATTTCTGCTTCTCAGCGCGCCAACGCTGTTCGCCATGGGAACCGCCGAAGACCAGAGCGAGGATATCTTCAGCCTGGGAGAGATCATGGTAACGGCCAGCGCCATCTCCCCCATCGAAGCCGGCGAGACCGTGCATGAAATCAGCGCCGAACAGATCAAGAGTTCCAACGCCAGAACCGTCGACGAGGCACTGGTGCTGTTGTCGGACGTGAACGTCAAGATGGGCGCCGATGGCGTGCCCCGCATCGAGATCAGAGGCTTCAAGGCGAGGGACATCCTGGTGCTTTTGGACGGCGTGCCGATCAATTCGGCCTTCGACCAGCAGTTCGATCCCTCGATGATCCCGGTGGACGGCATCGCCAAGATCAAGGTCACGGCCGGGGCCAGCTCCGTGCTCTACGGGCAAGGCGGCCTGGGCGGCGTGATCAACATCGTCACCAAAAAAGGAGAAAAGGGCGCGCGCGGCATGCTCGGCTTCGAATCAGGCGACGGCGCCCCCTACCTGGCCAAGGGCGGCCTTTCCGGAGCCGGCGCGAAATTCGATTACTTCCTGAGCGGCAGCGCCTACCACCGCGATCAATTCCCGCTTGCCAAGCCGCTCGGCGCGGCCACGGAAATCAACGACAGAACAGGGGCAACCGAGGTGCTGGAAAGCTCCGGTTACCGTAAGAACAGCGACAGTACCCGGAACAACGCCTTTTTGAAGCTGGGCTTTACGCCAAACGGCGATCTGCGTCTTGCCCTGACCGGCAATTACGTGGAAGGGGGCTACGGGAAACCGGCCAGCGCCATCAACAACGCCTTTGACCCCTTCGCTCCCATGCCGCAGTACGCCCGGGTCGACAACTATCGAGGCGTCACGCTGGCACTGGCCGCCGATTACAGCCCCTCGGAGGTCCTGAACGTAAGCTCGCGGATCTATTCCAACCGGATAGAGCAGGACAACAATCGCTACGATAACGAAAATTACGACTCCTATGACGATCCGCTGGTACCCGGTTCCTACCACCTGCGCAATACCGCCGTCAACAGCGGGCTGTCCCTGCAGCCCAAATTCGATTTGGGCAAATGTGGAGCCGTGACCCTGGGGTTATCCGGCGAATGGGGTACCTGGATCGACTCGGGGGAGGTCAAACCGGGCGGTTTCGTCCAACAGATCGCTCCACGCTCAGGCGCCGGCAGCCCTCCGTACCTGCTATTCCCGGTGTCGGATCATCACGATATTTTCACCGGTTCGACGGCCCTTGAATACGAGCTGCCTCTCGCCAACGGAGTCGGCCTTGCCGCGGGATACGCCCGTCATTGGCAGGTCCGGCAAGACCGGGCGCTCGCCGAGTTCAGCGTATCCACCAGCCTTTACTACGATCCGTTCAAGGATACCCGGCTCAAGGCCGCTTTCATGAGGAACGTTCACTTTCCGACCATGAGCCAGCTCTACCTGCGCAACACCAATAACCCGAACCTGTTGCCCGAGGTTGCCTTTCATTACCAGCTGGGCATGGAGCAAAAATTGCCCATGAAAAGTTTCTTCAAGCTCAACGGCTTCTACAGCAATCTGCACAATTTCATTGCTTTGAAGCAGTCCGGACTGACCCAGTACGAAGGGTACGTGCCCTACAACGTGAACTTTTCCCTGTACCGTTTTTACGGGTTCGAGACTTCGTTGGAAACCGGATTTATGAAAAGCCTGCAGATGAAAGTGAACTATACGCTGAACGTGTCGCGCGACCTGTCGCTCTCCACCAGGGACGACGTGCAGTACGTTCCCATGCACAAGTTCGTGGCCAGCGGCCAATACGATTTCGACTTCGGCTTGACCCCCTTCGTCTCGCTGGTCTACGTCGGCCACTCGGCCGTCTATACGAAACCGTCCGGCAATACCGAATTGGCGAGCCAGGTGTTTTGGAAAACCTACATGGCGGATTACGCGGTGGTCAACGTCAAACTTGGGCAGAAACTGTTCAAGGACAAGGTCACCGTCTACATCGGCGCCGATAACGTCCTCGACAAGGATTACGAAGACACCTACGGGATTCCGCGACCCGGCAGATTCATTTACGGCGGTTTCGAATACCGTTTCAGCCTCTAGCGGCAATTTACCGGCCTAACCCGGGAGGAGCAGTCCTTGATCATCCGACCCGTCCGACCCCTGCCGGCACTGTTGTGCCTGCTCATTTGCCTCTGCGCCTTCGGCTGCTCGGCCACCGGCGGAGATTCCTTCCGCTACGAACCGGGAATACCCAGCAAGGTTGCCGGGATGGCGGCCAAGGCGGGCGACCGGCTGGTGTCGTTGTCCTGGAGCACTCCCGACAGCAGTTACGTCGCCACCTCCTACAATATCTATTATGTCGCGACCACCAACGCCGGGAGCATAACCAGGACCAATGCGACCAAAATCAACGTCACCAGCAGTCAGTACGTCGTCAATGGACTTACCAACGGCGTTCCCTACTATTTCATGGTGACGGCTCAAAACCGCGACGGCGAAAGCGACGCATCGGCGCCGATCGTCGCCACGCCGAGCCCGAAATCCCAGGCGGACCTGACCGGCGCCTGGTATTTTCATACCCTGGTCAGCGGCCCGAGCGCCAAATGGGAGCGCGGCACCGTGGCGATAGACGCGAGCGGTGCCGCGACCTTCTCCGATTTTATGGACAGCGATCACTACAATCCCGACGATGACAGCTCGACCGCCGCCACCGCTCCGACCGAGGTGACCGTGACCATGCGAGGAGACGGCAGCTTGGGCGTGTCCGGCGCAGGGGCCTGGGTCGACTTCCACGGCATCATGGGTTCGAGAAAGAACATGTTGCTCGCCAGCTGGAGCTATTCGGTGGACGGGTCGAAAGCCATCACCATATTCCAGAAAAAAAGGGATTTGGACGATTACAACATATCGGACGTGAGCGGCACCGGCAATCAGAACCCGGCTTATCCCGAATTGGCGGGCAACGGCCCGACCCGCTACGCGTATCACGCGCTGAACAGCGGCGCAAGTCTGGCATGGGAATACTGCAACGCCAGGGTCGGACAGCAGGCTCAGTTTTGGTTTCCCGAGGCGTCGACGCTCTTTCCCGACGGCGTCGGGAGCATCAAGGACATCATCCCCTGGGATTACAGCACGCCGTCCTACAAAATGGCGCCGATGTGGGATTTGATGTGGAAAGTTACCTGTTTCGGGGTGCAGCCGGACGGACTGGTGAAGGAATACGACAGCTTCGCCGAGCCATCCGGCAGAAAGGACGCAAAACACAACGTGATCTTCACCGGCAGGATGACCGACGATAAAACCGTGATTGTCGGGGTTTCCACCCGAAAAGAGGTGAAGACCGGCACGGTAACGCCGACTCAGTACTATCTGAGGGTCTTGCAGTTCAATTTCAAACCGACCGACCAGGCGATGCCAACCTATACCCTGGACGATCTGGCCGGGACTTATCGGTTTCAAAAGATCGGCGCCGCCAAAGGGTCGGCCGGAGCCGTCAAGGCTTCCTGGGCCTACGGAAAGATGCAGGTTTCCGGCTCGGGAGTGACGACCTTTCCTGAATACAATGACAGCAATTCGGCTACCTCGAGCGCGGATGCTTTCACCCTTGCCTGGTATCCCGACACCGGCAGCGACGCCCATTCCTGGACCACTTTCGCCAACTTCGTCTCTCCCGATACCGGCGCGGCAGACGCCGCCGCCCGCTATTTCGACGCCGCAGGACAGCCTTACTTTTCCGTCTATACCTGGTGGAATCTGACCACGGCGCTGACCCCGATGAGTACCAGATACTACAACGAACATGCAACACTGTCATACAACAGGGATCTGGTGGTGATGACAAGAACGGACGCCTTGGGATACAGCCTGATTGTCGGCTTGAAATAAACGGACTCAGTCAAAGGAAATAAGGAAACCATGAAAATACTCATTGCCATCGACGACACGGACGACATCGACAGCAGGGGAACCGGCGAGATCGCCGACCTGCTGGCGGAAGGGATCGCGGCCAACGGCTGGGGGAAGTGCGGGCCGGTGACGAGGCCTCAGCTTCTCATCCACCCGGACGTTCCCTACACCTCCCACAACAGTTCCATGTGTTTCTCCGCCGAGATCCCCGCGGAGCTTCTGCATACGGTGACGAATTATTGCGCTGTCGCGCTCGCCGCGGAAAGCGTGCCGAGTTCGGACCCCGGACTGTGCGTCCTGGTGCCGGAACGGCTGGCGCGGCCGGAACTGCTCATGGAATACGGGAAAAAGACCAAGACGACGGTCATCACCAAGGACGAGGCCTACCAGACGGCCGCCGCTCACGGCGTACACCTCTCGGAGCACGGCGGCACCGGCCAAGGGATAATCGGCGCCCTCGCCGGCGCCGGTCTGCGCCTTACCGGAAACGACGGCCGGTTCAAGGGTAAATTCCGCATTCCCTCCCCGGACAAAACGGCGACCGTCGGCGACATCCGCCGCTGCGGGATAGATGCGGTGCAAACCCTGGAGGGGACGGTTCTGGCCCCGGGCGAGGCCGTCCAGGTGGGGGAATGGGTGAAGCCGGTGCTGATGAACGGGCAGGCGGTGCTCCTGGTCGTGCCGGTTCAGGCGATTGCCGGAGCGGCTTGGAAAGCGTGCGACAGGAAGATCTTCAAGGATTATTAGCCATGGGACGGGTAGAGAAGGGGAGCGTCGGTTTCACCTTTTACGGGTCCGTCGAGTGCGCGCAAGATCTGCTCGCCGCCTCGTCCATCGCCGAGGATTGCCCGCTGTACGTGATCGACGATGACGACGAGGATTATTGCGAGGGCACGCGCACCTGCTTCAACTGCCGCTTTCGCCGATGGCTCAGGGATGGATTCCTCTGCGGCAGGGGAGGGGAGAAACGGACCGCGGATAACGGGCGTTTGCCGCAGGAAAGGGACGGCGGCAGCGGCCATGGGTGAAGAAATGCAAGGGGGGAAGCGTTCGATGGAAGAGGTAAGGCTCGACGGAGCCATCTGGCTGCTCAAGTCCGGACTGCTTTTTCTCGACGGCGACAGGATCAGGTTGCTGGAAGAGATCCAAGCCCTCGGCTCCATCACCAAGGCGGCCAAGGCTATCGGTCTCAGTTACAAGAGCGCCTGGACGAGGATCAATACGATCAACGCTCTGGCCGACCAGCCGCTCACCGAGGTTCTCAGCCGCGGAAAGGGGTGGGACGGCGCCATCGTCACCCTGCATGGGGAGATGGCGATCCGGCTGTTCAGGGCGCTCCAGGAGGAACACCGCAGACTTTTGGAGAACATGAGGAAACGGCTTGACGACACCCGCGCGCCCGGTGGCGGAAGTTACTCGACCTGACGCGGGAAAAAACTGCACAGACGCTCTCCGAGCCAAATCGCCCGACGGGGGGAACTCGCGAAATTGCCGGGCACGCTCGATCCCGACCGCCGGGCTACGGTCATGGCGTCACCCTCGTCATGGCATTGTCCCCCTTGACTTTGACGCTTTTGCCGGTACGGTTTGCTCTTTCCGCCTGCATCGTTGTGTAATGCACGCTACAGCGCGCAACGGTTTCCAGCATGCACGCGTCGACAACAACCTGATAACGACCAATCTCCGCGCCTAAACGCCTAACAGGGCACCCCCCTCATGGCGTCCGGCCACCGGGTTCAGTTGGAAACAGCTGGGCCTTCCTTGTGATAAGGAGAGCTCTATCGGATCGACATATATTCGCGTCCATGGGCCTCTTTCTTTTCGGAAAGGGGCTTTTTTATGCAGGCTTTTTTTGAGACGCAGCTCCGGATAAATGACCGGAAATACGACCAAAGGAGGAACCATGAAAAGAAAAATCTTGGCAGTGGCAGCGATGACGGCATTGTTTGCGGCACAAAACGGCTGGGCGAAAACTCTTGAGGACGTACTGAAGGAAAAAGGGGTCATCACGGAGGAGGATTACAAAGAGGTGACCAGGTCGAAACCGATCGACTACAAGCCCGGCAACGGCAATGGGTTCACCTTCACCTCCGCGGACGAAAAGTTTCAACTTAGGCTCGGTGGACGTCTCCAGGCCCGCTACTCGTTTTTCGACAGCGACCAGCCGACGGGTCTTGCCGTCAAGGACCTAAGCGAGTGGCGGATTCGCCGGATGAAAATGTGGTTGGGCGGCTACGCCTATACAAAAGACCTCACCTACTATATCCAGACCGACTTCACCCAGAGCGCCAACACGAAGTTCATCGATTACGCCTACCTCAATTACCGCTTCATCGATGAACTGCAGATATTGGGCGGGCAAACCAAAATCCCGTTCGGGCGGCAATGGCTGACATCATCGGGCGCTCTGGAGTTTGTCGACCGCTCGCCGGTCTCAGACGCCTTCCGGCCCGGTTACGACACAGGGATCATTCTGAACGGCAAAATCGGCCAGGGTCTTTTCAACTATAACCTGGGGATGATCGGCGGCGACGGTCAGGGGACCGTTCGCGCCACCAACGACAACGCATTTGTCACGCGCATCACGGTAAACCCTCTGGGCGACATGACGCCCGGCGAAGGCGACATGGAGCGAACCGCCAAACCACTGCTCTCTTTCGGCGCCGACTACTTCTACGACGTTCTTCAGGCGACCAGGGCCGCCGGCGCGACCGCCCTGGAGACCAACAACCTCAATTTTGCCCAGCCCCGCAACCGCACAACTCTGGTCGCTGGAGGCTGGCTCAACCGGGGGCTGTCCGTTTTCCCTCAAACCGAGAAGGTCAATGTCACCGCCTACGGCTTCGACGCGGCATTCAAATGGCTCGGAGCCTTTGCCACGGCCGAATACCTGGGGGGGATCGCCGAGGGCAACAACTCCGGCAAAAAGCTGCGCGCTCACGGCTACTACGCCCAGGCCGGCTACTGCATCGTTCCGGGCACCCTCGAGGCGGCTGTCCGTTACTCCTGGATGGACCCCAACCGTGATGCCGCAAACGACCAGTTGAGCGAAGTGGCCGGCGCGGTCTCCTACTATTTCAACAAGCACAATCTGAAGCTCCAGGGCGATATCGCCGGCATCCACGACCAGGCGACCGGGAAGTCGGACGACATGCAGTACCGGTTACAGGCTCAGATTGTGTTTTAATGCGCCGCAAGAAAGATAGCGGATAACCCGCATGCCGATTTTAGTGACGGCAGCTCGGTGGCCAAACCATCGGTGCGAGTTGCCGTCCCATCAAACGTCTTGCCAGCATAATGTCGTGTGTGGTATTAAGATGTCGTGGGCTGGGAAAACGTCATGGCCTATGCAAAGGGGAGCCTTTCCGTGCAGCTTTATCGCGACAACATCGTATTTCTTATTGCCAAGGTCCACCAGCATGCCCAAGGCGTGCTGAGAAAACATCTGCAGCCTCTCGGGCTGACTCCGGTGCAATGTCTCTTTCTGGAAAATCTCCTGGAAGAAGACGGGGTGCCCGTCGGAGAGATAGGGCGCCGGCTGACGGTAGACACCTCGACTCTGTCGGGCGTATTGGACCGGATGGAATCGGCCGGCTGGGTGCGCCGCGCGTTCGATCCCCTCGACGGGCGGATCGCCCGCGTTTTTCTCACGGAGCGGGCAAAGGAGGCGACCGCCGAGTTGGCCGATGCCGTTGAGAGCGTGAACCGCGAACTTATGAGTAAATTCGCTCAGAACGAAAAAACGTTGCTCAGGCGATTTCTGTCGGATCTGAAAAGGTCGTGCGCCGCTAAATCGCCTGTCGCAAGGCCAAAAACCACGGCCTCGTCTTCCGGGGAAGAGGCGGCTGCTAGGAAGAGTGCGTGATCCGGTCTTCCGTCGGCTCCGTCGGTTTATTTTCGCAGCTTCTCAACCGGTAGTAATCGTCCGGGGTGTTGATGTTGACGAAGGAGGCGAATTCCCGATCGAAGAGCGCCACTTCTTCGGTGGGGACCTCGCGCACGCGGACCTGCGGCAGCAGCGAGAAGATCCCTTGATGCTCTATTTGCAGGAGCCGTTCCAGCGACGGAAGACACCCCTTGCCGTACAGGGCGTGAAGCGGCTCGAAGCCTCCGGGAGTAGACGGGATGACCAGATCGACCCCCTCCGACAGGGTAGTCAGGTGCCGTATCAACTCACCCTGCAACTGAGGCATGTCGCAGGCGGCTACGAAGACGGCGTCATGCGTGCTCGCTGTCAGTCCGGCGTGTATGCCGGCGAGCATCCCCTTGTCCGCATAGATGTCGGCAACCTTCCGACAGGGAAGAAACGGGTAAAGCCGCGGAGTGTTGGTGACCAGGATGACCTCCTGGAACAGCTCCGTCATCGCTCGGTAGACGCCATCGATGATCCTGCCGTTGCGATAAAGAAGCAGGGACTTGTCGCTCCCCATCCGGCTGGAAGCACCGCCGGCCAAAATTACGCCGGTCACCCCCGGCACCTTCCCCGAGGATCCGATCTTCGACCGCTGGAAACGGCAGCGGGGTTCGAAGCTCTCGGTCTTGTTCCGCTTGGCAGTCGCAGGCTGCACCGAGTCGTTCCGGCAACCGGTGTTCATGGTCCCCCCGCGTGTGAGGTCGTGATGATAATCAACATAGATGGCCAGGCGCTTCGGATGCTTTCCGCCATACGGTGGGAAGTTGACGGCCGCATCGCAATCGACGAGAAACGGGCGCATCTGCTGCGGCTCATTCGGGAGACCAACTCCATAAACGCAGCCTCCAAGATCATGGGCGTATCCTTTAAAAGAGCCTGGACCATGCTAAAGGACATGGAGCAGGTTATGAACACGATGCTCGTCGAAAGAAGGCGAGGCGGGGGGCAGGGCGGATGTTCCGTGCTCACCCCGACCGCCGAGGACCTATTGACCCGATACGAGGCCTGCCTGCACGGTTTCATGGACTTCGAGGCGTCGCTGCGGCATGTCGGGGACGATACGCATATACCGAGCCAAATCGCGGAGCCGCCGATAATCAGCCTGAACATACCCGCGGAAACGATCAGTTACGTGGAGGCGATTCGATGAAAACCGCGCGGGGGTGCCGCGCCGACGGCAACGCTTCTTGTCCGCAAAACAGACAGCTGTCCGTTTTGCGGACGGAGCTTGGCCGGGGACGCGCGCGCCGCAATCGATCGAGGCTAGGTCGTGATCACGATCTCGCCCATGTGGGTCGTGTCGTAGCCGGGGAGGCCGCCGATTATCCTGGCCAGCTCCCCCCCCCGGATCAGTTCCAAAAGCGGGCGCAACAGCTCGCTTTCAAAGTGGACGCAAGGTATCACCAGGTCGTAGCGCTCTTGTTCCAGGGGGATGAAATCGATGTTCAGGGCGCGGGCCGCGGCGGCAATGCCCAGGCCGCAGTCGGCGACGCCCGACTGAACCGCGACCGCGACCGCCATGTGGGTGAATTCCTCGCGCCGGTAGCCGTTGACGCCCTCACTCGCGATCCCCAGCTTTTCCAGGTGATAATCGAGCAGCACCCGGGTGCCGGCGCCGCGCTGGCGGTTGACGAAGCGCAGGTCGCCGCGCGCCAGATCGGCCAACTCCCGGATGCCCTTGGGGTTGCCGGGCGCAACCATCAGCCCCTGCTCGCGATGCATGAAGGTCATCAGCACCACCGGCACGTCGGCCAGGTACTGCTGCACGTAGCTGACGTTGTACTGGCCTGTGGCCGGGTCGAGCAGGTGAGACCCGGCCAGATGGGCCTCACCGCGCCTAAGCGCCATTAATCCGCCGAGGCTCCCGGCGTTGGCGCTGGCGAAGCGACGGCCGCTGTCCGCCAGGCGCTGGGCCAACAGGTCCAGGCAGAGGTCGTGGCTGCCGATGTGGACCAGGGTGCGTTCCAGGTCGGCGGGGTTGCGGTACAGTTCGACCACCACCTCCTGGCCGGCATCCACCCCCTCCGAAAAGCGCGGTATGCGCACGATCCCGTCCGCGCGCACCAGCGAGGTGATGACGCCCGCCCCCCGCGATAGCGGCGCCGCCACGATGCGCTCGCCGACCCTGCCGGCGGTCACGCGCACCAGTTCGTCCTCTCCCATCGGGGAGAGCAGCTTGCGGGTGATGGTCGCGCGCGTTTTGGGCTTCTCGGCGGGCTGCTGCCCGAGCCAGTGCGCCAGCAGTGGCTCGACGAAGATCTCGCCGGTCAGGGCGCAGGAAACGGGATAGCCCGGAGTCCCGATCACGGGGGTGTCGGCGATCATGCCGAGAATCACCGGGTGGCCGGGACGCACGGCCACGCCGTGCACGAGCAGCGTCCCCAGTTCCTGCACGACCGCGGAGGTGAAATCCTCGCTCCCCGCCGAGGACCCCGCATTGATGAGAACAAGGTCGTGGCCGGCCGCCGCAGCCAGCACGGTGGCCTTGATGCGCCCGAAATCGTCCGCCACCACGGGATAGCGCGTCGGCGCGCCGCCCCATTCGCGCACCTGTGAAGAAAGCACCAGCGAGTTGTACTCGATGATGTCTCCCGACTTGAGGCCGTTTTCAGCCGCCTGCTCCACAGTTATCAATTCCGTGCCCGTCGGAATGACCGCCACCCGCGGCTTGCGGCGGACGCTGACCCGGGCGTGCCCGCATCCGGCCAAAGCGCCCAGGTCCACCGGCTTCAGGGTGTGGTTGGCGGGGAGCACCAGTTCGGTGGCGACCATGTCCTCGCCCATGGGTCTCACCGCCGTCCAGGGCGCGACGCTCGCCTGGATCTCGATGGCGGCTTCCCCCCCGGCTTCCTCGATCTGCTGGGTATGCTCGATCATGACGACGGCGTCGGCCCAGGAGGGGACGGGGTCGCCGGTGTCGACGTAGGCGGCCTGGCGGCCGGGGCCGACGCTCAACCGCTTGGGCGCGCTTTCCGTGGCCCCGATGGTGTCGGCCGAACGGACGGCATATCCGTCCATGGCGCTCGCGTGATAGCCGGGGGAGGAAAGGGCGGCCCACACGGGCTGGGCCGTAATCCGTCCCAATGCCTCCTCGATGGGGAGATCCTCGCCGGGAAGGGCTCTCCATACCCCCGCGCTCTCCATGGCGGCGATAAACCGGCCCCAGGCCTCGTCCAAGGGGATGTTCTCCAGATAGAATTTCTTGGTTTTGCCCATGCTTTGTCTCCCGCCGGATGGCCGGCCTTCAGGATAGCTCCACCAGGACCTGGTCGCCCTGATAGAGGCCGCTGCAGTCGAGCGGCACGCAGAGCATGCCGTCGGACTTGACCAGGGTGTAGATCAAGTTGGATTTGCCGAAAACCGGCTCCGCAAAGAGCCGGCCCTCGCGCTCCAGCAATCGCACCTGCACGTAGTCTTCGCGCCCCGGGACCGAGGGGACGTTGTGGGTGAGCGTGGCCGCGATCCGACGGCGGAGCGAGGGTTTGGCCACTCCCTGCATGCGGCCGAGCAGGGGAGTCAGAAAGAGGCCGGCGACGACCGCGGCGCTGACCGGGTTTCCCGGCAGGCCGATGACCGCCTTGCCGTCGCAGACTCCCAGGATGGTCGGTTTGCCGGGCTTGACGGCGACTCCGTGAATCAGCAGGCCGGGTTTGCCCAGGTTGTTCACCACTCGCGAGGAAAGGTCGCGGGTGGAAACGGACGACCCCGCGGAAATCACCAACACGTCGGCGCTCTCCAGCGCCGCGCGCGCCGCGCAGAGCAGTTCCTCGTAGTCGTCGCCCGCTATTCCCTGCGGTAGGGGGACTCCGCCCACGCGGGTCACCATGGCCGCGATGGTGTAGGTGTTGATGTCGCGAATCTGGCCGGGGCCAGGCGTCGCATCCGGCGAAACGACTTCATCCCCGGTGGAAAGTATCGCCACGCGCGGCTTGGCGGCGACCTTGACGCTGGTGATGCCCAGCGCCAGCAGGCCGCCGAGATCCTGGGGGCGAAGCGTATGGCCGGGCGCGAACAGCGGCTCGCCCTGCGCCACGTCCTCGCCGACGCCGATGGTGTTCTCGCCCGGGGCGACCGAGCGCAGCACTTCGACGGTGACCGCGTCGAACCTCTGCGTCCGCTCGACCATCACCACGGCGTCCGCTCCGGCCGGAATCATCCCTCCGGTATAAACGACCGCGGCCTGTGCCGCGCCCACGGTCAGGTGCGACGCCTGACCCATGCGCACTTCGCCGATCATGTTCAGATAGGCGGGGAGGGTCTCGGTCGCGCCGAAGGTGTCCGCGGCGCGCAGCGCATAGCCGTCCATCGCGCTGCGGGGAAAGGCCGGAAGAGGGTGGGGTGCCGCGATTTCTTCCGCCAGCGTGCGGTCGAGGGCATCCGCCGTGTCGACGGTTTCCCGGCGAACGTTCGCCGGAAGTCGGTCGAACAGGGCTTTCAGCGCATCCGCCGGTGGAACGACGGTGAACATTTCCGACATGAGGACTCCTTGCCAGCAGTGCAAAAGGTTTTCTTGCCATCGTTATAGCAAAAACTTTACAACGATGGCCATGAAAAAGAGGGTCTGCGCGCCGAACCGCCGGCGAATGGCCTTAGGGGCCCGGCGTGAACGCCGTCCAGGTCCGGTTTGAGGGCAAAACCGGGCGCGCACCCGCTTGTCGGGCGCAAAAGTCTCGTCAATGTTCGCCGGTTGTGCTACCATGCGGCAGTTTGGGCGAATTCCTACCTACGGAGACATGATCGTGTCTGACGCAACCGCGCTTTTCCAGAATCGGGTAAAAGAATTTCGAGAGAAAAGGGGCTGGTCGCAACAGGACCTGTCCGAGAGGACCGGGCTGTCCAGGGCCGGGATCAGCGCCATAGAAATAGGAAAACTGGTGCCTTCGACGGTGGCGGCTTTGACCCTTTCCAGGGTCTTCGGCTGCACGGTGGAGGAGCTGTTCCAGTTGGGAAAAATGGAAGTCCGCTGGGCCTGGCCTCCGCCGCGCACTCCTTGGAGGTACTGGCATGTGGTGGTTGCGGGAAGGTACATCCTCATCCCCGTAGAGCCTTCGCAGCTTGGCATGGTGCCCCACGACGGCATTTGTCAGGACGACAGACTCGTCGACAATCCCAGCTCGGACCCGTTCAGGACCTTGCTGGTCGCCTCCTGCGACCCTGCGATTGGTCTTTTGGCAGCGGAATACGCCCGCATCACCCCGTTTCGCATGCTGGTGCTCTCCCGTTCCAGCCGGCATTCCCTACGGCTGCTCAAGGAGGGTGTGGTGCATGCCGCCGGTCTGCACTTGGCGGACAGCAAGGTTCCCGAAGGCAATGCCACGGTCGTCCAGGAGATATTCAAGGAGCCTTCGCGGCTGATGCGGATCGCCAACTGGCAGACCGGGGTCGCCCTGACGCCGGGGCTGAAGCTGGATACTATCGCCGGCGTGCTTAAATCGGGGGTGCGTTGGGTCGGTCGGGAACCCGGATCCGGGGCGCGCCAGGTGTTGGACGAGGTGCTGCAAGGGGCGGCGAGCCCGACGCTTACCGCCAAGGATCATCGAGGCGTTGCCGACGCCGTGCGCTCGGGGTGGGCCGAGGCAGGAATTTCCCTGCAGTTGGTGTCCGAGGAGGCCGGGCTCGATTTCATTTCGGTTCGAGAAGAGGCGTACGACCTCTGCATCCCGCAGGCGTATGCCGATGATCCCCGGGTGAAGGCGCTGATCGAAGTGGTGCAGTCGAAATCCTTTCGCCACATGCTGAACGAACTGCCCGGCTACGATGGGGAGGTGGCCGGCGATTTGACCTCGGTATTCTCCGCCGCCGCCAACGAGCGAGGAAGGACGAACTAGCTCGTGCCGACTCAAGGTTTTCGCCCGGATCGGTGCCGATCTTCGCTGCCGGTACTGCTCGACCTTCCTTCCTTTTTAGGCACTATCGTGTCAGCCATGCTGCCGGCAAACGCGGCGTGCCGGTTTTTTGTGACGCTTAGATCTGCCTTTTTTTAACCTATATTGAGCAATAACAAGGCGGTCCCAGATTCGGGGATCGCCTTTTTTTACTTGCAAACGACATTATAATGCTGTAGATACCATTTAAATGTCAAGAAATGTAGTGCCGTTGCAATGAGTTTATTGCCGGCGGTAGTGGTGAAACTATCGGTAACTACAGTGAATAACGTTTAAAACCCGCATTGATATATCCCGTCAAGTCTTGCAACTGGAGCAATCAGTTTGCGATCGCTGCTCTATGTTGGCATGATATTACCATAAGAGACATTAAACTGCCACTTGAGGGAGTGTCAGCGGTCGTCCCTGTCGAGTGCGTTGCTAGAGGGCGACTTTGTAGCGGCCCGGCCTCGTGGCGCTTCGCCCGTGCGAATGCGGGCATTCAGGTTTAGAAACGGTTAGCTATGTTTGATTGCATTGCATGCAAGTAAAAGGGGGAGACAGAATGAGGGGGGCTTTTTTAAAAAATCCGTTGCTGCTGGGCATGTGGCTGGTGCTCTGCCTGGCGGCCAGCGCCGGCGCCGATCCGACGCCGCTGACCGACAACAGGCATATCTTCCTGAAAGTCGCAGACGACGCAGGCGTCAAATACAACCTGGACGGTACGGCCTACGGCGGCCCCGACGACACCTACTATGTCAAGTCCGACGGGGGCGGGCTCAATTCCGACTGGATGGCGCCGCAGGCCGCCGACGCCACGGGGGGCGTAACCACCTTGCCGAGCGCGGGCACTTCCAGCTCCGGCACGCTCTATCTGAACGACGGCGGCGGCCGGGGATTCTCCGACGACATACTGCTGCTGTTGTCGGTGAAGGGGCCGATCGCCGACAATTTCGGCGTCAACATCAAGGCCGCAGGCTATACCTGGACCCCCGCGACTCCGGGGAGCTATAACCCCCAAAAGCCGATCGCCGGCTCGACCGGCGCGCTCGGCAGCGCAACTGCGCCGCTTGCCGACGGTTCGCTCAACGGCAAACCCATCCAGGGGGTGGGGCTTTCCTACCAACCGGCGGCGCTGGATGAAACCTTCACCAAGGCCGATTTCCTTTACGGGCCTGAGACGGCGAGACCGGGGCCGGGAGGGGATGGCGTCACCCCCAGTTGGAGCTTGCCTTTTTATCCAGGCCAGAATATCGGCGACTCTTCCACCGGCGAATACTTCATGCTGATCGATCTTAAAGCCGGCGCCATGAGGGACAGCACGACCCCGTTGCTTAACAACGGCGCGGTCAAGGTCGATTACAGCTTCAGCAATCTGTACGGGGACGCTTCCTTCAACATGTACGCCTGGGTGGCGGCGTCCAATCAGGGCGAAGGGATCAGCTTCACCAACCCTTCCAGCAACGGATACTCGATCAGCTATACCGGTACGCCCGCGGCCGGAGCCAGTTACTCGGCAGCCGGACCGTACAAGGCGGGGAGCAACGTCACCATCACCGCCACTTTTTCGAAGGCGGTTGCCGACGCGCCGATCCCCACCATCACCCTCGCCGGCGCCGATGCGCTGACCGCCGAGATGACCAAAATCGACGACACCCACTATTCCTACAGCTACACCGCCGGCGCCGGCAACGGCGAGGTCGCCGTGTCGTTCGCGGCCAAGGACCTCGACTCGGCGAGCCAGCTGAGCTACGTTGCCGTCACCGGCGCCACCTTCACCATCAACAAGGGAGCGGCCACGGTCAGCCTGGGCAACAACCCTACTTTCACCTACGACGGGGCGGCCAAACAGGCGACCGCCACCACCATCCCCGCCGGACTAGGCCTGACCTACAGCTACAACGGGTCCCCAACTGCACCGACCGCCGTCGGGAGCTACGCGGTGACCGCGACCGTCAACGACCCCAACTACCTGGGAAGCGCCACCGGAACCCTGACCATCGTCCCGGCCACGGCCGCGGTCAGCCTGGGCAACTTGAACTTCGTCTACGACGGGAGCGCCAAGCAGGCTACGGCCACCACTACCCCGGCCGGAGTAGGCGTCGCTTTCACCTACAACGGCTCCTCCACGGCGCCCGCGGCTGCGGGTAGCTATCAGGTCGCGGCGGCCGTCAACGACCCGAATTACCAGGGAAGTGCGGTGAACGGAGTCTTGACCATCGCCAAGGCTGCCGCCACCGTGAACCTCGGGAATCTGACCTTCGTCTACGACGGGACGGCCAAAGCGGCAACGGCGACCACCAGCCCGGCCGGCCTCAACGTCATCTACAGCTATAACGGTTCCTCCACGGCGCCGACCGCCGCCGGAAGTTATCCGCTAGCCGCCACGGTCAACGACGCCAACTATCAGGGAAGCGCCAGCGGCACCCTGGTGATCAACCCGGCGGTCCCGCCGGCGGTCACGGCGTTCAGCATGCAGCCCATGATCTTTGGCGGAGGCTCTCCCGCGAGCGCCTGGAGCGCCGCCAACCTCACCACGCCCCTCAAGAACAGCCTGACCGACCGCGCCCCGTTCAAAAACGGCCAAGGCTATTACTCCATGGCCTATTCGATCAGCAACTCGGGGCTGATCGCCGGCGTCGGCTTCACCAAGCTGAACTCGGGAGGGAGCGCCCGCAACGATTCGGTATTCTGGAACCTGAGCGGC
>CAIYDQ010000039.1 GCA_903925075.1 uncultured Geobacter sp.
GCCCCGTTCAAAAACGGCCAAGGCTATTACTCCATGGCCTATTCGATCAGCAACTCGGGGCTGATCGCCGGCGTCGGCTTCACCAAGCTGAACTCGGGAGGGAGCGCCCGCAACGATTCGGTATTCTGGAACCTGAGCGGCAGTCTCAACCTCACCGCCACCGACCTGGGCTTCGCCCTGAACAACCCCGCCACCAACGGCAAGTCCCAGGCCTACAACGGCAACAACAACGGCCAGGTGGTCGGCTATTCGAGGAGCGGCTCCCCGGTCCAGGCCTTCAGATACTCCCTGAGCGACGGTACCACCCTGCAACTGGGCATGCCGTCAGGAAGCTTGGCCGCCATCGCCACCTCGATCAACGATGCCGGCAAGATCGCGGGTACCTTCACCACGACCAACATAGGAACCGGCGATCTGACCATCGGCACCGCCTATTTCTGGAGCGGCTCCGGCAACGCCACGGCAGTTACCGGGGCGGCGGTCGGCAACTCGACGGCGGACTCCATCAACAACTCCGGGATCGTGGTCGGCGTGAGCGGCGGCAAGGCGTATCGCTACGACTCCGGCGCCGACGTCTTCACGCTGTTGCCGACGCTGGGAGGGAGCAGCGGCAGAGCCTACGCCATCAACGACGGCGGTCTGATCGCGGGCTATGCCGCCAACCTGTCAGGCGTGAGCCACGCCTTCCTCTACGACGGCACCACCATGACCGACTTGGGCGCGCTGGGCGCCGCGACGAACAGCAGCACGGCGTGGGGGCTCAATAACCTGGGGATGGTAGTCGGCGACTCCAACAGCCGCGGCTTCATCTACCTGAACAACAAGATGTACGACCTCAACGATCTGATCGGCAGGAATTCGGGGTTCACCGTCACCATGGTCAAGGGGATCAACGACAACGGCCAGATCGTAGGCTACGGGGTCGACAGCACCTACCCCTCCGACGCCGCCGGCTCGCACGCCCTGCTGCTCACCCCGCATCTGGCCACCGACCCTTCGAACTCCCCGTTGACCGTGCCGATCCTGAGTCTTACGGCCGGCGCCGGCGGCAATGCCGTAGCGGGATACCTGGTGACGGAGAGCGCCACCGCTCCGGCCGCGAACGATCCCGGCTGGAGCGCCACCCCTCCGACCAGCTTCACCTTTGCCGGTTACGGCTTAAGGAGCGCCTACGCGTGGGTCAAAGACGCGGCTGGGGTCATTTCGGCCGGCGCCGCGCAGCAGGTGAGCGTGCTGCAGATGCCCAAACCGCTGGTGAGCGGCTTCGTTTTGCCGGCTACGGCGGCGTCGCTCACCGTACCGGTCGGCAAATTCTCAGCCAACGCCTTCGCCGGCGTCGCCGGCTACCTGATGACCGGGAGCGCGACCGCCCCGGCGGCGTCCGATCCCGGGTGGAGCGCCACCGCTCCGGGCGCCTTCACCTTCCCGGCTAATTCGGGGGACGGCGCCCTGACCGCCTACGCCTGGGCAAAGGACGCGGCCGGCAACGTCTCGACCGCCGCCAGCGCCACCGTGACGGTCGCCAGACCCCTGGCGCAGGTCGCCGTGGACGGCAACCTGACCTTCACCTACGACGGAAGCGCCAAGTCGGCGACCGCCGGCACCACCCCCGCCGGCCTGAACGTCAGCTTCACCTACAACGGTTCGTCGATCGCCCCGACGGCGGCCGGGAGCTACGCGGTCACGGCGACCGTCAACGACAACGATTACCAGGGAAGCGCGAACGGAACCCTGACCATCGGCAAGGCCGTCGCCGCGGTGACCGTGGGCGGCAACCTGACCTTCACCTACGACGGGAGCGCCAAGTCGGCGACCGCCAGCACCACCCCCGCCGGCCTGAACGTCGGCTACACCTACAACGGTTCCTCGATCGCGCCGACCGCGGTCGGGAGCTATGCGGTCACGGCGACCGTCAACGACAACAATTACCAGGGAAGCGCGGGCGGCACCCTGACCATCGGCAAGGCAGTCGCCGCGGTAACCGTGGGCGGCAACCTGACCTTCACCTACGACGGGAGCGCCAAGTCGGCGACCGCCAGCACCACCCCCGCCGGTCTGAACGTGACCTACACCTACAACGGTTCATCGATTGCCCCGACCGCAGTCGGGAGCTATGCGGTGGTGGCGACCGTCAACGACGCCAATTACCAGGGAACCGCGACCGGGACCCTGATCATCAACTTCCCCCCGCCGACGGTCACGGCGTTCAGCATGCAGCCCATGATCTTTGGCGGAGGCTCTCCCGCGAGCGCCTGGAGCGTCGCCAACCTCACCACGCCCCTCAAGAACAGCCTGACCGACCGTGCCCCGTTCAAAAACGGCCAAGGCTATTACTCCATGGCCTATTCGATCAGCAACTCGGGGCTGATCGCCGGCGTCGGCTTCACCAAGCTGAACTCGGGAGGGAGCGCCCGCAACGATTCGGTATTCTGGAACCTGAGCGGC
>CAIYDQ010000040.1 GCA_903925075.1 uncultured Geobacter sp.
TAAAATAAAAAATATTATTGCCCAAAATCTAAAACTATGGATTGAAAAAAATAAGAAAAAGTCATTGTCAGACAATAAAGCTACAATCTCAATTTTAGCAAATATTTGGGCTGAGAATGATGATAACATTGATATAACATACTGGAAAGCCCTTGCAAGAGAACTGCCTGACGATTGGCAAGACTTTAGCTGTCAGGTAATGGAAAATGATAATATTGTTGAAAAGACCTATGGACATATTCTGCAGAAGGATCTAGTTATTATTGACATCAGTAATACCCCATCTACAAAAATCGATCCGATATTTCCAGTTATCGCTTTTATAAATCCTAACATAAAGCATGCTTTTATTCAGTCTTGGTGTAAAGATACGAAACATGGTATCCGGTCTATCACTGCAAATATTACTGAACATGGCTTTGTAAGAAAAAAATTGTTATCTCAATTGATCGAAGTAAAAGATGATGATAAAAGATTGGATGTTGATAAAGAAACATTGTTATCTGCTATTGAGATTGCCATCAGTATGGTGATTGGGAGAAGACGGTTGTTAATACCTCTCATCATTTTGCCAGAACACTTAAAGATCGAAAGATTGATTTTGAAAGATGGAATTATGTTACGTGGTGACCAATATATACTGGAAGATATTCCGACACCAATGCTGCATATACTGCTGCCTTTTGAGATACAAACAAATTTTAGGCATCATAGTTCAATCAGCATAGATCGCTTTGATGAATTTATAAAGTGGGTGAATGTAAATTTAAAAAACCCTCTCACATTGCAAGAAACTAAAAGCGCCTATACTGAACTATTGAATTATATTGATTTGGTTGTTATGAAAGACTCGGAGATTTGGAGGAAATTCCGTATGGCAAGCGACTAATTGTCGCAGACTAAATATGGCCAACGGGGTCAGAGCTGGACATGGTAAATTGCACTTATTAGTATTGGCATCATGGAATTGCAAAAAGGAGAAAGGTATGAACCAGAATGAAATTCAACCCTTATTGCTGGAGATTCTTCGCCAGAAGGAGGGGCACTTTGTCACCCCTTATCAAATATGCCAAATAATTGAGCAATCTCACTTTGATGTCTGGACAGAGCTGACGCGCCAATATCCATCCTCGCCTGGCGCTCCCGTGATGGGCGAGGGAGCGGGTATTCCATATTCCCCCGCGACTTTTGTCTCTCATGCCCTTGAGTCTGCCCGCAAGCATAACGCTTCTGTCAGAAAAGAGTACTTCGCTTGTGATGGAGTGAGATTCAGTGAGATCATTCCCGGTTTCACCGGCAAGATAGTCTCGATTTGGGCTTGGCATTTCTAAGTCGGACAGTAGCACCTGCTCCATGTGTGGGCGGCGATCTTGTTTTAGATTTTATTTTTTTCGCGAACGGGCATGGGGGGACACTGGTCACTTAGTTGAGTTATTCTTATTTCGGTTAACGTAGCGACGCTACTACACGAGAAACTCAACTCTTTCCTGGGGTCGGACCAAGCTAACGGATAGTAATCATGGAACAAACTCGCTTTTTTACCTCTAATTTTAGCCTTAAAGCCCCCTTTTTAGCGGCAAAATGGGGCTTTTGAGAGAGTTACGGCAAAATGAAGTTCCAACTAAACCTTTGGGCCTGCCCAAACATGGGGAAGGTCAAGCGCGGAATGGTTGGTCAAAAAGGGAAAAATGGAGGCAAATATGCGGATTTTTGTTTTCCTGATAGCTGGGCTTTTATTCCCAATTGCGGGCTACGCCCTGGATGCCGAAAATGCAAGGCAAGCTGTGGCACATGAACTCGCGCAATGCGCTGGTTTTTATCTGGCAATTGCGGAACTATCGACAGGGAGTACTGCGACAGCAGAGGATCCGAAAATGCTTCAAAAGACAGCTGTTCGGGCTCTGGAAATGGCACGAAAGTATGCTTCCAATGAAAGCGAACTCGGTCAAATTGGTGGCGGTGCAGCGGAGTGGTTCATATTCGGCTCGAATAAGCCTGACTGGAAGAAGGCTAAGGAAACCTATACGGAGCGCTGCACATCGATAATGGCAAGTCCGGAAAGCAGATACACCTATTGGCTATCGGCGACTGACGGCAAACTGCAACCATTGAATTAAGAGACTGTCTGCGCCGGATCGCCGGCTGAGCCGTTGGACAAAACTCGAAGAGCAACTTTTATGCTTGTTTTTGTGGATGACCTGAAATCCATTCATGCAGGGCAGAATCAATGCGCGATTGCCACCCTGTACCGGTGGCTTTAAAGTACTCAACCACATCCGGAGATAGACGAATGGCGATAGGGACCTTAGTCGTTTCAGCTTTTGGTCGCCCGGGTTTACGGACTACCTTTGCGGATGAAAAAAAAGAAGCGACCTGCGCGGGGTCGTTAGGATCGTACAGGTCCGTTTCAGGATCATACGTTATCGGAGCGTCGGCAGCAACGTCACCCTTAATCCGATCCCAGTCAGTCTTTGAAGTCTTTTTCAAGCCAGGCATGATATGCCTCCCTTTCATATCTATGAGCTCTGCGAAAGCTGATAATTCGTTGTTTTCCACCAGGCAACCATATTACCGTCAGCACAGTCAATACCTCGGCGACATACGCGAATGCCTGACGCCTGACTTCACCATTGCGAACGATTTCAAACTCCAAGCGATAACGATTGGAGAGAACAAGCCCCGCGTCGGCGAAGTCGAGTTGATGCTTATCAAGGTTTAGCCGTCGTTTAGTCTCATGCCAAATCATGATTATTGTATATACGATAATACCTCGAAGTCAACCAGAAACCTGGGTCGGCGGGTATGAGGGGGCATGGGGGGGTTCAATCGACCGTAATGGGGAGGGGCGCCCATGTTGTCAGCGAAGTAAGTTCCGTAGCATCGAGAGGCTCGGATGAAACTGAGGCTGTCTTATCTACTTGTTGCTGTCGCCCTGTTGGGATGGATGGGGCCAGGTTTTGACGGTTTGAAGTTCGGCCTCAAGAAGCCTGTCCCTATAGCTTCCCCCTCGGTATTGAATATATAAGGAGGAGCCGATCGAGGGGGATGAGCGGTTAACGGTGGTAAAGCCCCGACTCTGCCGGGAGAGGTTCCTGCTGTACGTAGTGTATCTCATGATCATGTACTCCTTCGGATAAGACGCGTGACGTCGCGACAGCTTGTGGAGAATCGCTCATGGAAGAGGTCCCAAAACAATCTACTCGCTCATGGCACACGCTCACCATGGAAACAGTCTGCGAACGCCTTACCACAACGCGAACCGGTTTAAGCCGCGCCGAGGCGGCCGACCGGCTTGCAAGGTATGGCCCGAATGAGCTGCAGGCCGCGCAGCGTATTTCGCCGTGGGTGTTGCTTCTCGACCAGTTCAAAAATGTATTTATCGTCATTCTGCTCATCGCCTCGGCGCTCTCGGCCTTTCTCGGGCATGAGCTTGAAGCGGCCGCCATCGGCGTTATCGTGCTCTTCGCGGCGCTGCTCGGTTTTGTCCAGGAATACAGGGCCGAACGCGCCATCGAGGCGTTGCGCCGAATGGCTGCGCCGACGGCAACCGTTCTGCGCGACGGGAGCCAGGCCAAAGTGCCGGCGCAGAAGCTCGTTCCGGGTGATGTCCTCCTCATCGGAGCCGGAGACAGGATAACCGCGGATGCTCGGCTTTTTGAAGCCATCAACCTGCAGATCGACGAGGCCGCTCTTACCGGCGAATCGGTACCGGTGGAAAAACAGACCGCCCCGCTCGCCAAAAGCGATTTGACGCCGGGCGATCGCAGCAACATGATTTTCACCGGGACGACGGCTACCTATGGCCGGGGCAAGGGGGTGGTCGTCGCCACCGGCATGGATTCCGAATTCGGCAAGATTGCCGGCATGCTGCAGACGGTGGAAACGGGGAAGACCCCGCTGCAGGAGAACCTGGACAGGGCTGGCCGCAATCTGGCAAGGGGCGCTTTCGCGGGCGTTGCGGTCATCGTCGCGGTCGGGGTTTTCCGCGGTCAGCCGTTCATCGACATATTGATCTTCGGTATCGCGCTGGCGGTCGCGGTCGTCCCCGAGGCGCTCCCCGCGGTGGTAACCATTTCGCTCGCTCTCGGCGTTCGCCGCATGGTCCGGCGCAACGCGCTCATGCGCCGTCTCCCGGCGGTCGAAACCCTCGGGAGCACTTCGGTCATCTGTACCGACAAGACCGGGACATTGACCAGGGACGAGATGACCGCCCGCAGAATCGTCGTCGACGGACAAGCCCTGGACATTTCCGGCGCCGGTTACGACCCCGAGGGTCTGTTCTCGACCGAAGGAGCCCCAGCCCGTCCCGGCCGCGTCGCAAATCTCCTGCTGCAGGCGGGGGCTATGGCTTCCGATGTGCAGCTCATCCGAAACGCGGAGGTCGGCGGCTGGGAGATAGTGGGGGATCCCACGGAAGGGGCGCTGGTGGTGGCGGCAACGAAGGCGGGACTCAACAAGGCGCAACTCGACGCGTTATTTCCCCGCATCGACGAAATCCCTTTCACCTCAGAGTCAAAACGGATGACCACCCTTCATAGAACGGAGAAAGGAGTTGTGGCCTACGCCAAAGGCGCCCCGGAGGTTATCCTCGACTCCTGCAACTTGCTATCGACCGAGCAGGGAGAGATTTCTCTCGATATGGCGAAAAGGGAGGAGATTCTGGAGGCGTCGCGGCGCCTGGCGAGCGAGGGGCTGCGGGTGCTGGGAATATCGACCAGACCGGAAGCAACGCGAGAAAATGCCGAACGCGACATGACCTTCCTCGGTGTGATCGGAATGATCGATCCCCCGCGACCTGAGGCAAAGGCCGCAATCGCGAAATGCGATGAGGCTGGCATCAGGCCGGTCATGATTACCGGGGATCATCCCCTTACCGCCCGTGCCATTGCCCGGGAGTTGGGGCTGCTCCGGACCGGCCGCATCGTCACCGGGGCGGAGCTTGAGGCGATGAGCGACGCGGAGCTGGAGAGGGAGGCGGAGGTTATCGAAGTATATGCCCGCGTCAGCCCGGCTCACAAGCTGCGCGTGGTGACGGCCTTGCAGAACAGAGGCTGCATAGTCGCCATGACGGGCGACGGCGTGAATGATGCCCCCGCTCTCAAAAAGGCGGACATCGGCATCGCCATGGGGATTACCGGCTCGGACGTTGCCAAGGAGGCCGCCGCGATGATCCTCACCGACGACAACTTCGCCTCGATCGTGGCCGCGGTCGAAGAGGGACGCGGCATATTCGACAATATCAAGAAATACCTGATGTATCTCCTTTCGTGCAACATAGGCGAAATCGGCCTTGTAGCGGGTGCCACGCTACTCGGCCTCCCGCTGCCCCTAACGGCCGTGCAGATTCTGTACGTCAACCTCGCTACCGACGGCCTGCCCGCCTTGGCCCTGGCAGTGGATCCCGCCGACCCCGACTTGATGCACCGCAAACCACGCAACCCGCGCAGCGGTGTTTTCACCCGACCGGTTGTTACGCTCATGGTGATAGGCGGAATCTGGTCGACCATGGTTATTCTGGCCCTTTTCGCCTGGGCGCGCAAAGCCGGATACGGCGACCGGGAAGCGAGGATGATGACTTTTTGTGCTCTCATCCTGATCCAATTCTTCAATGCCTACAATTTCCGCTCTGACCGCCATTCCATCCAGGTGCGTCCCTTTGCCAACAAATGGCTGAATCTTGCGGTACTGTGGGAGTCGCTGCTGCTGTTTTTGATCGTCTACGTCCCCTACCTTCAGAAGCCTTTTGGAACCTCGGACTTGCCCCCGGGAGATTGGCTGATCATCCTGGTAACGGCCTTTAGTATCGTCCCGGTCATCGAGTTCGCAAAGTGGCTGGAGCGCCACGGATGGTTGGGGAAATTGGACTAGTGCCCAGTCCGACTTAAAAAGTCCGGAGTACAACGACAGCAGAGGATCCGAAAAGGGGCAACGGGGTCAGAGCTGGACATGGTAAATGGCAATGTCCAGCTCTGACCCTCCTGCTTCTTTTTGCGGGGGCGAGGGGGACATTCACTTCGTTCACTTGCCGGCGATTCGACGACGGAAGAAGGGATTTAGCTCCTAAAATTGGAGTAACTCAGCGAAGTGACCAGCTTCCCCTTGAGGCTCCAGAATGAGGCTTTATAGACGGTGCTTAATGTGGTATTGAGGATGTCTGGATTTAGCGGCAGGTAATCATTGTTTCTCAAGGAGATTGAAATGAGTTTTGTAAAAACAGTCTGTGCTATGGTCATTTTGTCGCTGTCTTCCGTATGTTATGCAGCCCCCGTCAAGATTGAGGGGCTACCCATCAAGATTGGCGATACTGTTGAAACCGTCCAGAAGGGGCTGAACACCGATGTGGAGCCTGAAAAGGTAGAGAAAGCAATAGAGACGCCATTTACCAAGAAACAGACTCAAATCCATCTAAAAACAAAGGGCATTTGGGTGTTTTTTGAAAAAAGCAAGGTATACGTCATTCGTGTTGATCGCCCATTTACAGGCAATGTGGGAGGAGTAAAACTCGGCGATCCCTCGAGTAAGATTGAAAAGACGTTCGGCCATGCTGCGAAACAAGGAAATTTTGGAATGTCAACGACTTATACATACTATTTTGATGATATTACTACTACTCAATTCATTGTTAATAATGATGATGAGATAGAAACTATATTTTTCTTAAAGTAACCAGAAGGCCTGTGTGCAAGTCTTTATTATTGATTTCACCGACTGATACGGCGACAGACTCAAGCGCACCAAAGTCTGGTTACGGCTTACTGGAGATCAGCGCTAATCGGGTAATATGAAATGCTGTACCATCTGGGGGCCTCATTGAAAAAGATTGTGTTGTTGTTTGTGATGGTTATTATCCTGTCTGGCTGTATCACCAAAGAAGGATTAGTCATCCCCATTGGCGACAAACTAAGCAAAGAAGACATTGCTGATTTCCACAGGCGTAACGATGTCGTATCTTTTCCACCTATGTCTTTATATTCTAAAGACATAGTGAGGACCTCACTTGTTTCAGACTCACACGATGAGCGAATTATCGTAGTCGGAAACGTGCTTGCTCTGACTCAATTCGATGAATCAATGCTGAATCAACGCTACGAGACTCTCCTCGAACTAATTACTGCAACGTCAGAAAAGCTTCCCTTTACAAAGAAGTGGTACTATCAAACATGTTTTGGAGAAACCTCGGTAAAGTATGCTGGAATAACGGGAATTTATTTTCGTCGCATTAAAGCCAATGTCCCAAAGGATCTTGTGGGACAGGTCAACTATGCCTCTGCTTTTAACGTTTTCATGTTCGGAATGTCTGGTGACCTCGTGGCTGCCCAAATTACTGATAAAGGAATTTGGGTTACTCATGTCCTCTGTCACGAGAAGGACAAGGACTACTCCGCCTGCGAGGCTCAATACGAAAGAGGCCTCTTTCAGGGAGTGGACGGTAAAGAAATTGACAACAGGTTTAGGGTTAAGAAAGATGGTTCGGTTATAGACTTAGGAACTTTTAAGAAAAAGTTGCCTGCAGGCAGCTCGAACAACTCGAATGAAGGGTCAAAGGGCGCGCAGCTGTTGATTGCCGCAAATCCATTCAGCACAAGGTAAAGTAAAACGTCGCGCCCTCATCTGGTTTTGACTCTGCCCAGACCTTGCCGTTATGGCGGTCTACGATCCGCTTGACGGTTGCCAGGCCGATGCCGGTGCCTTCGTACTCCGGTCCATGCAGCCGCTGGAACTCTCTGAATAAATTATCGCTGTACGCCATGTCAAAACCGACCCCGTTGTCCCTTACGTAGAATATCTCCTGCCCGGCAACGATCTCCTTGCCGCATTCTATGCGGGCAGACGGATTTGCAGAGGTGTATTTCCACGCATTTCCCAGAAGGTTCCCCATCATCTGCACCAGCAGGGACTTGTCGCCTTGCGCCCTGAGACCGTCGCTAATAACAACTTCCACAACGCGCTGCGGTTCCGATTCGCTTAACCAGTCGCAGGCATGGGCCGCGATCTTACTCAGATCGATGGTCTCTTTTGCCAGATTGGTCCGGCTGACCTTAGAGAGTTCGAGGATGTCGTCTATTAGTTTACCCATGCGCCGACTGGCTGTGCGGGCGCGCTCCAAAAAGTTGTGGGCCTCGGGGGGGAGAAGGGCTCCGAATTCCTCCGACAAGATGGCGAGATAACCGTTGACATGGCGCAGCGGCGCCCGCAGATCATGGGAAACCGCGTAACTGAAGGATGCCTGCTCTCGAATTGCCAACTCCAGTTCAGAGGTGCGCTCTCTGACCCGCTCCTCCAAACTTGAATGAAGCGTTCGGATCTCTTCCTCCATCAGCTTACGCTCGGTGATATCCGTTGAAATACCCAGTAAGCCCATAATAGTCTTGTTCTCAAGGTGCTCATAGACCGGAGTCTTGACTTCCAAGTATACGAGACGCCGACCTTCCACATCACAAACGTCAATTTCCTCGGTTGTCTGCTCGCCCTGAAAAACGCGCGAGTCTATTTCATGCAGCCGCTTTACCGTGGCCGTCGAGAAAAAAACGGCGTCGTCGATATCGGTCAGTCCCTCCACTGAACAACCGAACAATTCCAACGTCAACCGGTTGGCATAGGTGTAGCGGTGCCGAGTATCCTTTAGAAAGACGTAAGCGGGGACTTGATCCAGCGCCTCGCGGAAACGCTGCGCCTCTGTTACCGCACATCTCAGTTTGTAGTCCGTCTGTTTTTGTTCGGTGATGTCGCGAGCTATCGCATAGGTGCAATTTTCATTTTTATTGTAGACGGCACGCCACGACAACCAGATAAAGGAATTGTCCTTGCATAAATAGCGGTTCTCAAACGCGAGCGAATAACCGAGCTGCTGTTGCCGTCTCATTTCGTCGAGCGTTTCCTGCTTGTCTTCGGGATGAACAAATTCGATGAACGGCCTTGTCACAAGCTCTGCTTCAGAATATCCGAGTCTCTCCGTGCAGGCCGGATTTATTCTCGTAAATGCCCCGTTTGGATCGGCAATACACATCATGTCTGACGAAGTTTCGAAGAAGGTAAGAAATTGTCGCCGTTCCGCCTCCGCCTGCTTGTGACAGGTGATGTCTTCCGAAAAAATGGCAATCCCTTCCGTGGCGGGTTGGATCGTTAGCCGGTACCATCCCTTACCGCCATCAGGGAAAGTGAATTCGGTTTCTAAATTTTGGCTGGTTCGCTCCTCCATGCAGATCGTTTCCAAGGCAAACGTCCGGGTCTCGGTAATGCCGGGCCAGCATTCCATCACTGTCTTGCCGAGCAGCTCTGCGCCGGGCCGACGATTATGCTTCTCGGCAGTTACGTTGAGATAGCGATAGCGCCAGTCGAACCCGACGATCTGGCACCCATTGGGCATCGTATCGAGGATTTGGCGGTAACAGGCGTCACTTTCTTGTGGCAAGTCAACAATCCGAGCCATTTTCACTCCAGAATTCATGGACAACGGCGCACTTTTATAAAAACTAGCCGGCTCCCATTAGGGCGGACTGCGTTTTCGGGAGCTCCCTTTAATAGCACATTGGCCTTCGCATATAAAGTACAATCCTGCGGCAGCCATCGTTAATGCTACGATTTGAGATTCAGCCCGGCGATCAAGGGGAGCCCCGCCGGGTTTCCAAGCCATCTTTGCGGACCGGCATCGAAATTCTCGGATGGCCGGCCCTGCCCGGCCGCAAACCAGGAAAGCTGCATTTCGTCCAAGTGCAAAATTCAGGATAAATAAAGGGAGGACAGCGGGAGAGTGGACAAGAAGGCCGGAGGAAGGGTTTAGTA
>CAIYDQ010000041.1 GCA_903925075.1 uncultured Geobacter sp.
CGGGCGCGGCCGGCGCTTCGAGCCCTAGTGAAACCTGGCGTTTTCCACGAAGGTGCGCACCACCGCCTGCACGAATTTTTCTTCCAGCACGTGGGCGTCCACCGCCTTCACCCTGAAGTTGCCGGAGGTCTTGCTCTCCACCCCCTCCAGGAAGCCCATGTTCGCCTCCGGGTCGTACAGGTCGCCACCCTCGATGTCCTGCACGCTGAAGCCGCGCATGGGGATGACCACCGTGGTAGGCGCCGTGCTCTTGTTGAGCTTTTCGCCGAGCTCCTGGCCGAGCTGCTTCATCTCGGCCCGGTTGGTCCGGTACAGCGTGATGGCCCGGTTGTGCATGTGGGTCTTGCGGCCGTGGAAGCGATCGCACCCCGGTCCCTCGACGATGAAGTCGGTGGAGCCGGGAACGTACACCGCCGGCAGGTTCATCAGGCCCGCCCCCTCGAAGCGCTCCTCGTGCGCCGCGTACAGCCCCCCGGCGATGCGGTCCACCCACTCGTGCAGCGAGTATTCGATCACGCCGCCGTCCACGATGGCGTCGGTCACCGTCTGCTCCAGGCTGCGGCCGCCGACCCCCGTGGTGTGGAAGGTGACCGACTCGTAGCCGGCCTTTTCCAGCGCCGTCCGGGTCATCTGGGCGGCGCCTTCCGTGGTCCCCAGGGTGGAGAGGGCGATCAGCTTCTTGTTCTCCGGTTTGTCCAGGCCGGCGTTGACCATGCCCACCACCGCGCCGGCCGCGTTGGCGAAGATGGTGCGGGTCAGGCGGTTCAGGCCGGCGACGTCGGCCACCGAGTGGAACATGTTGATGTCCTTGGTTCCCACGTAAAACGGCACCACGATACCGACCGCGGCCATGGTGGTGACCATCACCTTGGGGACGCCGATGGGGAGCGAGCGCATGACCGCCGTCCCCAGGTTGGTTCCCATGCTGCCGCCGATCCCCAGCACCCCGTGGATCTTGCCGGCCGCGTACAGCTCCTTGGCGAGGACGATCGCCCCCTTGATCAGCACCTCCATGGCCTCGCCTTCCGAGGTGTCCATCCGGACCTTTTCGATCGAGGAGCCGGCCGCCTCCGCCACCTGTTCCCGGCTGATGTCGGGGGGGATCAGCGGCGTGCCGAGAATGCCGGCATCCATCAGGATGGTTTTGGCCCCGTACTCCTCGATGCGCTCCTTGAGGAACCGAACCTCGTTGCCCTTCGTGTCCAACGCCGCCAGGATCAAGATGTGTTTCATAGACCTCCCCTTTTCTGCCAACCGGCTCAGATTTCGTGTAACTGCCCCAAAGCTACATCAAGTTTCGCCCAACTGTCTGTCTCAGCCCTCAGACCGCCGCCTGCAGCGCCGTTCGCTGTTTCTTCGCCCTGTCGCCGCTCCAGCGCTTGAACAGGTTGTGCTCGATATCCACCTGATCGAGTGCCTTGCCGATGCTTTGGTGGATCAGGTCCATGATCGATGCCGGCTGGTGGTAGAAGGCCGGCATCGGCGGCAGGATCATGGCGCCGTTGTCGGCGGCCCGGCTCATCAGCTCCAGGTGCCCCTTGTGCAGCGGCGTCTCCCGGACCATCAGCACCAGCTTGCGCTTTTCCTTGAGGGTCACGTCCGCCGCGCGCACCAGCAGGTTGTAGGTGAAGGAGTTGGCGATCGCCGAGAGCGTCTTCACCGTGCAGGGGGCGACGATCATGCCGCGGGTGCGAAAGGAACCGCTGGCGACCGCGGCGCCGATATCCTTGTTGTCGTAGACCACGCTGGCCATCTGCCTGACCTGGGCCAGGGAATACTCGGTTTCTATCTCCAGGTTCATGGCCGCGGCGTCGCTCACGATCAGGTGGGTCTCCTGACCCAGCTCGCTTAGCACGCGCATCATCTCCACGCCGTAGATCACGCCCGTCGCGCCGGTTATTGCCACTACCAATGGCAGACTCATGATCTCTTGCCTCCGTTTTAATGTTGCCGCTCGCGCGCCCGCAGGCGCTCCTCTAGTTGGCGCTCTGACCCAGTTGGTAGAGCCGCACGAACTCGTCCACCGCCACCCGGGCGAATTCCGGGGTGTACAGGTGCAGGTCGACTTCCTTGACCCGCTCGGGCTCGTTGAGCGTCTCTTTCAGGCGCGCGACGAAGGCCGCGTCGGCCGCCGGATCGTAGATGACGCGCCCCTTGAGATCCTGCGAGGACCAGCCTTGCAGCGGGATCAGGAAGGTCCACTCCCCGGTGGCCTCGTTCAGTCGGCCGGCGATCACCTCGGCCGCCTGGCGCAGCTCGTCGGCGCTGGTGCGGACCTGGACGCGCAGCGAATCCTGCACGTACTGCGGCCGGTCCCGGGTCTTCTCGATCATGTCGGGTCGGCCGCCGTAGGAGATGATGTCCAGCCCGCACGGGGCGAGCACCATGGGGATGCCGCTGGCCGCCCCGGCCTTCAGGCGGTCCGGCCCCGGGTCGCGGTTCCCCTGGCAGATGTTTTCGATGATGCCGCCGGTGCAGATGTCCAGCACGCCGCGAAAGGCGCCGGAGCGGATCATGTCCTCCATCGCCTTGTCCCCCTTGCCTTGGGCGTGGCAGACGATGGGGGTGAAGCCGGCCTCCTCCAGCATCCCCATGGCGGCCTGCACCGCCATCTCGCCGAAGCCGAAGGAGGAGATGGCGACGCAGGGGCTGTCGAAACTCACGTTCTGCCACTCGCTCATCTCGACCATGCCGCAGATGGCGCCGACCGCGTTGGTGATCTGCACCTTCAGAAGCGGGTTCATTTTCACCACGTCCAGCACCGTGTGGTGCATGGTGATGTCGGCGGTCCCCACGTATTTGCCGACGTAGGAGGGGTGCGCCGCCATCGGCGAGGCCATCAGCTTGGGCATGCCGAAGGGGAGGCTCTTCATTACCGAGGTGCCGACCAGCGAGGAGGTCCCGCCGCCGACGCCGAAGACGCCGTGCAGCTTCCCTTGTTTCATCAGGTCGGCGACCAGCGAGATGGCGCCCGCGATCTGGTTTTCCATGGCCCGGTCGCGATCCGAGCGGTAGCATTCGCGCACCGCCTCGATGGTCATGCCGCCGCGCTCGGCGACCTGCTCGCAGGTGATGTCGCCGGGGAAGGGGGGGGGCTCCTCCATGCTGAAGTCGAGAAAATAGGCGTTGTGTCCGCGCTTTTCGATGAGCCGCTTGACGAAGATGATGTCCTCGCCGCGGGTGTCCAGGTTGCAGATGATGACGATGCCCTTCTTGTTGCTCATGGTTGGCTCCTCCTGTCGCTTTGGTCGGGGGGGCGGCTGCGGCGAACGCGCCGCCCCCCCGGGGGCGTTTATTTTTTCTTTTTCACTTCCGGCCTGGTAAGGCGCGGGATCATGTCGGCCACCGGGCTCAGCCCCACGAAGCCGTACTCGTTCCAGCGGTCGGAGACCTTCTGCAGCACCGCGCGGTCCATGAAGATCTCGTTGGGCTTATTCTCCCACTCGAAGGGGGTGCAGGCGTCC
>CAIYDQ010000042.1 GCA_903925075.1 uncultured Geobacter sp.
AACTCCCCCTCAACATACCGGGTCACCAACCTCCAGTAGCCAATCCCTCCATCGACCTGGAACGCTCGGGCCAGCGTATAAGCATTTTGGGCCTGGCTTGACCACTGGATCTGCTTCACTATCTGGTCAAACATCCCAGCACTTTCCGCAGTCGCCCCGTTGCCCATACCAACAATTTTGACCTGGCCCTTGTTCCTCCGCATCTCGTTGGTGATCATCAAATTATGCTGCCGGACTAAGTTCATCGTCAAGCAGGGCTTAGCATCAACGTCTCGGCTACGACGCACAGCATTCGGCCATTGGTAGCCGTTATCACTGTCTCCGTGGCGAAACTTCAAGTCCTCGATAAACCTCTCCCTCGCCGGAGCCTCCCATTCCGTGCAGCGGCGAAACCGCCGAGTGGCCTCATCGACAACATCATCCCCAGTGGTGCCCATCGGATCGTCAACAGCAGATTCCAAATCCGGGTTCATCGGGTTGGCATTTGTGATCTCAACCATTTGTTAGTGCCCCATCCAGCCAACATTCGAGGCCCGTCCACCTCGTCGGGAGTCCCCTGAGAACTCTTCTTCTCGACCGCGCTGTACGGCACGAGTAAGCTCCATCAGACGCTCCGACATACTCAGGCGGTTATTCCGGCCAGGTTGTTTCATAGCAATGGCCAAGTATCTAAAAGCATCCGCTCCGTCCGATGCATCATCGTGTAAAGGCTCATTGGAAAATTGCCCTTCCACAATGCGATAGCGATAATGCCTTAGGCGCTCCAAACCATCTTCACACTCGGATTCATCAAACCAGCAGTTTGGAAAAATAATCCTCACTGCGTTGATGCCATCCACCAGGGATAACTTCGGGACAATTCTAACGTTCCATCCGGCGTGGCTACGGACAATTTCCTCAATCGTTCGCTTGGACCCCAGTCTTTTGGCCTTGGCATCATGCGGTAGCCAAAGGGTTCCGTAAGTCCACTCGCGAGACTGCAAATGCCGGAGATAATAATGGATTTCCTCTTGAGAGTCTTCAAAATACCCCACTATTCGATATTGCATCGCCACGCGCTGTGCAAACCAAATCGCCGTTCTGTCCGCTCGGCCAAGGTCCCAAAACGCATCGACTGGAGTCTGTCGATCCCAAGGCACACGGCAGATTCGATTTTCAGCAGCAGTCCGTCGAAGCTCCTTCGCATAGACTGCCCCTTCCAGCTGCTCACGACATTGCCCTTCCCAGATGTTTAAATACGCATCATAGTCTCGAAGTTTCATATCCTCCATTTCTCGGTGAAGAACCTCTGGAAACCAGGGATTGTCTTGCCAGGACATTTTAACAATAAATGCCTCACTGGTTTCGGTAAACCCCGGCTCGGTTCGTAGAACCTCACCTGTTGGGCGGAGAATAAATCGCTGATAAGTATAATCAGTTTTGAGCTCCGGGTTCAAGGTCATCCAGATCTCCGAGTTCTCTGCTCGGATAGTTGGAATCAAGACCTCCCAGCTGCCTCGACTGACTTTATTAGCTTCTTCCACCCAACAGCGCTTTATTCCTTCATAAGACTTACTCCTCGTAGCGTTGTTCTTGATGCCCTCAAATGAAAAACTTGTTTGATCATTTGGCCCAGGAAACATTCCCGGGCGGGAGAAAATCTTATCTCTCTGAACTTCATAAAAATAATTGAGCTTAAGCGCATCAATCTGGTCGCAGATCAATTTGTGGACTGAATCGCCAATAGAGTTCTGGAACTCTCTTGCACAGAGATTTCTATCCGGGGTCTGAGTGCCTAACAGCAACAACGCTCGGGCTACGCCCCAGGACTTAGCTCCCCCGCGACCACCCCAGAGGGTTTTGA
The DNA here is from genome assembly GCA_903925075.1 of uncultured Geobacter sp. GTDB lineage: Bacteria > Desulfobacterota > Desulfuromonadia > Geobacterales > Geobacteraceae > Geomonas. The sequence continues at coordinate 1,844 of CAIYDQ010000042.1, forward strand.
ACCTCTTAGGCTGGAACAGACATTGGAGCTTATCAGGAAACTGAGCGTCGATCTCGGGCACACGATCACCAGGGGAAAGAGGGCGTGGGTTTGACGGGCAAGAATGGCCGGAGGGGGCCGGCCACCAGGGCGCTACGCACCAGTTGCAAAGCACCAGTTGCAAAGCACCAGTTGCTAACTTCTGGTGGGCAAACTTCTAGTGGGCTAATTTCTGGTAGGCCCTCGTCCCTTCGGCTTTGGCTTACCAGGCTTCTCCGGCTTCGGTTCAACAGGTCGGCGCATTGCAAGGCTCCTACAAAAATGGGGTCACCAGTTTCCCAGTGACCCCTACTCCACCAGCTCCCAGCCCCCAGGCTCTTACAGATGCCAGGAAATATACATCGTCCCGTTCAGCGCGGCGGTGCCATTGTTCGTCCAAACCCAGACTACACTGCCAACCGCCGGAGTCACAGACACCAGCTGCAGGCCACAGGCAGTGTTTGCAGTATACTGCGTCCCGCCGTTGCCCGGAGTGCCAGACTGGAGATAACACCGGCCGCCGGTGTTCGTGCCGGAATAAATCTCCACCGTGGGGACCTGTCCACTAGCCGCATAGGCCGCAGTGATCAGGGAGTTAGTCAGGGTAAACGTATAAGACGAGCCTACCGCAGTAGAAAGGCTCTCCGTTACCACCACCCCACCAAGGGTATTGCTAGTCGCTGCATGAACAGTGGAAGTCTGGGTATTCAACAATCCATCCAGCAGCGTCGAGGCCACCTGGAACGGGGTGACTTTTACAGTCTGCGGCGCTGCCCCACCCGACAAATGGGTGTCTGCCGCCAGAAACGGTCCGCAGCAGTTCACCGGGGCACTTGCCGGAGTCATGTTCTGCCCAGGCTGCAGCTGCGTATAGGCCCCATCTGGAAGGACAAAAGTTGTCCCATTCCACAGCGGGGGCAGGATCTGCGGCCAGTCACCGAAGAACCCAGCTCCACCAACCAGCACCGCCACCAGCAACACTGCACAGCTAGCGGCCAGGGACTTTAGCTTACGATTCGTCATTTTACGCTCTCCTGTTAAGGCGGCCCAACAGGCACACCGTGATAGTGCAACAACGTCACCGTCAATGTTCCCACAATCCCAAACAGCCCGACGATGACATAGGCTGCTATTTTCCAGGCCATTGAGTCTTGTTTATCCAATCGTTCTCCCAGGCCCCGACGCCACTGCTCTGCCCGGGACTCCCGCTCTTCCAGGTCCCGACGAAGGGCCTCGGAGTTCTTCGAGCAGGCCACAATATGACGTTCCAGCGAAAGTCCAGCCTCCCGGGCCGCCACAACAGCGGCCTCTGCTAGTTTCTTCGCGTCTTCTGCGACTTGCCGGGTTTCAGTCCACACTGCCAAATCACCCACTAGAAACCACTAAAAGTTAGTTGATAATACGACGGAAGGGGCTCACTGAAACTGCACGATAACCTGTGCAGCACCGCCGGTGCTGCCGTCGCGGGCAGGGCGCAGTCGGGTCTCGCCGTCTCGGCTCGGCCGGCACCGGGAGGCGTGCTCAGTACCGAGACCGACGTAACGACGACGAAGGCGGTCACGCTGAACGGGGCGGGCGCCAACTCGATCGAGCCCTTCTTCCAGCGCGTGTTCTACGACTACAACAAGCTCGACCCGCTGACGACGGTCACCTACTCGCCGGCCGGGAGCAGCGTCGGGATCACCGACATCGAGCAGAACACGGTCAACTTCGGCGACTCGGAGGTCCCGATGGCGGC
>CAIYDQ010000043.1 GCA_903925075.1 uncultured Geobacter sp.
GCGAGCGTATGCGGATCAGGAAATGCCTTCCCTCTTGAAATGCATAGTCCGGCGGATCGAAGTCCACCAAGTGAGAAGCGGCAGGATGCAACTTTACCCAATCTGGCAGGTCTGCCGTTTTGGGTAAGTTGCAACCGATCATCCGCAGAAAGACGCGGTGCAACCGATCAAGCGGAAAATCTTCCACTTGATTCCCTGCAACCGATCATCGCAGAGATTGACGCTGCAAGATCAGCGCCTTCGATTGGAACTTCGACAAATGTCGAAGTTGCAACCGATCATCCCAGAGAAGACGCGGTGCAACTTCTACGAGAATCGGCGGACCTGCCAAAACTCGTAAACGTGCAACCGATCATCCCAGAGAAGACGCGGTGCAACTTGGCTGAGGGTCGGCAAATTTGCCGACCCGCTATATGTTGCAACCGATCATCCACGGGGGGACGCGGTGCAAGGGTGATTTTGCAAATGCAAAATCAGGGTCATTGGTTAGTTGCAACCGATCATCCACGGGGGGACGCGGTGCAAGGGCACTCTAAGCGCGTCCCCTTGGAAAAGGGTATCTTCCTATAGGGTAGACGGTGAAAGCTCGCCACATCGCCTTACAACGCGAACTATGATGGGGTGAGTGGAAAGTCCCCCAGTCGGTGCAGGTGGTTTACTTGCTGCCGGTCCAACTGCCGGCATCCTGGCGGTGGCCTCGGTCAACGTGCGGATAGTTCAATGTTCCAGCGGCGGCGATCATCTCCGCTTCCGTCGTTCGAAGGTATCCCGCAGTCGTCGCCGGGTTAGCGTGCCCAGCATAACGGCTAACCTGCGCCATCGGAACACCGGCGGTCATCATGCTGGTCAAACAACTCCTTCGCATATCGTGGGGGCGAAAAGCGGCGATCCCTGTAGACTCGGCCAGGCGATCCAGAATGTCGTAGACGGTTTGGGCCGTGAGCCTCGCGGTTCCGATCTTCCCCCCCCTATTGACGGCCAGAAACAGCGGTCCGGGTCCATCCCCACGTATTTTCAGCCAATCGCCCAGGGCTCGCCGAGCTCCATTGACTATGGCAACTATGCGATCCTTCCGGCCCTTCCCCTGAATAATTTTCACCAACCCGGTAGCCTGGTCATAGTCCGCCAAGTTCAGATTAACCAACTCCTCGCGCCGGGCTCCGGTCGAATATAGCGCGCCCAGCAGGGCGTCATCACGCCGGCCACGGGGTGTATTGTCTCGGGCGCAGGTATCAGCAAGGGCGACAAACTCCGCAGCGGATAACGCTCGCCCAGGTGGAAGGCGCGAGCCCTTGACGGGTTTTATCTCAAGAACATCCTCCAGCTCTTCGGCGGTGATCTGGCGCAACCGCCGAGCTTGATTGGCAATCCCTCGCAGGTCGGAAAGGTAGACGTTGACGGTTCCATAGCTCAGGCCTTGTTTTAGTAGGTTGCCGCGCACTTCAGAAACCTTCTCATAACGTAACAGCTCGGGCCAAGGTGCGCACTCGGGGTCCATCCCCTCCAGCAAGCGGCGCAGGCGTTTTTCAGCAACGTAACGGGTGCTATCCGCCAGACTATCGAGGTATTTCTTTCCGGCATTATCAGGCGCGGGCACTTGCAGCCCCAGGTCTCTTTCCCTCGCGGTTCCAACTTGCCTCAGCTCTTGCCGGGTCATCGTCTTATCCTTTCCCTTTCCTACTTTTGAATAGTGTCATATTAATAACCTATTATATCGAAGTGGGAGGGAATGTCAAGAGTCCAGGTGAGAACCTCACCCCTCATGTCCTGACTCTTGGTACTGACGAATCACGTTATCTCGCGTTTTAATAACGAAGGTGGTGGGGAGACTCCCGCGAGCCTCCCCGTCCAGGTGCGACGCTCTTCTAGTCGTCCAGCTTCAAAATAAACTTTGACGGCTTCCCGTCTATCAGCATATCCACCTGTGCGTCAATCTCGTCATTGTTCGGATTGTCTGCATCGTATGGGGCGTGAACGATGATGTATTTTGCAATGCTGTCGATTCCTTCAGCTCCCTTTTGGGCTTGCTTTTGATTCCGTAGAATCTCCAGGAAACGAGCCTGCAAGTCCAATTGCTTGCAGATTCGATCCAAGGCCAACAGCACAAGGCGTCCATCCTTCTCCTTCCGGGCTTGTGACAGCACATCCTTAGCTTCCCGGTTGACGTTCTCCAGCTCCTTTAGAATATCCAGCCCGCTGGTCTTCTCATTGTCCACCTGGACCAGGGCCAGGGCTTCCCCCATGCATCCCTTTTTGTGGCGGTCTAGGGCACTCCGGCTTGTCCCGGTACGTCCCGCAATGTCCCGCAGCGATTCCCCGCGGGCAAGCGCAGCCTCGATTTCTTTTCGCTTCTTACTTTTGCAGATCGAACAGGTTAGCATCCCTTTTCCC
>CAIYDQ010000044.1 GCA_903925075.1 uncultured Geobacter sp.
CAGGCTGTTCAAAAACGAGCATAGCTAGGCGCACCGGAAGAGCGTGCAGCGACGCGTACGTCTGTACGCTAGCAATCGCTCTGAGGAGCAACGACGCTAGGCGAAGTTTTTCAACAGCCGGAAATTAGCTGCATTTAAAACCCGAATAGCGCGGCCGGATTATCGACAAGAATGCGGCGGCGGGCGACTTCGTCGGGGGCCCATTGCAGCAACAGGTTGAACAGCTCGATCGTGCTGCGGTCGCCAAAGGATAAGTGCGGGCAGTCGCTGCCCCAGATCAGGCGGTCGGAAGCAGCCTCGACCAGCGCCATGGCCAGGGGCGCCAGGTCCTCATAGTGCGGCTGGCTCGAAGTGCGGTAGCAGCCGGTGAGTTTCACCCAGCAGTTTCCCTCCCCATGGCGCACCGTATCCAGAACGCTGCGAAAAGCCGCGCCGGTCACCCCGTCTTTGCCTTTGGACATTCCCATGTGGGCGAGGGTAAACGGAATTCGCAGCTTGCGGAGGCGAGGCATGTATTCCACGGTCAGCCAGTCCGGCAGCAAAAAATCCAGGTGCCAGCCGAGTTCTTTGCAGCGGGCCGCCAGACGATCGACCCGGGGATTCAGGGTGTCCCCCAAACCGGGAGTAAGGGGTTCGATGGGCCGCACGTTGATCCGGACGCCGCGCACGCCAAGCGAATCCAGCCGGGCCAACTCGGCCTCGGGAATATTCTCGTCGATATCGACAATGCCGCGACAAAGCGACTGTCCAACCTCGGCCATCGCGTCCAGCATACAGCTATTGTCCCGCCCGTAAGCGCTGGGCTGGACGAAGACCATCCGTTCCGTGCCCATTACGCGGGCCAGCGCAAGATACTCCTCAAGCGGCGCAAATGGCGGTTCGTAACGCAGCGGTTCACTCAGCCCAGTTCCGTAAGCGTATTTTCCCTTGGGGCCAAATACATGAAAATGCGAATCGCAGGCGTGCTGGGGAGCTTTGAACGCCGGGGCCGGTTCATTTTGTAACAACATCGTAAAACTTCCTCTCTGTGCGTCGATTTGTGCTTTAATTAGCGGAACAAAAAAACGGTCGCCAAAGAATGAGGCGGCGGCAACGCCAGCCGGTCTGTCACTCCGGACAGGCCGTTTACCTGCTTAATTCTAACTGCTTGGATAAAGTCCTTCCAAATGTCGAAAAAGAGACCGTTCCATGTTTATACACCTTGTTTGCTCAGGCCGACGCCTACTTTCCGTCGCTTTCGGGGCTGCCGTTCAGCCAGTTCAGGGCTATATTTCTGATCGCTTCGTCGATGGATCCCGGTTCGATATCGCGCCAATCCGTGCTGTCCAGCAGGGTCATCTGGGTGTTGTCAGCGCGGAAATCGGTGGCCGACATCATTTTCATCCTGGGCTCGAAGGTCAAAAACCGGTAGTTTGCCAGGGTGTATTGCACACCTTCGTATTGGTAGTGGGGTTGGGATTTCAAAAAGGCCCGGCGCTTTTCCAGCCCGGCTTCGTTCCAGGCCCATTTCACGGTGATTTCCACCGTTGTGGGATTGTCCCGCGGCCAGGCGACGATGGAGTGGATGTCCCAATACAGTTTGCCGTCCGGGTATTCGATAAATCCGTACCAGCGCCGCTGCGGGGTCTGGATGTTGCCAGGTCTCGGTGCGTCTTCCCCCTTCGCCGGTCTGGCGTAGTCACGAATGCGGGCGATCGTCTCCGGTTCGGCCTCAAACAGCGACATCGCCAAACTATTATGGCGAATCTCGGCATCATCGCCGTCAAACAGGTATAGCTCAACATTACGGTACTTCACGGGAACGGTCGGCGGAACTTCCTGCTTCCACATTATTTTCTTCGCGCCGTCATAATCATTCTTCTTGTCAAGGACCCACATAAGCCAATAGCCCAAATTGCCGCCGTCATCCACGACC
>CAIYDQ010000045.1 GCA_903925075.1 uncultured Geobacter sp.
CAAGCTTGCCCCGTTGCGTATTCTGCTGGTTGACGACGAGGAGCAGATTCTCTTCGCCTCGTCGCTGCTTCTCAAGGCGGGCGGGTTCGGGGACGCCGTCACCCTGAGCGACGGATCGAAGGTTCTCGAGCTTTTGGAGCGCCAGGAGATTTCCCTCATCGTGCTCGACCTCTGCATGCCCGGCGTCTCCGGCCAAGAACTGCTCAAGGAGATCAATTACCGATTTCCGCAAACCATGGTGATCGTGATGACCGCGGTCAGCGAAGTGTCCACCGCGGTGCAATGCATGAAGTCGGGGGCCTTCGACTACCTCACCAAGCCCGTGCAAAAGGACGAATTCCTCGCCTGCATCAGGCGCGCCCTGGAGGTCTGCGCGCTCAAACAGGAGAACCTCTCGCTCAAGGAGCGCATCTTTTCGACGGGGCTCGCACACGAAGAGATGTTCGCGGAGATAATCACCGCCAACCGGCAGATGAGACTGCTCTTTCAGTATATGGAGGCGGTCGCGGGGCTGGGCGAGCCGCTGCTGGTCACCGGGGAATCCGGGGTCGGCAAGGAACTGATCGCCCGCGCCGTGCATCGGTTGAGCGGCCGCAAGGGAGAATTGGTGACCGTCAACGCGGCGGGTCTGGATGACGCCATGTTTTCGGACTGCATTTTCGGCCATTGCCGGGGCGCCTTCACCGGGGCGGAGAAAGATCGGGAAGGATTGGTGGCCCGGGCGGCGGGCGGGACGCTTTTCCTGGACGAAATCGGGGATCTGGAGGCCAAGTCGCAGGTGAAGCTGCTGCGCCTGTTGCAGGAGCGCGAGTATTATCCGCTGGGCGCCGACACCCCCAAGAGGAGCGATTGCCGGGTGATAGTCGCGACCAATCGGGACCTGCAGCAGATGGTGGCCCAAGGGGCGTTTCGCAACGATCTCTACTTCAGACTCTGCTCCCATAACCTCGAAATTCCCCCGCTTCGCGAGCGTCGGGACGACCTCCCATTGCTGGTCGATCATTTCCTCGCGGACGCCTCCAAAGCCTGCGGCATCGCCAGGCCGAGCTATCCCAAGGAGCTGATTACCCTCCTTGCCAGCTACTCGTTTCCCGGCAACCTCCGCGAACTCAAGGGGATGGTCGACAACGCCGTCGCCCGGCACAAGAGGGGCATGCTCTCTTTGGAGACTTTCCAAAAGAGCATGGAGCGCGGGCGGGGAACCACGCTTGCCCCTGCAAAGGTCGGTGCCGGCAGCGCCGTCTCTCCCTGTGCCCCCCCGTTTCCTCCTTTCGCGCACCGTCTCCCTACCTTCAGCGAGGCGGATGCCTACCTGGTTGAAGAAGCACTGAAGCTTGCCCACGGCAACCAGGGGATTGCCGCCAAAATGCTCGGAGTAACCCGCCAGGCGTTGAACAGGCGCCTGCACAAGCCGACCGCCAAGGGGTGAAACAAAAGTTGCCGGCGGCAACCGTTGTTGCGGACGCCGGCAACAGGGTGTCAGCGGTCTTTTACTTCATTTTTGGCCGGTAATGCGCCTGATTCCTCCTTCGGCACCCCCGCTGGCGGTTGCGCGCCCGAGCAAATCGCCCATCCCCGCAACAAATGCTGCACCTCAAACCCCCCTCCCAATAAATCGCCCCTTGCTCACAAACCTTCGTTTTCACAGACGTTTAAGGGAATAAAACCCGCGTCGGCACGGCTCGTGCTCTTCAGTACCCCAGTCGAGCTTGGTAGGGGCGAATCTTGTATTCGCCCTCTCGCCCGCTGGAGTCAGGGCGAACGCAAGGTTCGCCTCTACGCAAGCAAATCGCAGGGACGAACCGAAGTTTTAAGCTGGGCTGTCTAGTGGCGCGGAAGGATCGGGAAGGGTGGGAAACGGCAATGCCAGGACACGTACTCTTGATCGACGACGAACCCTACTTTCGCTTCGGCATCGAATTAGCCATCAGGAAGAGAGGTTACCGGGTCAGCCAGGTAAGCGACGGCAAGGAAGCGCTGAGGAGGATCCTCGGCAGCGGTTCGCTTCGTTCTCCTCTCCTCGACTTGATATTGCTGGATCTGGAGCTGGCGTCCTTTCCCGGCGCGGAGATCGTGAGCAGGATGCGCGCGGCGGCGGTCGCCACCCCGGTCATCGCCTTATCCGGCTACTTCAACGCCGCCCGTTACGAGGAACTGATGAAGCTGGGCTCCCTGGAGTTGATGTTCAAACCGGTAAGCGAGCAGCTGCTGCTGGATAGCATGGAGAGGGCGTTGAAGCTCGGCCGTCTGCGGTAGCAGCCGCTCGTCGCCCGAGAAAAAGTGAGAAGGGAGGTCCGGTGTTCAAGGCAATTTTTACCAGGGAAGAAGCGGCAGGTGAGCCATCGGCGTTATTGCGGTTGCAGGGAAGCGCCACCATTCAATTCTGCGTCGATCTGCGCGCCGCTTTTCTCGATGCGCTCGGTAAAACGGAAAGCCTGTCGGTTGATGTGAGCGGGATAACCGAGATCGACGTTTCCGCCCTGCAACTTTTTTGCGCAGCCAGGCGCAGCGCCATCGGGAGTGGGAAGCAGATGGTCCTCTCGAAAAAGATTGCCGACGTTTTTCGCTCGGCGGTCGTTGAAGCCGGTTTTTACCGCACGCACACGGCGAGCTGTTGGCTTGCGGCGGGCCAGTCCTGTCTTTGGCATGAATGCCAGCCGGCGGGAAGGAGGGTTGCGCCATGATTGACATCCACCGTGCCACCTTTAAGGAGGAAGCATATGAAACTCTCGTCCTGCTGGAAGCTGCGCTTCTGGAATTGGAGGAAAACCCGGGGAACCACGAGCTCGTCGATTCCGTCTTCCGTTACCTGCATACCATCAAGGGGTCGGGCGCGATGTTCGGTTTCGACGAGATCGCTTCCTTTACCCACCACGTCGAAACGGTTTTCGACCTGGTGAGATCCGGTCGCCTCTGCGTCGGCAAAGAGCTGATCAATCTCACGCTGCGCGCGAGCGATCAAATCAGGGGGATGCTGGACGACTGCGAATCCCTGGACGCGACGGCGCGGGGCGACGCCGCGGAGCTTGCCGCGGCCTTTGCCGATCTCGTGCCGACCTCGGCCCGCAGGGACACTACGCCTGCGGCTTCGAGCCAAAGCGCCCAAGCGGCTTCCGGCCAAAGCGCCCCAACGGCTCCAAGCCAAAGCTCCCAAGCGGCGCCGGACGGGGCCAAGGCCTGTTTCATCCGCTTCAAGCCCGCCCCCGGGTTGTTCATTTCCGGAAACAACCCGGTGTGGCTTTTCAGGGAATTGGCAGCCCTGGGCGAGGTCACCGTCACCGCCCAAACCGACGATTTCCCGACGCTTGAGGAGATGGACCCCGAGCTCTGCTATACCTCCTGGGATATTCTGCTGATCTCCGCCTGCGATCTCAACTCGGTGCGGGACGTCTTCATCTTCGTGGAAGACGACAGCGAAGTCACCATCAAGATCCTCGACGACAACGAGGAGGTGGGAGAGCAGCCCCACCTGGGAGAAATACTCCTGGCGCGAGGGGACATCGAACCGGAAGGATTCCAAAAGTTTCTACGCGAGAAGACGAAGATAGGCGAACAGTTGGCCAGCGCCGGCCTGGTCCCGATCAACGTCATCGAATCCGCTCTGGTCGAGCAGCAGCAGCTCAAACAACTGCGCAAGGAACGCAGCTCCGCCGAGCAGCAAAACAGCATCCGGGTGCCGGCCGATCGACTGGATCACCTGGTCAACCTGGTGGGGCAGCAGGTAACCGTACAGGCCCGCCTGAGCCAGCTTGCCCGGACCCTGAAGATAGCGGAACTCTCCGCGATTGCCGAAGAGGTGGAGCGGCTGACGGCGGACCAGCGGGAAAGCACCCTCAATCTGCGCATGCTCCCCATCGGCGCCACCTTCAACAAGTTCCGCCGGTTGGTGCGCGACCTCTCGGCGGAACTGGGCAAAGAGATAGCTTTGACCACGGCGGGGGAAGAGACCGAGTTGGACAAAACGGTGATCGAGAAGCTGAGCGACCCGCTTGTCCACATGATCCGCAACTGTTGCGATCATGCCATAGACACCCCGCAGGCGCGCGCCCTCAAGGGGAAGCCGCGCCAGGGAACCATACATCTGGCCGCCTCCCATTCCGGGGGGAGCGTCTACCTTTCCATCGCCGACGACGGCGCCGGCCTGGACAAAGAGGCGATTTTCGCCAAGGCCGTGGAAAAGGGGCTGGTCCAGGCCGGCGCCGAGTTGAGCGAGAGGGAGATTTTTTCTCTGATCTTCGCCCCCGGTTTTTCCACGGCCAAAGCGGTCACCAGCGTCTCCGGCCGCGGGGTGGGGATGGACGTGGTCAAGCGGAGCATCGAGGAGCTAAACGGCTCCATCGACCTGAAAAGCGAGCTGGGCAAGGGGACCACCATAACGGTCAGAATCCCGCTGACCTTGGCGATCATCGAAAGCCTGCTGGTGAAAATCGGGGCGGACCACTACATGATCCCGCTGTCGATGGTGGTCGAATGCCTGTTCTTGACCAAGGAGGCGGTGGCGCTGGCCCACGGCCGGCATTTCATCGAGGTGCGGGACAAAGTGGTCCCCTATATCCATCTAAGGGAAAAGTTCGCGGTGACGGGAGCGCCGCCCCGCTTCGAGCAACTGGTGATCGCCGAGGTGGACGGCAACAGCATCGGTTTCGTGGTCGACAACATCCTGGGGCAACACCAGGCGGTGATCAAGGCATTGGGGGAACTCTACAAGGGGGTGGACGGGGTCTCCGGCGCGACCATCCTGGGGGACGGCTCGGTGGCGCTGATTCTGGACATACCAAAGCTCTACCAATCGGAGGAACAGGCAGCCCTGGCGGCGTAACGGCAACGAGAAACTGAAACGTCAATCCCTCACCGCAGAGACGCGAAGAGCGCGAAGAAAATCAAAAGAGAGGAGAACACCATGGCATGGTTCTATAACTTGAAAATCGGCACGAAACTACTGAGCAGCTACCTGATGCTGGCTCTGCTGGCCGGGGTGATCGGCTGGGTCGGCGTGACCAACATCAACAAGATCGCCGGCGAAGACCGGCTGATGTACGAGAGGCTCACCGTCCCGATCTCCGAGCTGCTGGCCATTTCCACCTCGTTTCAAAGGATGCGGGTCAACATCCGCGACCTGATCTCCGCCAGAACCGCCGAGGACCGGATCAAATTTACCGGCAGGATCAAGGATCTGCGTGAGGAGCTGGCCAATAACTCCGCTTCCTTCGAAAAGACCATCATAACCGAAGACGCCCGAAAACTCTTCCGCGACCTGGAAGAGGCGCGCAAGGCGTACCTGCCGCTTTTGGAGCGCACCGTCCAGTTGGCTGCAGCCGGGAAAAGCGCTGAAGCCGGCGCCATGCTCTCCGGCGATATGGGAAAGGCCTCCAGGGATGTGCAAACCGCCATCGAGAAACTCAGCGTGAGAAAGGTCGCCCAGGCCAAGAAGATGGCGGAGACCAACAGCGCCACCGCCAAGGCCTCGGTGCAGTTCACCATCATCCTGGCGGCGGTCGGCATGAGCCTGGCGATCTTCCTCGGGCTCTTCATCTCCAGGATCATCAGCCGCCCCGTGAAGGAGCTGGCCGCCGCCGCCGACAAACTGGCGCTGGGCGACGTCGGCGTGTCGATACGGGCCGATTCCCGGGACGAGGTGGGCATGCTCGCCAACTCCTTCATGAACATGGTGGACAACATCAAGGAGGCGGCGCTCGCCGCGGAAAAAGTGGCGGCAGGAGACCTGACCGTGCGCATCAAGGTGAAGTCCGAGGCGGACCTCCTCGGCACCAGCTTGGATGCCATGGTGAAGAACCTGATCGGCATCGTCAACCAGGTGAAAAGCGCGGCCGACAACGTGGCGGCGGGAAGCCAGGAGCTCTCCTCCAGCTCCGAGGAGATGTCGCAGGGGGCCACCGAGCAGTCGGCGGCGGCCGAGGAGGCATCCTCCTCCATGGAGCAGATGTCGTCCAACATCAGGCAGAACGCGGACAACTCCATGCAGACCGAGAAAATCGCGGTGGCCTCCGCGTCGGACGCCAGGGAAGGGGGGAGGGCGGTCGCCGAGACCGTGGTGGCGATGAAACAGATCGCCGGCAAGATCTCCATCATCGAGGAAATAGCGCGCCAGACCAACATGCTGGCGCTGAACGCGGCGATCGAGGCCGCCCGCGCGGGAGAGCACGGCAAGGGATTCGCCGTGGTGGCGAGCGAGGTGCGCAAGCTGGCCGAGCGCAGCCAGACGGCCGCCGGCGAAATCGCGGAATTGTCCATCTCCAGCGTCGACGTGGCGGAAAGGGCAGGGGAGATGCTTTCCCGGATGGTGCCGGACATCCAGCGCACGGCGGAGCTGGTCCAGGAAATCAGCGCGGCCAGCCGCGAACAGGACACCGGTGCCGAGCAGATCAACAAGGCGATCCAGCAGTTGGACCAGGTGATCCAGCAAAACGCCTCGGCCTGCGAAGAGATCGCCTCCACCTCGGAGGAGTTGGCGGCGCAAGCGGAGCAGCTGCAGTCGACCGTCGCTTTTTTCCGAACCGGCGAGGAGGAGAGGGCGTTCAAACCGAGAAGCGCCGCGGGCGCAGCTCCCAAAGGGGCGGCAGGCAAGGTGAAACCGAAGAGTCACGCGGCCGATGGGGGAAACCGTCCGAAACCGGCCGGCGCCAGAGGCATGTCGCTCGCGCTCGGCGGCGAAGCCGACGGCATCGATCAGGAGTTCGAGAGGTATTGACATCGTCGGCGGCAGGGCAAGGTCCGCCGCCCGGAGGGACAACATGAGCGAAAACGCAGCCGCACCCCAGCAATACCTGACCTTCAAGCTCGCGGAGGAGACCTTCGCCCTGGAGGTTTCCAAGGTCCGCGAAATCCTTGACTTCACCACCGTGACCAAGGTGCCGCAGACTCCCGATTTCATGCGCGGCGTGATAAACCTGCGCGGCGGCGTCGTTCCCGTCATCGACCTCCGTCTGAAGTTCGGCATGTCCCCCACCGAGAAAACGGTGAACACCTGCGTCATCGTAGTGGAGGTCAATATGGGGAGCGATACGGTGATACTGGGAGCGCTCAGCGATTCGGTGCAGGAGGTGTTCGACCTCGACCCCGATCAGATCGAACCGGCGCCGCGCATAGGGACCCGTCTGAAGAACGATTTCCTCAAGGGTATGGGGAAAAGGGACGGCAATTTCGTGATCATCCTGGACATCGACAAGGTCTTCACCGCGGACGAGCTGGAACTGACGCAAAGCGCCGAGGGAGAAAAACTGCCATGAAAAACATGAAGATAAGCGCCAAACTGCTGTCGAGCTTCGGGCTGGTCCTGCTGATGCTGGTTTTGGTTGCCGCCTCCGGCATCTGGGGGGTCAAGGCGGGCGAGAAACGCACCGTAACGCTCTTGGATACCGAAGGCAAACTGGCCGAGCATGCCGCGCGGGCCAGAGCCGACATTCTGGGGATGAGGCGCTTCGAGAAGGACGTTTTCCTCAATATAAGCTCCAAGGAGAAAGTGGAAAGCTACTTTGCCGAATGGTCGAAGGAAGCTGAAAAGGTCAACGCCCGAGTCGCGGATATGGACAAAGCCGCCGTGCGCGCGGCGGATAAAGAAAAAATAGCGACCATCAAGGAGAATTCCAGACGTTACCAGGCGGGATTCGCCAAGGTCTACGGGCTGATCCGCGCAGGAAAGATCAAGAGACCGGAGGAAGGCAACGCCGCCATCGCCGAGTTCAAAGGCGACTCCCACAAGATGGAAGAGACGGCCGTCGTGCTGGCGCAGGAATCCAACAAGAGCATGGAGGATGCCAAGGAGGGACTCAAGCAGGCCACCCAGCGCGTCGTCGTGCTCATGCTCGGTTTCTCCCTGCTGGCGACCGCCCTCGGCCTCCTCTTGAGCATGCTGGTGGCCCGCGGCATCAGCCGGCCGATCAATGCCTGCGTCGAGGCCGCCAACAGAATCGCCGCCGGCGACATGGACGTTCGGCTCGACGCCACCGGCAGGGACGAGACCGGCATCCTGCAGGCCGCCATGCAGAAGATGGCGGAGGCGGTGAGCGCACTGGTGGCGGACGCCAACATGCTGGTCGCTGCCGCCGTGGACGGCCAACTGGCCAGCCGCGCCGACGCCGGCAGGCATCAGGGCGATTTCCAAAAGGTGATAGCCGGCGTGAACCGGACCCTGGACGCGGTGGTCGGACCGTTGAACGTCGCCGCCGAATACGTGCACCGGATCAGCAAGGGGGACATGCCGCCTCTCATCGCCGACAGCTACAACGGCGACTTCAACGCCGTGAAGAACAACCTGAACGCCTTGATCGAAGCGAGTAACAGCATCACCTTCGCAGCCAAGGAGGTCGCCAACGGCAATCTGACGGTGGAGCTGAAAGCGCGCTCGCCCCGGGACGAGCTGATGATGTCTCTGGCGGCAATGGTGAAAAATCTCCAGGAGATCGTCGCCCAGGTCATGTCCGCCGCCGACAACGTCGCCTCGGGGAGCCAGCAGCTTTCCTCCGGCGCCGAAGAGATGTCTCAGGGGGCAAGTGAGCAGGCCGCCGCCGCCGAGGAAGCCTCCTCATCCATGGAGCAGATGTCGTCGAACATCAGGCAAAACGCCGACAACGCACTGCAGACGGAGAAGATCGCCGTCAAATCCGCGGCGGACGCCAAGGAGAGCGGCGTCGCGGTTGCCGCAACCTTGAGCGCCATGAAAGAGATAGCCGGCAAGATTTCCATCATCGAGGAAATCGCCCGACAGACGAACATGCTGGCTTTGAATGCCGCCATCGAAGCGGCGCGGGCCGGCGAGCACGGCAAAGGGTTCGCGGTGGTCGCCTCCGAGGTGCGCAAGCTCGCCGAAAGGAGCCAGCAGGCGGCGGGGGAGATTTCCGAACTCTCCATCTCCAGCGTGGGCGTCGCGGAAAAAGCCCGGGAAATGCTGAACAGCATGGTCCCCGACATACAGAGAACCGCCGAACTGGTCCAGGAGATCAGCGCTTCCAGCCGCGAGCAGGACACGGGCGCCTCGCAGATCAACAAAGCGATCCAGCAGCTCGACCAGGTCATCCAGCAGAACGCTTCGGCCACCGAACAGATAGCCGCCACCGCCGAGGAGTTGTCTTCCCAGGCCGAACAGCTGCAATGCAGCATCTCGTTCTTCACCGTGGGCGACGGCGTGGCGGCCCGGGCCGTCAAGGTCAAAGCGTCCGCCGCGGCGCAAAAAAGCAGCGGCAAATCTGCGGGGCAAGCGAGAACCAGTGCCGCGCAATCGCAGCCGCTGGTCAAAAGACGGGGGAGCGCGGACGCAGGCGCGAGCTTGAACCTTCAAGAAGAACAGGGCGACCAAGGGTTTGAGCGCTATTAGCGCCCGGAGGATTGCTTAACGTTTCCCGTTCCCTTTATGGACGGGGGGTTGGGGGAGGGAAGGGGGCTTTCGATCTCGATCCGTGACTTTCGTATCATGCCGCTAAGCCGGCACGGGCGTTCCGTTTGCAGGTATCAGGCTTCCTATAATAGCAAGAGGGTTAAGCTGAAAAAGCGGCTTTTTCGAGACAAGCGCATTGGCAACGGCCCTGGCGGCGATACGTTCCCGTCCAGCCTCTATCTGTTCATACGGGACCGTGCGCAGAAGTTCGTCGAGGGTCGTCTCGCCCGACTGAACGAAACGGAAGCCGTCGTCGATCATGGTCAACCTGCCGACGTCCGAAAAGACCACGTTGCGCAGGGAGATGTTGTCAGGCCGGTGATTGAGCATAAGCAATTCATCGCGGGTGGGAATCCATAATTCCACGATCGGGAGACGGCCGCTGAAGCCGGTGTAATGGCACGCCGGGCAACCCGCGCCGTGGAAAAATTCCATCTCGCTTTCCGAAGGGATGCCGAACTCTTCGAGGGTCTTTTCGGCGGGGCGGTGGGGGACCTTGCATGCGGTGCAGATTCGGCGCACCAATCTCTGGGCCAGGACGCCGCGCAAGGTGGCGGAGAGCAGGCTCGGCTCGATCCCCATATCGATCAGCCGCGGCACGGCGCTGGTGGCGTCGTTTGTATGCAACGTGGAAAATACGGTGTGGCCGGTTAGTGCGGCGCGCATGGATATGGTGGCGGTTTCCAGGTCGCGTATCTCGCCGACCATGATGTTGTCGGGATCCTGGCGCAGGAAGGTGCGCAGCATGCGGGCAAAGGTGTTGCCGACCAACTCGTTGACCTCTGTCTGCGTGATCCCGTCTATGCTGTACTCAATCGGGTCTTCGACGGTAAGGGTCTTGGCTCCGGGGGTATTGACGTGCGAGAGCAGGGCGTACAGGGTCGACGACTTGCCTGAGCCGGTAGGACCGGTAACCAGGAAGATGCCGGTCGGCTTATCGAGGGCTCGGTAGAGCGTTGCGGCGTCTTCCGGGCGGTATCCCAGCATTTCCAGGGTGATGACGCTGCTTTGCTTGTCCAGGATGCGAATGACCACGTTTTCACCGAACTGCGTCGGGACGGTCGACACCCGGAAATCCACGTTGCGCACCTTCCCGTCCTTGGTCACCTTCATTTTGAAACTGCTGTCCTGCGGGCGCCGGCGCTCGGCGATATCCATATCGCAGAGGATCTTTATCTTGGAGACGATTTGCCTGGCCTTGGAGCCGATCAGCGCGTCATTCGCCCCCAGGCCGATGGTTTGCAGGATGCCGTCCAGGCGATAGCGAATAGCCATGCCGTTTCCGTTCGACTCGAAATGGATGTCGCTGGCTCCGTCCTTGATGCCCGTGGTGATGATCAGCTTGGTGAGGTAATCGACGTCCGCGCCGATAATGTCGCTGACGTATTTCGATTTCGGCTTGACGACGGCTCTCTCCAGGTCCTCGGTCAGTTCCAGATTCAACTTCGCCTGGTCGGTCGCCCCGCTTATTTTGAAGATTTTATGTTGGGCGAGGACGATATCGCTCTCCGTGGCGATGACCGTGACGATGGACATCTTGCACCAGCTTTCCAGCTGCGCCAGTTCGTCCCGTTGAATCGGGTGGGCCATGGCGAAGGTCAGGCGATTGCCGCTATGCATGATGGGCACGATATGGAGACGCTGGGCGAAGGTCGAATTGACGAACCCGGATAGCCCCGAGCAGAACTGCATGTCCGACAGGCTGACGAATTTCAGGTCGTGCTGGACGGCGATGGCGCGAGCCAATTGCTCTTCTCCGATAAGACGTTGCCTGATCAGCGCGGCGCCAAGCATGATATTTTCGTCCCGGCTCAACTTAAGCGCACTCCGCAGCACTGCTTCGTTGATCAGCTTCATCGATACCAGTATCTCACCAAGCTTGCGGCGCTTGTTGTTGTAATCGAGAGCATGTTCCAGGTCTTTGCTCTGCAGAAAACCCATTTGGCACAGTATCTGGCCGATAGGTTGATCCTTATTGAGCTGCTGCGCCTCCAATGCTTGGTCCAACTGAATTTTGGTGATGATCTTATTGCCGACAAGCAACTCACCGAGCATATTTTCCAAGATTTCCGGCATAATTAGTCAACCTCGATTGGTGCGATAACCGTCCTATGTCAGCCGACAAATTAAAGTAATAAAAACTTTGAGGATTGTAATTCCATCGGAAATTGAGCGAGTAAACTCAATATTGCTTTTACCTGCGTCAGTGTATCACTTAGATACTTCGGAACGATAGGGCAATCGTACTATTTTGCGCGTTTATCTTCTATATTCCTGAAGAGGAAAGAGTAAAGGCGGAAGGGGACGCAGGCGAGTTTCGCGAGTTCAGTCCTGAGACGGAGTCCCGCGTAAAGCGGGTTTTCACATGTCTGCTGAGAATCCGTTTGCCGCCGGCAGAGCACCGAACGAAAAAACATTCCAATCACGAGAAATTACAGGTACTATGCCTAAAAACAGCTTCCGCCTCGCACCCGTCTCTCCGGACAAATCCTAGCTGCTCAAATCCGCTGCGCCGCTCGTGAGGGTAGCCTTATGACAACCGCTGACGAAAATCGACGACGAAGTCACCTCAAGCGCAACGCGCTCTGGCTGTTGATTTGGTGCGCCCTGACCGCGACCTTGCTGTACGCCTCAAACTGGGAGGCAAATCGCCAGGAAAAAGAAAGGATGGATGCGTTTCGGGACGCGGTCGCCGATATAGCCCATACCTCCGAGAGCATCATCACCGATCGTCTGCATGAGTTCGACAATTCTCTGCTGGTGTTGCGCAACATGTACACCGCCGACCCGGAGCATTTCGCCAAGAACCTGGAGTTGTTGCGCCGCGGACCTTTGTCGGACCGCGAGGTGCTGGTGGTGCTGGTGAACGGCGAGGGAAAGCTGGCCTTCACCGATATGCCCAACGCCAAACTGGGGCAAGACCTTAGTTATCGCGCCTATTTTCGCTATTTCGCCGACGGCGGCAAAGACCGCTTCTACGTCGACGAGCCGATTTTCGGGCGCACGACCCAGCGTTATTCCATTCCGTTGGTGCGGCCCATTTACGACAAACGGGGCCGTTTCTCCGGGGTGATGGCGCTATCCGTCAGGCAGGATTCGATAGCCAATTTCGGATTCCGCCTGCGACTCTCCAAGGAGACCACGGTCACCGTCGTTACCCACAGCGGCGCCTTGGCCGGCCGTTCCAGCGATCTGACCAAGGTTCAAGGGACAAAGATACCGCGGGCGCTGCTCGCTCCCATGCTGAAAGGGGAAGCCGGCGTCTTCGACCATCGATCCAACCGGGACGAAGCGGAGCGGATTATCGCCTATCGCCATCTTCAGCCTCTTGACACCCCGCTGATCGTCTATGCCGAGGCCTCGGCCGTCAACGTGCGTCACGAATTGTCGCTGCACCGCGCGGTGCTCTTGTGGGGAGCCGTCCTGGTCTCGCTGAGCATCATGGTTTTGGTCGTGGTCTATCTGAAGGGGCGCAAGGTCGCGGAACAGTTGATCGGCACCCTGCGCGCAAGCAAGGAACAGGAATACAAAACGCTCACCCAGACGTCTCTTGACGGCTTCTACGTCGCCGACGGCGCCGGCCGGATTCTCGACGTCAACGACGCTCTTTGCGCGATACTCGGCTTCTCCAAGGAGGAACTTCTCCGTCTGACGACGGCGGATATCGTCGTCGACCAATCGCCGGAGCGGACCGCCGCGCAAACACGGCAATTATCGGAGCTGCGCAGCGACCGCTATCAGTCCCGGTACCTGTGCAAGGACGGCGCGCTCATCGACGCGGAAGTGAGCGTGCAATACGTCCGGGAGCCGGATGAGCATCTTTTCGTCTTCCTGCGCGACATAACGGAGATGAATAGATCCCAGGAGCAACTTTTGGAGAGTCGCAAGCAGTACCGCAACCTCGTGGAAGGAACGTCGGATCTCATCACCCGGGTCGATGCCGAAGGGCGTTTTCTGTACCTGAATCATGCCGCGGGCGACATCTTCGGATTGGCCCCGGAAGAGTGCCTAGGGAGGCGGGCCTTCGATTTCCTGCATCCGGACGACAAAGAAGCGACCCGGGCCGCTTTCCAAGACTGGCTGCAGTCGGGAAAGGAAACCTTCAGCTGCGAAAACAGGCAGGTGCATATCGACGGCCAGGAATGCCACCACATGTTGTGGACGATCCGGGCCGAACGCGATGAAAACGGCGTGCTCACCGGATTTGCCAGCACCGCCAGGGACATCACCGAGCAGAAAAACGCCGACCAGGAAAAAGCCCGGCTGGAAAACCAACTCCGGCAGTCGCAAAAGATGGAATCCGTGGGGCGCTTGGCGGGAGGCATAGCGCACGATTTCAACAACATGCTGCTGGTCATCCTGGGTCACGCCAACCTGGCGCTGAGCGATTTGGAGCCGACCCAGCCGCTCTATGCGGACCTGGAACAGATTCGCAAAGCGGGCGAACGCTCGGCCGAACTGACCCGGCAGTTGCTCGCTTTCGCGCGCAGGCAGACCATCGAGCCCAAACTGATCGATCTGAGCGCGGCAGTCGACGGGATGCTCGCCATGATGGGGCGGCTTCTCGGCGAGAACATCGCTCTCACCTGGCAACCCGGGCCGGGATCGATGCCGGTGAAGATGGATACCTCGCAGCTCAACCAGATTTTGGCCAATCTATGCGTCAACGCCCGCGACGCCATCGCCGACGTCGGGCACATCACCATCGAGTCCAGCAGCAGCAACATAGACGCAAGCTACGCCGCCGCCCATGCCGACGTGGAGCCCGGAGAGTACGTGCGGCTCTCGGTAAGCGACGACGGCTGCGGCATGGACAGCGGCACGCTGGCCCAGGTATTCGAGCCGTTCTTCACCACCAAAGGGGTCGGAGAGGGGACGGGCTTGGGTCTGTCCACGGTGTACGGCATCGTCAAGCAGAACAAAGGTTTCGTCAACGCCTACAGCGAGCCGGGCTTGGGAACGACCTTCAATATTTACCTGCCGCGTGCCGGCGAGGAGGCGCAGCCGGCGGCAACAGTCGCCGCCCAAGCCTGCGGGCAAGGGCAAGAAACCGTGTTGCTGGTGGAGGACGAGCCGGCCATCCTGCATATCACCTCCCAGATGCTCTCCAGCCAAGGTTATAACGTGCTGGCGGCAGGCTCGCCGAATGAAGCCATGCACCTGGCGAAGGAATACGAAGGCGAGATCCACCTGCTCATGACCGACGTGATCATGCCCAAGATGAGCGGACTCGATTTGGCCAACCAGATTGCAGACCTTCACCCTCAGGCGAAGAGGTTGTACATGTCCGGGTACACCGCCAACGTCATAGCCCACCACGGCGTGCTCGACGAGGGCATGCATTTCATTCAGAAGCCGTTCTCGGTGCTCGACATGAACGCAAAGGTGCGGGAGGCGCTGGGCTCAGCCTGAAAACGGCTTTCAAACGATGGCTGGATTTACCGCTACTACTGCACAAATCTGTTTCCTTTGATTGGTTCTTTATGCCATCTCAAACATTGACTCCATAAAACGTTTGGTTTAACATGCCAACTAATAAAGCAAAACTACTGGTGCATCGAAAAGAGCGAAATGAAAGCGGCCACATCACTGAGCTGAAAGCTTGGATTGTGCCTGCAACCGAGCATACCCCGCACGGGCTTAAATACTCCGCGGTCTACATCGTGAATGGCATCAGGGTGATCGGGTATGACAACGAACGCGGGAAAGGCGACCATCGGCATTTCGCAGGCGTTGAAAAACCATATGCCTTTATCAGCATGGCGCAGTTAGTCAAAGACTTCAATGCCGATATTGCTCGCTACCTCGAAGGAGACGACAATGAAAGCGACCTTTAAAACTATCATAATCAAATCACATGAACAAACAATGGATGAATTTGCCGCAATCAGTGACGCGATAATCAAAGGGGAAATAATCAAACCCGAGGAGCCGCAATACAGCTTCACCAGTTTTGAGGCTTTTCGCAAGGCCATGACCCCGCAACGCTTTGCCCTGCTTAAAGTGATTCGTGAAAGGCAACCCGAATCAATCAAAGAGCTTGCCGCGATCACGCACCGTGACATGAAGAACATTTCTGAAGATGTAAAAATACTCTTGGATATGGACCTGATTGAAATGGAAAAACACGGTAAAAACAAAGCCCCCAGATTGCACTACGACGGGTTCAGGCTTGAGGTTACGGTTTAAACCTGAGAAAACACTTGGATTCGCTAGGCAACGACCTGATCTCTTCCTTGGTTCTTGGCCTGATAGAGGGCGTTATCCGCCGCTTTTAAAACGGCGGCAGATGTCATCATGGCTTGTTTATCGTAAAGCGCCACCCCCAGCGAAACCGAAACCGATCCGAGATCCTTGTTTTGGTATCGCACCTTCAGATTTTTTACCTTCTGTCGTATCTCCTCCGCCCGCTTCAGGGCGATCTCCATGGTAGTGGATGCCAAAATGACGATGAATTCCTCGCCGCCGTAGCGACACGCGGCGTCTTCGCCGCGCACCATGTTTTTCAGGATCGCCCCGATTTCGGTCAGAAGGAAGTCGCCGGCATCATGGCCATAGGTGTCGTTGAAGCGCTTGAAATGGTCGAGATCCAGCATGATGATCGCCAGGGAATGGTTATGGCGTTCGGCCCGATTGAATTCGCGATCCAGCGTTTCCTCCATGAACCGCCTGTTAAACAGGCCGGTGAGGGGATCGCGAATGGACTGAACGCGCAAGGTTTCTCTCAGCCCAAGATTGGCTAAGGCGAGCGCGACGTGGTCGGTAACGGCCGCGGCAAGGCGCTGCTTGGCGTCTATGGTTCGTTGCATCAATTCGCAGGATTTGCTCCCCTCGGGCCACAGGTAGCAAAGATGAAACAGCCCCAGGACCTCGCCTTGGGCGACCAACGGCACGCAGAGGTAATTCATCGATTCCACGGGGTGGACGTGGTCGCAGAGCACGCCTCCGCCGGGTTCCGCGGAAGCGGCGTGGACTTTTCCCTGCCTCAAGCCCCAGCACTCGTCATGGCGAATCGATTGCTCGTTCAGCTCATACCCGCCCCAGACCAGAGCCACGTCCAGAACCGAGCGCGAATCCTTGAATATGCCGAGGAAACCGGAATCGGATTGAAACAGTTTTTGCACGAAATGGCCGATGATGCGGTAGGTTTCTTCGCGGGCGTGACAGACCTGGAGCAGGTCGAGCATCTCGTTGAGTTGCGAGATCTCATAGCTGCGCTGTTCAAGCTCCTTGTGAGACTGCCTCAAGTTTTCCTCAGCGCGCTTTCGCTCGGTGATGTCGAGAAAAGATGCGACGCTCTTGCTGGAGTGGGGAATGGTGGCGACGGTCACGTAGACGTCTTTGCAGTGCCCTTGACGGTTTTTAAAGCACGCTTCGTAGTTTTTGGGAGCGGTATAGGAGTCGATCTGCCGCAAGCGGTGATAATCCTGCACCCATTCGAGACTTTCGTCGTCGAAAAATTCAGTCCAACATTTCTTTCCAGCGAGGCGCAAAATTCGGTTTCCATTTCAATTTCCATACGCGCAGTTTCCCTATGTCATCAGCAATGTTTAGTGCGATTTATACAAAATCATCGTAAATTTCATGATTGTATAGCAATTCTATAATCTTATGCATGATTATATTAAGCTCGACGCGAAACACTATCAGTAAAAATTGAAATCGCAAAGCGTTTTGTTGCCATGCCAGGTTAGTTTTGAACAGAAGAAAGTCGGATTGGATGGCACGTTAACATTACGAATATTTGTTTATCGAGGCGATCCAACTTTGACCGCCTGCTTTTGAGCCAGCACACGTTCAAGGTTGTTGCGGGCATAGGTGTCGTTAGGGCTGATCCGAAGCACGCATTGGAATTCCTGAAGCGCCGCGTCTAAATCATTTTCCCTGGCAAAAACAACTCCCAAGTTGCAATGCCCATCGATATCCTGAGGATTTAGCCGCAGCACGTTCCGGAATTCCCTGATAGCCGCGTCGAGATCACCCATGTTGAGAAGAGCGAGCCCCAATGTGTTATGCACCTTTGGGGTGTCGGGATTTATCCGGACTGCTTCCCGGTATTCCTGAATTGCCGCAGCAAGCTCGCCTTTTGCGGCAAGGGCAACGCCCAGGTTGTAGTGAGAATTCAGGTTGTCGGGACTCAAGCGGAGCGCCGCCCGACACTCCATAATCGCGGCTTCCAGCTCTCCCTTTCCGATCAAGGCAAGTCCAAGGTTACCGTGGGCGTTAAAGTTATCGGGACTTATCCGAATTGCGCGACGGTATTGTTCGATTGCGGCATCAAGGTCGCCCCGTTCGGCAAAAGCAGTCCCGAGGTTGTTATGAACCAGATAGCTGCCGGAACCGACCTCCAGGGCATGCCGGTAGAGCGAAATGCTGTCTTGCCAGTAGCCCAGCTGTCGCCAGGTCAGCCCCGCCGATGCCGTGATAACCGCGCTGGCGACCAGCGCAAGCACCATCTTTTGGCGTTTGCAGCGTTGTGTCAGAGCCGGAACTCCCCAGGCGACGATGATAAACAGACCGGCCAAGGGAATATAAGAGTAGCGGTCCGCCATGGACTGGCTGCCGACCTGGATCAACCCTATGACGGGGACCAGGGTGACAAGGAACCAGAACCAGCCGACCATCAGGAAGGGAAAACGGCGCTTCACGCCGATGGCCGTTGCCGTCACCAGCATAAGCGCCGATATTGAACCGATAACCTGCCAAGGCGGCAGCGAGGAAGAGTAGGGGTAGAGCACGGCGAGGTCGCTTGGCCAGAGCGTCTTGACTATGTATTTGGCGTAGGAAACGAAGGCATTTTCAATGCGAAGCACGAAAGGGACGGCGTCAAGGCTGCTGGTCGCTCCGCCTTTTTGCTGGGCGTAAATGGTTATGACGCCTGATAGCAGCGAACAAACGAGGAAGGGGATCTTTTCGGCAACGAGGGAGGACATCTTTTGTGGAAGCCGGTGCAGTCCGCGTTCCGGTTCCCTGGTCCGATAAAGGCCCAGAGGCCAAAAATCCATCAAGAGCATGACGAGCGGCAGCGTCACCAGCATCGGCTTTGACATGAGACCCAATAAGAACGAGGAGAAACAGAGCAAATACAGCGCGGCCTTTCGCTTCACCGAGAATTCCGCATAGAGGAGCAGCGTTAGGAACCAGAAAAACGCGCTGAGTACGTCCTTGCGCTCAGCCACCCAGGCGACCGACTCCACATGTAGCGGGTGGAGGGCGAACATGACGGCGACAAACGAACTCTGCCAGATTAAACCGGTACAGCGCAGCAGGAGGAGCAAGATGAGCAGAGAGGTGGCGACATGGATAGCGAGGTTGGTGAGGTGATGGCCGCGGGGATTCATGCCGTAAAAAGTGACATCGGCCATATGCGACAGCCAGGTGATCGGGTGCCAGTTGCCCGCGTCGATAGAAGTGAAGGCCCAGGCGATGTTTTTGCCGGTTAATCCGGTTGCTACATGGGGATTGTCAGTGACATAGACATTATCGTCGAAATCCAAAAAAGGGTGGTTCCCGACCTGGAAATACACGGCCAAGGTAATGACAACCAGCGCCAAGCAAATAACGGGGAGCGAATAGCTGGCAACGACTTGACGAATCTCCTTCATTTAAAACCCCGATCCCTCAACAACCTGCTGGTGGAGCGCTCTAGGAACCTGAACTCTTATCAGCAAAAATTAAAAAAAGCAAAGGGTTTTATTGTCAAGCCCGGTGAGATTTGTATGTGGCAGGTTAAATTCGGAATCTGGTTCGTAATTCCGGGATACTCTGGGCGTTTGTGCAGCTCATTCACGACCAAGGTCTGTATTGGGCTGTTTTGTGAACATGCCGCTCATCGACTTTTTGATTTTGGCGTACACCTCTTGGACCTTTTTCGAATGTCTTCTGGCTGCCGTCCCGACACCGCAGTATCGTTCGACCGCTTTCCACTTGTCGCCGCGACTCTCAACCAGATTCCGCTGAAAGATTTTAAAGGCGGCGCGAAAATTCAAATCATCGTCTAAGTGACTGGTTTTTCCGCGATAAAATTCGAATCCCGGCTCTCGTTTCCACCAATGCATAACTTGAAGTTTCCCTTGAGCGCCTTTGTTGGAAACGGCTGCTGATTTACATTCCGACTCGACGATCGTCATTGCCGCCCAGAGTTCCGGGTCGGTCGTGTGCTCAATGTATCTTGAAGCAGTCTTCAGGGCATCTGAAGCTGATGTGTACCGTTCGAGCACGCGTGCGAGAGCCCGAACTTTTTTCCGCGCAGTTGCGGATGCAGCCGCGGTTTTCGATTCCGATGTTGCCTGGGGCAATTGTTTAGGGGGGGGCTGTACGAGACTCGTGTCTTCTGTAGGTATCGTAGACTGCGTCGATGCACACGCGGATAGTGACAGGAACAAACATACCAGACCACATGCTCGTAGCGTCGTCAACGGCACCAGCTCTCAAGATGGGATAAAATCGCTGAAATCATGCCATACCTCCTGACTTTGCACGGGCATGGTAATACTTTCCAGTAGAAAAAAACAACAATAAAACAGTTATTTGCAGCTAATACATAATGTGGGACTTGAGGTTGGCGGTGACGGAAGGGAAAGATACCTCTGCAAAAGATTGGACTGCTGCATTGCGGACATGACGGAGACCTCGGTGCAAGCTGACGTTTTTTTCTTGACTTCTGGACCATTCGGTCCTAGTAAACAAAGCATGTCTAACGGCCGACCACTACAATACGATACGGACAAGGCTCTTGATGCCGCTATGAACCTCTTCTGGTCCCAGGGGTACGAGGCGACCTCGATGCAGGAATTGTTGGAAGTCATGGGGCTGTCCAAGAGCAGCTTGTACCAGGGGTTCGGTAGCAAGAAAGAACTCTTCATCAGTTGCATCACACGCTACCGCACTAACATGTCCGAGGTCCTTGCCGGACTGCTGGCCAAGGCAAAATCCGGGCGGATCTTCATAGAAAAGCTTCTGCTCAACTTCGCTATAGAAGCGCGTCAGCCGGTGCAGCTGAGACGTGGCTGCCTGCTGATGAATACGGCCACCGAGTTTGCGCAGAAGGACTCCCAGGTGGCGGAACAGGTGACCGGCGGATTCAAGCGACTCCGGGAGGATTTGCAGGCTGCCGTTCTGCGTGGCCAGATGGAGGGAGAGATCTCGCCTGATCAGGATGCCGGAGTGCTGTCGGATTATCTCATCTGCAGCATAGGCGGAATTACCACCGTAGTGAAAGGAGGTGCGGATGAGCAGAGAGTGAGGGAGGTCGTTGCTGTAATCATGAAGGCACTGGACTGATTTTTTTTGACGTTTTCTGGACCGTTCGGTCCACACATTCCGCCAAAGGAGCAAGCTCATGACAATTCAAAAAGCAAACTATTCCGCTGAACAGATCGGCCCGTTTGAAACACTCCTGCAACGCGATTTCCTCGGTTTCCACGGGAAATACTTCATTGGCAAGGAACTTGGATTGACGGGCTGCGAAGTGTCCCTCAACCGCCTCCCGGCAGCCGTTTGTACATGCTCACCAGAAGAACGAAGAACTCTACATCGTTCTTGGGGGCAGCGGAACATTCTTTGCGGACGGAGATGAGTTTCCGATTCAGGAAGGGAGCCTTGTTCGGGCCGCCCCGAAATGCGAGCGAGCCTTTAAGGCAGGTAGTGAGGATCTGTATTTCATCTGTATCCAGGCGGAGGCCGGCACCCTGACCCAGGCGACCCTGGAGGACGGTATCCGGCTGCCAGAAAGGGCAACCTCATGGATAACTCCAAAAAAGGTTGATTAGCTCCTTTTCGGGAATCATCCCATTGCGACCATCTTAGGAAAAGGCCCTTGGCATCAGCCGAGGGCCTTTTCCTGTGATCGAGAAGCGGTCGGGGGATCGAGGGCATGATACCATTCGGAGAGTTAAAATCGGAAATTAACGTTTGGCCGGTTGATAGCGACTTACGCAGCTTCAAGGATCTCCCCGTCTCGGCGGGCGATTTCAATAACCGCGCTGGAATCGTCCTCTCGCCACTGCCGCGAACCGCAAGGGATCGGCTCTATCCTGCTGTCTACACGAGCGGCAAGACGCCACAACAGGTTTATTCCGCTGCGATCCTTCATGTCGTCGAATATGGGGGATATAACCAGCAAATCGATGTCACTCCAAGCGTGGGCATGCCCATTTGCATGGGAGCCGAAAACGACGGCTCGTTCCACGTCTACGCCTTGGTCTTTAAGCGCCCGTATGTAATTATTCACCGTAGTCAGAATTGATTTTTCAAGCATGTAAGCACCTCAGCGATCCGCGACACCAGACAGTAATGCGCCTTGAGCATTTTCTCCAGCGCCAGATGAGCAAAAAACAGACCATGCCTGACTCTTCCGCGCTCAATCAACTCCTGTGCTACCGACCAGTCCTCTTCAGCTCCATTTCGCCAATGAGCAATTTGTTTTTCAATATTGATCATCGCGCTCTCACATCGAAACATTCACAAGTCGGGAATAATTACGGACAAATCAGATTAAGACAGGGATGGCGCAATGTCAAAGATTATATTAATCAGACCAAAGGGCCGGGGAGCAAGTACTCCCGCAGCCAAAGATATTGATATCTGCTTTCAGGAGGTGGTAGTATGCTGATGCTGCAGGGATCGCAACGAATAGAGCGGAGCCAAGCCGCTTATCTGTTTCATCTCGGCGAATCGAAAAAGCGAAAGGAAACGCATGGCCAGACAGAAAACAAGCCCTCTAGAAGATGTAATGGCGATGACCAGCAAGCTGCCGTGGCAGGCAGGGGTAGCGCTGGCGCTGATATCATTCATGGTCCTTCATGGCGTCGCCTCCCGTCCGCCGCTTACCGTGACACAGCCGGGGCAAATGGGGGCAGTCGCGGTGAGAGGCCTCTATACCACCTTAGCCATGTTCGGCCAATTCGTTCTGCCCTTCGCCTTCGGAGTCGGCGCCCTTGTATCGGCGTTCAAGCTTGCGAGGCAGAAAAAGCTCTACCATAACGTGGCCAAGAGCTCCGGTGTCGGAGCCCTGAACGACATGAGTTGGGGCGATTTCGAGTGCCTGGTGAGCGAGTATTACCGGCGCAAAGGGTTTCTGGTGACGCGGCAAGGTGGCAATGGACCCGATGACGGCATCGATATGGTCCTGCGCCGGAGTAGCGAGGTCCACCTGGTGCAGTGCAAGCAATGGAAGGCGTACAAGGTCGGCGTGCAACCGGTGCGCGAGTTTTACGGAGTGATGGCGTCGCGAGGTGCTGCTGGCGGATATTTCGTCACTTCCGGCGAGTACACCCGCGAGGCTAGGGCCTTTGTCCGGGGGCTAAACCTGGAACTTTTGGACGGCCGGAAGCTTCGGGAAATGATCGATACGGCCCAACAGCCCGAGTTGGTCCGCGTCGCGGCTGGTCCAGGCAGGCCCATCGCCGCCGCGGCTGCGCCGGCCCAGGTGGTAACGGTTGTTCCATTTGCGCCGGCGGCACCGATGTTCCCTGCATGCCCGCGATGCAGCAATCCAATGTCGAAAAGAGTAGCTCGCAATGGAAGCAATGCCGGCAATGAATTCTGGGGTTGTAGCGCCTATCCGAAATGCAAAGGAACTCGGCTGATGGAAGATGTCGCAAGCAGTGATGTGCCTGTCATTGCGACACCTGAGCCGGCCTTGGCTATGCCTGTCCCTGCCCAGGAGAGGAGGAGCTGTCCTGACTGCGGATCGGAAATGGCCTTGCGCAAGTTCCAGAGCGGCCCACGTATTGGCGAGGAATTCTATGGGTGCGTTCCCTGCAAAAAAGGCTGGTCCCTTACTCAGGTGGGATAGATTGGAAACCTTCTCAGGCCTGATCCAGCATTTGAAAGGGCGTCATGGCGGCCATCATCCAAAACGGAGGTTTCCGGCACCCGCATAGCCACCGTTACATCATGGATAGACCGCCCGTCCGGCATGGGCGTAAACTTATGACAGCAAGGAGAAGGCGAGGGGAGATGCCTATAAAAACATAGTTTCTTCAATTAGAATCTTATATTTTTATGGGCGTCCCCTTGGGCACACAATTAGAATCTTATATTTTTATGGGCGTCCCCTTGGGCACCGAAATGTAATAAAAGGAGAAGGAGCAGCAGCAATGCTACCTGCCGTTCCACTTGTAGCCAGCGTGTCAATGTACCAGCGGCTTATGTGCGAGGAGCCTGGCCATTCGTGAGAGGCTGATGCCGAGGTCCCGAATTATTGTCTGCACAATGCAAAATATTAGGCACTTACGTTGACTCGTGAGTGTCTTTTCCTTTTGTTTGAGCTGGATTTATGCTACTGTCTCGGCATCCTCTCCTTACCTAACTTCGTAAATTCCAAATGATTTTTTGGGGAAGCCAGATGGTTAGCCCAATTTAAGTTGCCGACGAAATTAAAATCGGGTTGTCGGGTGATTTGTGCTTGAAGGAGGCATGAAACCTTCCATTATAGCTCTCGGTCAAGCCCTTTACTTCGTTGACTGTTAAACAGAAAAGACATATTCTGACGCGCATGCATGGTATAGGCAGTAAGGACGGGGAAAAAGGGTCGAACGATATATCGAACCCAACGGCTACCGACATCGTTTCGCGCGAGAAACGGAGCGAAATGATGTCGAGAGTCCGCAGCAAAGACTCGGTTGAGGTGTCCTGTCAATAATGGACACACCCATCTCAAGCGGCTGCCAGTTGAATGTTGAAGTTCTGTGTAAATACGGCAGGGGCTAAATACCCCAGACGCGAGTGTCGCCGCTGAC
>CAIYDQ010000046.1 GCA_903925075.1 uncultured Geobacter sp.
AGCGGCACGATCAGCAGCGAGACGATGTTGATGATCTTGATCATCGGGTTGACTGCCGGGCCGGCGGTGTCCTTGTAGGGGTCGCCGACGGTGTCGCCGGTTACCGCCGCCTTGTGGGCGTCGCTACCCTTGCCGCCGTGGTAGCCGTCCTCGATGTACTTCTTGGCGTTGTCCCAGGCGCCGCCCCCGGTGGTCATGGAGATGGCCACGAAGATGCCGGTGACGATGGAGCCGACGATCACGCCCCCCAGAGCCACGGGTCCCAGGGTGAAGCCGACGATGATCGGCACCAGGATCGGAATCAGGCCGGGGACGATCATTTCCTTCAGGGCGGTCTTGGTCACGATGTCCACGCAGGCCGCATAGTCCGGCTTGCCGGTTCCTTCCATGATCCCCTTGATGGTGCGGAACTGGCGACGGACTTCGTCGACCACCGCGCCGCCCGCCTTGCCGACGGCTTCCATGCAGAGCGCCCCGAAGTAGTAGGGGAGCATGCCGCCGATGAAGAGGCCGACGATGATGTAGGGGTCGGAAAGGGAGAAGCTCTTGTTGGCGATGGTCAGCTCCTGCACGTAGGAGGTGAACAGGATGATGGCGGCAAGTCCCGCGGAGCCGATGGCGTACCCTTTGGTGACGGCCTTGGTGGTGTTGCCGACCGCGTCCAGCGGATCGGTGACGGCGCGCACGGAGTCGTCCAGTTCGGCCATCTCGGCGATGCCGCCGGCGTTGTCGGTGATCGGACCGTAGGCGTCCATGGCGACGACGATGCCGGTCAGGGAGAGCATGGAGACGGCCGCGATGGCGATGCCGTAGACGCCGGCGCAGTTGAAGGCGACGATGATCCCGGCGGAGATCACGATCACCGGCGCGGCGGTGGACTTCATGGAGATGCCGAGACCGGCGATGACGTTGGTGCCGTGGCCGGTGGTGGAGGCCTGGGCGATGTGCTTGACCGGGGCGTACTCGGTGGAGGTGTAGTACTCGGTGATCCAGAAGATGGCGCCGGTGACGACCAGGCCGACGATGGCGGAGATGAAGATGTTCATGGCGCTGAAGGTAGCGCCCCCCGCGGTGAGGCCCGCCGGGAACATGGTCACGGTCACGAAGTAAAAGGCGACGCAGGCCAGGCCGCCGGAAACGATGAGCCCCTTGTAGAGGGCGCCCATGATGTTGCCGCTGGAGCCGAGCTTGACGAAGTAGGTGCCGATGATGGAGGTGATGATGGAGATGCCGCCCAGGATCAGCGGATAGCTGACCGCTCCGGGGGTGCCCGCGAAGGTGATGGCGCCCAAGAGCATGGCGGCGATCAGGGTCACGGCGTAGGTCTCGAAGAGGTCGGCAGCCATGCCAGCGCAGTCGCCCACGTTGTCGCCCACGTTGTCGGCGATGACCGCCGGGTTCCTCGGGTCGTCCTCGGGGATGCCTGCTTCGACCTTGCCTACCAGGTCGGCGCCCACGTCGGCGCCCTTGGTGAAGATGCCGCCGCCCAGACGGGCGAAGATGGAGATCAGCGAGCCGCCGAAGCCCAGGCCGACCAGTTGGCTGACCACTTCCTTGGCGGGCGCGCCCGGCATCAACTTCAGCAGCACCATGTAGTAGCCGGCGACGCCCAAGAGGCCCAAGCCGACGACCAGCATGCCGGTGATCGCCCCGCCCTTGAAGGCGACGTTCAGCGCCTTGTGGATGCCGGACTTGGCGGCCTCGGTGGTCCTGACGTTGGCCCTAACCGAGACGAACATGCCGATGAAGCCGGTGAGGCCCGAGAAAACCGCGCCGACGGCGAAACCGACGGCCGTTTTCGGACCGAGGGTCGCGAAGAGCGCCACGAACATGACCACGCCGACCGCGGCGATGATCGTGTACTGGCGCTTCATGTAAGCCCCGGCTCCTTCCTGGATGGCCGCGGCGATCTGCCGCATCCGATCGTTGCCCTGGGGAAGTCCCAAGATCCACTGGGCCGACAAGAGTCCGTAGGCCACCGCCGCCGCGGCGCAGGCCAAGGCGAACACTACTGCATACTGTTCCATTTAAATGATTCCTCCTCTTATAATGTATGCCTTTACAAAGGCCAGACTTCTGATTTTAGTCCTGAAATCGGGTGATTGTTATCGGAATAAACAGTGTTTGTCAACCTTTTTTGCCTTTTCACGCCTAATAGTCCGCTGTTTGACTGGAAACTGTTGCGCATCGGAGTGCGAAAATGTACTATGTGGCGCATGATTAATTTAAAATGCGGCGAAGAAAGCTATCCACTGTCAATGGCGCCCGAGCGCGTCCTTGCCGTGCTGAGGCCGGATACCGGCGAACCTGCCGGCACTGCCGAGGAGTTGATCGAACGGGCGCTGGACGGCTGCCAAGAGGCTCTGGCGCGCTTTCGCCCGGGCGAGCAGGTGGTGATCGTCACCTCGGACGTCACCCGACCGACCGGCAGCGACCTCTATCTGCCGCTGATCGTCGCGCGTCTGAACGCCGCCGGCATCAAGGATCGCGACATCGAGATCGTGATCGCGCTCGGCATCCACCGAAAGCAGACCGAGGCCGAGCACAAACGGATCGTCGGCGAGTTGTACGGCAGGATCAAGGTCAGCGACCACGACTGCGACGATCCCGGCGCGCTGGTCTATCTCGGAGACACCTCGCGGGGGGTCCCGGTCGAGGTCAACCGCCGGGTGGCCGAGGCGAAGCGGCTGATTCTGACCGGCGCGGTCACCTTTCACTACTTCGCCGGCTTCGGCGGCGGCAGAAAGAGCATCCTCCCCGGCGTATCCAGCCGCAGGAGCTGCCTGGCCAGCCATTTCGCCCTCCTGAAGCCGGGAGAGGCCACCGGCCGCGACCCGCGGGCCGTCACCGGCAACCTGGAGGGAAACCCGGTGCACGAGGCGATGCTGGAAGCCTGCGCCCTGCGGCCGCCCGATTTCATCCTGAACACCGCCCTCACCCCCGACAAGCGCATCCTGGCCGTTTTCGCCGGCGACTGGCGCGCCGCCCACGCCGAGGCGTGCCGCTTCTACGCCGCCGCCTTCTCCCGCCCCATCGCCGAGCAAGGCGACCTGGTGGTGGTCTCCTGCGGCGGTTTTCCCAAGGACATCAACCTGATCCAGGCGCATAAGTCGATGGAGTACGCCAGCCGGGCGCTGAAGCCGGGCGGGGTGATGATCCTTCTGGCCGAGTGCCGCGACGGCTACGGCCACCCCACCTTCTTCAACTGGTTCAGTTATCCTGACTGCGGCGAACTGGAGTCGGCCCTCAGGAAGCGCTACGAGATCAACGGCCAGACCGCCTGGTCCTTGAAGGAGAAGGCCGAGCGTTTCCGGATCGTGCTGGTTTCCCGGCTTCCCGCCGAGGAGGTGCGAACCATGGGGATGATCCCCGCCGATTCGCTGCCGCAGGCGCTGGAGCTGGCGCTGCCGATGCTCCCCGAGGATTTCCGCGCCTATCTGGTGCCCGAAGGGGGCAACGTGCTGCCGCTGCTCCAGGCTACTCAATCTACAGGAAAGGAATTTTAGATGCTCGACGCGCGCATACTGCAGAAATTAACACAGATAGTGGGAGCCGAGAACATCGCCACCGGGGCGCAGGACATGCTCTGCTACGGCTACGACGCCACCCAGATGGAGTTCCTCCCCGAATGCGTGCTGCACCCCGACGGCGCCGACCAGGTCTCCAGGATCTTGACGCTTGCCAACCAGGAGGGCTTTCCGGTCTTCCCCAGGGGCGCGGGGAGCGGCTTCACCGGCGGCGCGCTTCCCAAGGGGGGGGGCGTGGTGCTGGTCACGACGCGCATGAACCGGATACTCCGGATCGACACCGACAACCTGGTGGCGGAGGTGGAGCCCGGCGTGGTGACCGAGGCCTTCCAGATCGAGGTGGAAAAGCTCGGCCTCTTCTATCCTCCCGACCCCGCCTCGCTCAAGTTTTCCACGCTTGGCGGCAACGTCGCCGAGTGCGCCGGGGGGCCGCGCGCCGTCAAGTACGGGGTCACCAAGGATTTCGTGATGGGCCTTGAGGTGGTGCTCCCCACCGGGCAGGTGATCAGGACCGGCGGCGAGACGGTGAAGGGGGTGGTGGGCTACGACCTCACCAAGCTTTTGTGCGGCTCGGAAGGAACGCTCGGGGTGATCACCAAGATCATCTTCAGGCTCCTCCCCTACCCCGAGGCGAAAAAGACCATGCTCGCCGTCTTCGACTCCATCGACGGGGCGGCCCGCGCCGTCTCCACCATCATCAAGGGGAAGATCATCCCGACCACCCTGGAATTCCTCGACCACGCCACGCTCATCTGCGTCGAGCGCCGCTTCAACCTCGGCATCCCCAAGGAGGGGAGGGCCGTGCTGCTGATCGAGGTGGACGGCGACCGGGACCTGATCGAGAAGCAGGCGGGAAAGATCCATACCTTGATAGAGCCGCTGGGGTTGGTGCAGTTCAGGGTCGCCAAGGACGCGGCCGAGAGCGAGGAGCTCTGGCGGGTGCGACGCCTGGTGTCGCCTTCGCTGCGCGACGTGAACCCGGACAAGTTCAACGAGGACATCGTGGTGCCCAGGAGCCGGGTGCCTGACGTGATCCGGCGCATCGAGCTGATCCAGAGCCGCTACGACATACCGATCGTCAACTTCGGCCACGCCGGCGACGGCAACATCCACGTCAACATCATGATCGACAAATCGCTGCCGGGGCAGTTGGAGAAGGCGCACGAGGCGATCAAAGAGGTCTTTCAGGCGGCCCTCGACCTGGGCGGCACCATGTCGGGCGAGCACGGCGTCGGGCTCGCCAAGCAGCCCTTCATTCCCATGGAGCTCTCGGCCGACCAGGTGGCCGCCATGCGGGCCATCAAGACGGCGCTCGACCCTAAGAACATCTTGAACCCCGGGAAGGTGCTGCCGGTGGTGGGGTAGGTAAGGGACTGATGGGAATTATGGGAATTATGGGAATCATGGGAGTTATGGGACGGCAGGGAATTTTTGTTAAAGCGAGAGGTAGATGACTAAGACCAAGATCGACCCGCTCAAGCGGGTGGAAAACGATATGAAGAAGTGCGTGAAGTGCGGCGCCTGCCGCGCCAATTGCCCGGCCTTCAGCGCCTTCCAGAGGGAGCCGGCGGCGGCTCGCGGCAAGGTGGCCCTGGCGCAGCACGTCATGAAAGGGACCATCACTCTGGACGACGGCACCTACGCGGCCATGTCCAAGTGCCTTCTGTGCGGCAGCTGCGTGGACAAGTGCCCCAACCAGGTGCCCACCGACGAGATCGTGATCGCGGCCCGCGAGGCGCTCACCCAACGACGCGGCCTCACCACCTTCCACCAGGCCGTGGGCCAGGTGATCAAGAACCGCAAGCTCATGCACCTGGGGGCGCTCGCCGCCCGCGTGCTCGGACCGCTCTTCTTCCGCAAGGTCCCCGCCACCTCGGGCCTGAGACTCCGCTTCCCCATGCCCTTTCTGGGCGGCAGCCGCCATATCCCCAAAATCGCCGCCAAAAGCTTCATCAGCAGCCATCCGGAGGTGGTCGAGGGGGAGCCCGGCAAACCCAGAATCGTCTTCTTCGTCGGCTGCATGACCAACTTCGTCTATACCGAGATCGGCGAGTCGACGCTGGCGCTCTTCAAGCACCTGGGGTGCACCGTGATCATCCCCAAGGACCAACAGTGCTGCGGCCTTCCCGGCATGTCCGGGGGCGACCTGGAAACGGTGCGCTCGCTTGCCGAAAAAAACCTGCTGGCCCTGGAACAACACCGCCCCGACTACGTCATGACCGCCTGCGCCACCTGCGGAGGCGCGCTGCACCGGCTCTACCCGCTGGTGATCGGCAAGCGAAACCCGGAACTCAAAGAGCGGCTGCAGGCCCTGGCGGACAAGACGGTCGACGCGGCGGTCCTTTTGCAAAAGCTCGGTCTCGACCCGGAGCTTACCGGCGGCGGCGAGAGCCTGCGCGTCACCTACCACGACCCCTGCCACCACAGAACCGCGGGCGTCGTCAAGCAGCCGCGCACCCTGCTGCAGGGGACCTCGGGCATCGATCTGGTGGAGATGGAGGGGGCCGACCGCTGCTGCGGCCTGGGTGGAACCTTCAACGTCTACCACTACGAAAGCTCGCTGAAGATCAACGAGGGGAAGAGCGCCGCTATCCGGGCAACCGGCGCGGACGCCGTGGTCACCGGCTGCCCCGGCTGCATCATGCAGCTCTCCGACGGGCTCAAGCAGGCCGGGGACGACACCAGGGTCCTGCACACCGTCGAACTTCTGGCCCGCAACCTCAGGCGCTGACGAGATGCTCCCCCGCCGCGCAAGTAGCTGTACTCCCTCGGTATCGCGCCCGAGACCGGTTTTTGTTATTGACTTTTCGTCGGCAAAACCTTAAGTGTAGCTACCGTGCACGTCAAAGTAAAACGCAAGTCTAATCTAATTGCCGCTTAACAAATTCCGGCTCATCCAGCAGAAAGCGCGCGCGCCGGCCATCAGCCCATCTGAAACCGCGTCTCGCAACCTTGATTCGGGCTCGACCGGATCAGACTTTCCGGGCGCGTACCATCCCTCGCAATTGACCTGAAGGTCGGCCGAAGCGCGCCTTCGGCAGGAAACTCGTCTTTCCCCTTGAAGATTTGTGTTGACATTTTACTCAAAGTCAATAATTTTAGCGACGATAAAAAAATCCTTGCCCGCCCCTGCCGGCGGATCGCCCCGATAAAACAAAACGTCTTTCTGCCCCAACCCTTCTTACTCCGCGCACCACCTATGGAAATCGCCGCACATAGTTACCAACGGGAGGATGAATGAATCTCGCAGCCAAAACGCCTCAGATGCAAAATCCAAGTTACCGGAAGGATGCCCGCAATGTCCAATAAACCGATCAGGCCCTCACTGAAGAATCCTTTTGACGCGGCGGAAAAAGTCGAGTTCAACATCCCCGGCGAGATCTCCCGGGCGACCGGCGGCTACGAAGAGGCGATGCAGGCGGGACACGACCTGATCCAGCGCCCCATCAAGTCGGTCAGCATCGACCAGATCGAGAAGCAGCACTTCAAAAAACGGATGACCGTCTGGGAGCGGATCCGCGTGCTCACCGAGGAAGAGCCGAACATCCTGTTCCAGAACTGGGGCAAGAACCTGGACGGCGCCTCGCTGGTCACCGGCATACTCAACATCCACGGCCGCGACGTGGCGGTCTACGGGCACGACTTCACGGTGCGCGCAGGCTCCATGGACGCCACCAACGGCAACAAGCTGGCGCGCCTCTTCTACATGGCGGGCGAGAAGGGGATTCCGGTGATCGGCATGAACGACTCCGCCGGCGCCTTCGTTCCCGCCGGGGTGGGGGGCCTGGACGGCTACGCCGAGGCCTTCACCGCGCTTAGAAAGATCAGCGGCGTGGTGCCGAGCATCATGTGCATGTTCGGCTTCAACGCCGGCGGCGGCTCCTATCTGCCGCGCCAGGGAAGCTTCGTGATCCAGCCCAAGGACACCTTCTTCGGCCTTACCGGGCCGGGCGTGGTGAAGAGCGTCTTGGGCGAGGACGTGACCCCGGAGGAGTTGGGCGGACCCAAGGTGCACGGCCAATCCGGCGTCGCCGACCTGACCGTCGAGGACGAGGTGGGCGCGCTTAGAACCGCCATCCAGCTCCTCAACTACCTGCCGGACAACAACTCGGTGATGGCGCACTACCAAAAGACCAGCGATCCCCTGGACCGAAAGACCTGGGAGATCAACACGCTCCTGAAGAAGGCCTTCAACTCGCCCACCGGCTTCAACACCCCCTTCGACGTGGCCATCATCATCCAGCAGATCTGCGACCACGGCGATTACTTCGAGATGCAGCGCGACCGCGCCCGCAACGTGGTCACCGCCTTCGGTCGCCTGGGGGGCAACGTGGTCGGCTTCGTCGCCAACAACTCGGCCGTCGACTCCGGCCAGATCGACTGCGACGCGGCCTACAAGATCGCCCGCTTCAACCGCTTCTGCAACATCTACAACATCCCCATGATCTTCATGGAAGACACCACCGGCTTTCTCCCCGGCCGCGAGCAGGAGACCCGCGGCATCGTCCAGGCCGGCCGCGCCATGCTCGACTCCATCGTCGACATCCGCACCCCGCGCATCCTCTTGATCCTCAGAAACGCCTACGGCGGCGCCTACGCCTCCTACAACAACTACCCGACCGGCGCCGACCTGGTGCTGGCGCTCCCCACCACCCGGCTCGCCGTCATGGGCCCGGCCGGCAAGGAATTCGTCTACAAGGACGAGCTTAGGAAGGTGCGCACCGCCGTGATCGCGCGGGTCAAGCTCGGCACCCAGGAGCGGATCGACGCGGGCGCGCAGCCGAACGTGGCCAAACTGGACGCCGAGAAGGAAGGCGCCGAGTGGCTGCGTACCGAAGAGGCGCTCTTGAACAGCCGCTACGAAAAGGAACTGATGAACCCGAAAGAGGCGCTGAGCCTTGGCTCCATCTCCTCGCTGGTCATGCCGACCGATCTCAGGAAGGTGCTCGGCGAGAACCTGAACTTCTTCCTGCGCCATTACAAGGCCGGCCCGATGCAGGCCGTGCAGCGCGAGTTCCACTGACGCGGGCGACGGGAACCACTATCTAATGGACTGGAGATGAAACCGATGGCACATATAGCTGACAATTACACCAACAACGCGCTGATCCACAGGGATCGGCGCCTGCACATGTCCCCCTCCCCCTGGGTGAGCTCCTTTTCCTGCGCCGATCTGAAGCCGCTGATCGTCTGCCGCGGACCGATCCGCAAGGAGGCGATGGACGTCTACGAGGAGATGGGGATCAGCCATTTCGGCATCCTGCTCTCCGAGAAGGACTCGATCGTCTACCCCAACGCCCTGGCGCCGGAGCTGAGGAAACTCACCGACTCCAAGCGCGTGCACCGCGTCCCCGACTACACCGGGGCCAGCAAGGAGGAGCGCGTCGAGCGCATCCACCAGATCATCCGCATCGCCCTGGAGAACGGCTACGACGCCATCTTCGCCGGCTACGGCTTCATGGCCGAGGACGACGAATTCGTGGCCGCCATCGAAAAGGCGGGTCTGAAGTTCATCGGACCCTGCGCCGCCACCCAGTCGGGCGCCGGCAAAAAGGACGAGGCCAAGCGCACGGCGCTCTCCGTCAAGGTCAGCGTCACCCCGGGGATCGACAACGTCACCGCGCGCACCCTGGTCGGCAAGCATCCGGACCGCGAGAAGCTGCTGGCGCTGGCCGCCTCCAGCGACCTGGCCTGCGACCCGCAGGTGCTGGGCAATGCCGAGCTTTCCCTGGAGGACCTGGCGGACCACATCCTCTACGCCTCCTACAACAAGGGGATCGACCTGTTCTCCATCGAGGAGCTCTGCGCCCAGGTGCAGGTGGAAGTCGCGGCCATGCTGAAAAAGTACCCGCAGAGCCGGGTGCGCCTGAAGGCGATCGGCGGCGGCGGCGGCAAGGGTCAGCGCCTTTTGGGCGCGTCGCTCTTGAACGAGAAAAACGCCGACGACGCCATGATCGCCAGGGAGGCGGCCGAGGCGCCCACGCTGGTGCGCGAGATCCTGAACGAAGTCAAGGCCAACGGCGTCGGCGACAACAAGAACGTGCTGGTGGAGTTGAACATCGAGCAGACCCGGCATAACGAGATCCAGCTGATCGGCAACGGCGAATGGTGCCTGGCGCTGGGGGGGCGCGATTGTTCGCTGCAGATGCACGAGCAGAAGCTTTTGGAGGTGTCGGTCACCCAGGAAGGGCTGGCGGCCGCCATCAAGCGCGCCGGCGAGGCCGGCAAGGAGGCCGAGGTCAAGGCGCTGGAGAGCGACCTCAAGGTGCTGGGAAGGATGGAAGAGGAGTCTGAGCGCTTCGGCCTGGCGGTGGGGCTCGACTCCGCCTCCACCTTCGAGTGCATCGTCGACCGCGACCGTCACTACTTCATGGAGGTCAACACCCGGATCCAGGTGGAGCACCGGGTGACGGAGCTCTGCTACGCGCTGAAGTTCGTCAACCCCGAGAATAAAAACGACTTCTTCATGGTGGAGAGCCTGGTCGAGGCCATGGCCCTTCTGGCCCGCCACAAAACGCGGCTCCCCAAACCCGAGCGCGTGGTGCGCTACAACGCGGCCGTGGAAGCGCGCCTGAACGCCACCGACGCCTCCCTGTCGCCGCACGCCGGCGGCATGATCCGCTACTGGTCCAAGCCGATCGACGGCGAGATCCGCGACGATCAGGGGATCAGCATGCTGAACCCGGACACCGGCCTGTTCATCAAGTACAAGGTGGCCGGCGCCTACGACTCCAACATCGCCCTGCTCCTCACCAAGGGCGAGGACCGGCTGGACAGCTACGAGCGCATGTCCGAGGTGCTCTGCGCCGCCACCCTGCGCGGCACCGACCTCGCCACCAACCTGGAGTTCCATTACGGCCTGGTGAACTGGTTTCTGGGCAGAAACGTGATGGCCAAGCCGACCACCCGCTTCGTGGTCCCCTACCTCACCCTGGTCGGAACCCTGAAGGAGGTCGCCAACAAGATCGACCCGATCTACGCCTTCCTCCAGATGAAGAAGCACTACGCCAAGCTGATCAGCGACCTGTACGAGGGGCAGCCCGAGTTGCAGGCCAAAGAGATGAGGAACATGTCGACCCTGCTCGACCGCAAGGGGACCCTGATCATCCGCCCCATCGAGCGTCTTTTGGGCGATCCGCACCTGTTGTCCGGCTGGCTCAGCATGAACACCAAGAACTTCCGCATCGACAACGGCAAGGTGGTCTGGCTCAGAAATCCCGTGGGGGTCCTGAACGAGACCTACGAGTACCTGCACATGAACTACCGGCCGCACAAGCCCGCCGCCGAGATCATCTGGGGTCACGACAACGAGCTCTTGCAGCAGGCGCTGCGCTTCTCCAGGACGCTGCGCGAGAAGTTCGGCCTGGCCAGGGACGAGTACTTCATCCTGCACGAGCTCCTGCAGCACGAAGAGCCGCAGGGAGGCTTCGACGCCGAGACCTGGGAGCAGATCCGCTCCTCGCACTTCGGCTACGAGGCGGGGCTGGAACTGCTCGGCATACTGTTCCAGATCGGCGAGAACACCAAGTTCTGGGACCTGCGCGTCGAGGAAGACCTGGAGGTGACCATCCCCGAATACCTGACCGACCCGGAGTTGCAGGCGCGCATGAAAAAGCTGCTGGTGCCGCCACCGGCAACCAAGGCCGACGAGATCGTGTCGGTCTGCGGCGGCATGTACTACGGCCAGGAAGCGCCGGGCATGCCCCCCTTCGTCAGCGAAGGGATGCACTTCGAGAAGGGGCAGCCGCTCTACATCGTCGAAGTCATGAAGATGTTCAACAAGGTGTACGCCCCCTTCTCCGGCACCATCGACCGCATCCTGATGACCGCGGCCGACGGCACCATCGTCTCCAAGGGGCAGCCGCTGTTCAAGGTCACCCCGGACGAGATCTTCGTCGAGGTCGACGCCAACGCGCTGGAAAAGGAAAAACGCGCCGTCACCGGCGAGTACCTGAAGGTGGTGCTGTAGGGGTGTGGTAAGGAAATATCAGGCGCAAAAAGGGGCTCCGGATCGGCGGCATCCGGAGCCCTCGCCCGAAACAAAAGGAAACAAAAGCTTTTACCGCGAAGACGCGAAGCACGTGGAGGAAACCGGGCGTTTACAACCGAAACCTTTGCACAAACACGGATTTCGACTTTAACCTGTCAAGAAGTTGAATTTCTTCGCGTTTTCTTCGCGTCCTTCGCGTCTTCGCGGTGAGGGAGATTTTCAGGCGGCGGCGAAGCAGAAGTTGTCCCCTTCCACCGACTCGGAGAGAGCCTCCAGGAAGGAATCGGCCTGCGGATCCTTGACGATGGCCATGACGCCGTGATTGACCGACCACTCGGTCCCGCAGATCCGGCACTCCACCAGGTTCTCGGTGAAGCCGCCTGAACGTAAATCGATTCCTACGTGCTCGTGATTCTTGCAAACGGGGCATTGCATGTGACTCTCCTTCCAAGCCTCAAAGGCTAGAACGCGTATTTGATTTCGCTCAATAGTAGAACAGCGGCCGTGAGCTGGCAAGTAAAAAGTTTGTGACAAGTTTAGTCAAATCAACACGTTACCTGCAAATTCCGTTTTGCTGCCCAGATCGTCATTTTATGCGGCGGCTCAAAATAAAACAAAAAAACAGCCGTCCGCGCGCCATTGATCTCTCAAGGCGCTGTTTTTTGGTCGACTTTTCGGGATAGATTGCCATTTTAAAATAGAACGACAAATCGTCGCCGACCATCAGGATCGGGGCCGCGCCGACCGCGATTTTTTTTCACTTGCCACAGCCGCGCCGGAAGCATATTACTTTGTGTTGGTCATAAAATGACCGAGGGCTTAGCCATT
This sequence comes from uncultured Geobacter sp., assembly GCA_903925075.1. Taxonomy (GTDB): domain Bacteria; phylum Desulfobacterota; class Desulfuromonadia; order Geobacterales; family Geobacteraceae; genus Geomonas. The sequence continues at coordinate 12,346 of CAIYDQ010000046.1, forward strand.
TCACCAACCTCCAGGAGAGCATCATGAGCATATCCGAGAAGAAACAGGCATGGCAGACATCCTCAGAGAAAAGCATCGCCAAATCGCCGGAGCGCAAGGCCTCTTTCCGCAACAGCTCCGACACCGAGATCGAGCGCTGCTACACTCCCGACTTCGAGCACCCAAGCTACGAGGAGGACCTCGGCTTTCCGGGCCAGTACCCCTACACCCGCGGCGTGCAGCCCACCATGTACCGGGGCAGATTCTGGACCATGCGCCAGTACGCGGGCTTCGGCAACGCGGCCGAGTCCAACGAGCGCTACAAGTACCTGCTTTCCGCCGGACAGACCGGCCTCTCCATAGCCTTCGACCTGCCGACCCAGATGGGCTACGACTCCGACGCCTCGATGAGCCGCGGCGAAGTGGGCAAGGTCGGGGTCGCCATCGACTCGCTGGCCGACATGGAAATCCTCTTTGACGGCATTCCGCTCGACAAGGTCTCCACCTCGATGACCATCAACTCCACCGCCGCCATCCTGCTCGCCATGTACATCGCCGTGGCCGAAAAGCAGGGGGTGTCGGCGGCCCAGATCTCCGGGACCATCCAGAACGACATCCTCAAGGAGTACATGGCGCGCGGCACCTACATCTACCCCCCCAAGGAGTCGATGCGCATCATCACCGACATCTTCGCCTACTGCAAGGACAACGTCCCCAAGTGGAACACCATCAGCATCTCGGGCTATCACATCCGCGAGGCCGGCTCCTCCGCGGTGCAGGAAGTCGCCTTCACCCTGGCCGACGGCATCGCCTACGTGGAGGCGGCGGTCAAGGCCGGCCTGGACGTGGACGAGTTCGCGCCGCGCCTGGCCTTCTTCTTCAACGCCCACAACGACCTTTTGGAAGAGGTGTCCAAGTTCCGCGCCGCCCGGCGCATGTGGGCCAAGATCATGCGCGACCGCTTCCACGCCAAGGACCCGCGCTCGCTGATGCTGCGCTTCCACACCCAGACCGCCGGTTGCACCCTGACCGCGCAGCAGCCGGACAACAACATCATGAGGGTGACGCTGCAGGCCTTGGCCGCGGTCTTGGGCGGCACCCAGTCGCTGCACACCAACTCCCGCGACGAGGCGCTGGCGCTTCCCACCGAGGCGTCGGTCCGCATCGCGCTGCGCACCCAGCAGGTGATCGCCTACGAATCGGGCGTCGCCGATTCCGTCGATCCGCTGGCCGGCTCCTTCATGGTCGAGGCGCTCACCGACAAGATCGAGGAGCAGGCCCTGGCCTACATCGAGCGCATCGACGCACTGGGCGGGGCCGTCGAGGCGATCTCCAGAGGCTTCCAGCAAAAGGAAATCCAGGATTCCGCCTATGCCTACCAGCGCTCCATCGAGAAGGACGAGACCATCATCGTCGGGGTGAACAAGTTCACCGTCGAGGAAGGCGCTCCCCAGGGCCTTTTGCGGGTGAAGGAAGAGGTCGAGGTAAACCAGAAGGCGGCGCTGGCCAAGATGAAGGGCGAGCGGGACGGCGCCCGGGTGGAGGCGACCCTCAAGGCGCTGGAGGGCGCCGCCAAGGGGACGGATAACCTGATGCCGTTCATCCTGGAGGCCGTGAAATGCTACGCCACCCTGGGCGAGATCGCCAACGTGCTGAGAGGGGTGTTCGGCGTGCACCGGGAAACCGTGGTGCTGTAAATGAAACCGATGAGGGAGGAGAGAGGAGAGATGAGGGACTGAACCCTCAGCCCTCAGCCCTCATCGTCTTTAAAGGAACCTGCCATGCTCACCAAAATCGACCACATCGGCATTGCCGTCAACTCGCTGGCGGAAAGCCTCCCCTTTTACCGCGACCAGCTCGGCATGTCCCTGAGCGGCACCGAGGAGGTCGCCAGCCAGAAGGTCCGGGTCGCCTTTCTCGCCATCGGGGAATCCAAGATCGAATTGCTGGAGCCGACCTCCCCGGACAGTCCGGTCGCCAAGTTCCTGGAAAAGAACGGCCCGGGGATCCATCATCTTGCCTACAACGTCGCCGACATCGAGGCCGCCATCTCCCGCCTGACCGCCGAAGGCGCCAGGATGATCGATGCCGCCCCCCGCGCCGGCGCGCACGGGGCCTCCATCGCCTTCGTCCACCCGAAAAGCAGCGGCGGCGTGCTCACCGAACTCTGCCAAAGCGGCGAGGAGCACGCGCACTGACCCTGGAGGGCGCGCCGGAGAAGGCGCGCCCTCTCTTGCCGTCGCCGGCCGAATAAGACCCCATTTTTACCGCGATTAATCGTTGACTTCGGCCCGCCATGCTGCTAGGTTTTAACTTTTGCCCGCTTCCAGGGACCAGACGACCGACCTTCAGGACAAACCGTGACCAACCCCTCATGCATAGAGGCTCCGCTCCCCAAAGGGGTGAGCGACTTCCTACCGGATAACGCCGACAAGATCACCTTCATCGCCGCCCGCATCCACCGCGTCTTCGAGCTGTGGGGCTTTCGGCGCGTGATCACGCCGCTGCTCGAATTCGAGGACGTGCTGGCGCTGGGCATGGGCGAAGAGCTGCGCGGCAAGACCTTCCGTTTCGACGACCGTCAGTCCGGCAGGCTTTTGGCCATTCCGCCCGACATCACGCCGCAGGTGGCGCGCATCGTCGCCACCCGCATGCACGCGCTGCCGCTCCCCCACCGCATCTACTACAACGGCCGCGTGCTGCGCCAGGCGCAGATGCAGTCCGGGCGCAGCCGGGAGATTTTCCAGTCGGGGGTGGAACTGATCGGCCTGGACTCTCCCGAGGCGGACGCCGAGATGATCGCCATGGCGATCGAGGTGCTGAAGGACCTGGGCTTTGCCGGCTTCAAGATCGACTTGGGGCAGGTCGCCTTCTACCGCGGCATCATGGACGCCTCCGGCCTGGCTCCCGCCGTGCAGCGACAATTGCAGGACGCCATCGCCAAGAAGGACGTCAGCGCGGTGCGGACCATGTTGGAGGCCGAACGGACGACGGACCGGGTGAAGGAGGAGATCTCGCTTTTGCCCCGGCTCTACGGCGGCCGCGAGGTGCTGGACGAGGCCGCGCGCATCGCCGGCAACGACCGCTCCAAGAGGGCGCTCGACAACCTGGCGCAGGTGATCGAGATCCTGGACATTTACGGCGTCTCCGAGCACCTCACCCTGGACCTGGGCGAGATCCGCGGACTCGACTACCATACCGGCATCACCTTCGAGGGGTTCGTCCCCGGCCTGGGCGAGGCGGTCTGCAGCGGCGGACGCTACGACGACCTGACCGCAAAGTACGGCTATCCGGCCCCGGCCACCGGCTTCGCCTTCAACATCATGGCGCTTTTGGCCACCCTTTCCAACCGGCCCGAGGTCGAGGCCTCCCGGCGCCGCGACTTTCTGATCTTCAACCAGAAAGACGAGCGCCGCGAAGCGCTGGAAATGGCGCAACAACTGAGGGGACTGGGTTTTTCCTGCGCCCGCGACATCATCAAGCGCGACCTGGAAAGCTCGCTTCGCTACGCGAAAAAAATGGACATCCGCATGCTGCTGGTGATCGGCGCCGACAACTGCGCCGCCGACCGGATCTACGTGGTTCGGGTCGCCGACGGGCGCGGCATCACCGTCAGCAGGGATGAATTGTTCGAGAAAGGTCTGGATTTGAAATTCGATCTGCAAGGGGAGAATCATGGCTAACGTCGTTGTAATCGGTGCCCAGTGGGGTGATGAAGGCAAGGGAAAGGTAGTCGACATATACACGGAATTCGCCGACGACGTGGTGCGCTACCAGGGCGGCAACAACGCCGGCCACACGCTGGTGGTAGGCGACGAGAAGGTGGTGCTGCACCTGATCCCTTCCGGCATACTCCACGAAGGGAAGAGATGCATCATCGGCAACGGTGTGGTGCTCGACCCGGAGGTCTTCATCATGGAGATCACCAGGCTGAAGAAGAACGGCTACCTTAAAGACGACAAGGCGCTGCTCCTCTCCGAAGCGCTGCACATCATCATGCCCTACCACAAGCGGATCGACATCGCGCGCGAGAAGCGCAGCGGCGCCAAGAAGATCGGCACCACCGGGCGCGGCATCGGCCCCGCCTACGAGGACAAGATCGGCCGCCGCGGCATCCGGCTCATGGACCTTTTGGACGAGAAGACCTTCACCCGCAAGGTGCAGGAAGTGCTGGAGGAGAAGAACCTGATCCTCACGCAGCTCTTGCACGACCAGCCCTTCACCTTCGAAGAAATCTACAACGAGTACATGGTCTACGCCGAGACGCTCAGGAAGTACGCGGCCGACACCTCGCTCCTCCTGCACAAGGACATCAAGGCCGGCAAGAGCATCCTCTTCGAGGGCGCCCAGGGAACGCTTCTGGACGTCGACCACGGCACCTATCCCTACGTCACCTCCTCTTCCACCTGCTCCGGCGGCGCCTGCACCGGCTCCGGCGTGAGCCCCAGGGAGATTCACGAGGTGATCGGCATCTCCAAGGCCTATGCGACCAGGGTCGGCAGCGGCCCGTTCCCCACCGAGCTTGAGGACGAGACCGGCGAGATGCTGCGCCAGGCCGGCAACGAGTTCGGCTCCACCACCGGACGCCCGCGCCGCTGCGGCTGGTTCGACGCGCTGGTGGCGCGCTACGCCGTCAGGGTGAACGGGTTGTCCGGCATCGCCATCACCAAGCTGGACGTGCTCTCCGGGTTGGAAACGATCAAGGTCTGCACCGGCTACAGCTATCAGGGCCAGGTGCTGGACGAGATCCCCGCCAGCCTTGAGGTGATCGAGCAGTGCACGCCGGTTTACGAGGAGCTCCCCGGCTGGAAAGAGGACATCACCGGCGCCAAGAGCCTGGCCGATCTTCCCGAGAACGCCCGCAACTACGTGACGCGCGTGCAGGAGCTTTCCGGCACCGAGGTGGTGCTGGTCTCCGTCGGTCCGCGTCGGGATGAAACCATCGTGCTGCGCAACCCTTTCCAGGCGGCTTGACCCGCCGGCGGGGCTATTTTCCGGTTTTTGCGCAATAGTGAAAAAAAGCGTTGACCTGCGCGACGCGATTTGTTATAAAGTTGGTCTTGTTTTAGACCGCAGCAAGAGCCGCTAGCTCAGTTGGTAGAGCACCTGACTTTTAATCAGGTGGTCGTTGGTTCGATCCCAACGCGGCTCACCATTGTCCCCATCGTCTAGCCCGGCCCAGGACACTGCCCTTTCACGGCAGCGACGCCGGTTCAAATCCGGCTGGGGACGCCACGAAAAGAACGCCCTGAAGCTTCTTCAGGGCTTTTTTGTGGGCAGGGACACAGCACCACCCCGGACACTCCGGGCCGCTAGCTCAGTTGGCAGAGCAGTAGACTCTTAATCTTCTGGTCGCCGGTTCGACCCCGGCGCGGCCCACCAAACGTAACCGCCTTCAGGGGCGCACAACATATGCAGCACGAGCATTATCCGGTTTATCCGGGCCGCTAGCTCAGTTGGCAGAGCAGTAGACTCTTAATCTTCTGGTCGCCGGTTCGACCCCGGCGCGGCCCACCATTTTGAACGACAGGCTAAGGTCCAGGTTAAGGTTCAGATATCTCAACCTTAACCTCAACCTTGACCTGTCTTTAGTTCGGTCCCATCGTCTAGTGGTTAGGACACTGGCCTTTCACGCCTGTAACAGGGGTTCAAGTCCCCTTGGGATCACCATTTAAACAGAAGAAGGCCGCTTTCCTCAAAGGAAGCGGCCTTCTTCTGTTGGGCAGTACTTTTTTGAGTGGACGCCGGAGGTCTGGGTACCTGCCGGTGCAGCCGAAGCTCGTTTGCTGCGACGACAACCAGAAGCATCCCCGAGGCTACTCCTTCATCCCCGGCCAGACATTGAGGCAGTAAGGGCACTGTTTCACGCCGTGAGGGATGGTATCCCGCAGCGGTTCCTGCTGATAGACGGCACTGCAGCGTTTGGCAACGGGGTACTGGTGGATCTTGTTCTGCTTGATGAATAAAAGCATGACCTTCCTCCTTTTGCCGGGATAGAAGCACAGTTGTATCGGTGAACAATCCGTCGCACACACCTTTATCTCCTGCCAGTATGGAAGAAAGCGATTTCGCTGTCAACGGCACTTTTAGTGGGTGCGAAGCCCGGCTCGGCATGTCCCCCCTGCGAAGTAGGGGGGAAGGCTCGCGTAGCGAGACAGGGGGGTCTTTAGCCCAGACAAGACACCCCCCTGCCTCACTAACGTTCGGCTTCCCCCCTATTCCATAGGGGGGACACCCCCACTGGCACTCCGGGAGCGGGGAACTATCGCGCTTTACAATCCCTCAAAGATAAGGGATAGTAACTTCCGCCACGGGAGGCGCAGCCCGCGCCCGGCCCACTTCCGCCCGAAACCAGATAAGAGCAATCGAGCCCCCATGCCCTCCGTATCGAGAAGCGCAGAAGCCGATCAGTCCGTGATGCGACACACCCCTTTCCGGCGTTTCTGGCTGGCCCGCGTCTGCTCCACCATCGCCTTCCAGATGCAGGCGGTCGCCGTCGGCTGGCAAATCTACGCTCTTACCGGCAGCGCCTGG
>CAIYDQ010000047.1 GCA_903925075.1 uncultured Geobacter sp.
AACCGATGCGGTTCGTGCCTCACCGCATCCTACCAAGCGACTTTAGGTGGCCGATCACTGGCGAAAATCGGCCACTAAAATCGGCGGTTTTTCGCCACTTCCCCTCTCTCGTCATCCCCCGCAGCTCAAAATTCCCGTCCGCCAAAGGGCTCTTGTTCCATCCGAAACGATACAACCGAAAATACTCACGCAGGCTTATCACATACAAACAACAACCCGCCGTCCGTAGCAAAGACTAATGATATCGGACCGGTTAAACCCTTTTCCAGCTTTAGCCCCGCGCCTGCCTCTCCTCTTTCGCCAGCCAAGCGCAAACCTGGTTTTATCGCAGCCCCCCCTGCTGACCGTCGTATGACGACCTCTCCTGCCGGCTGGCACCTATATTGCTAGTCATCTGTCGCATATAAAAAATCGTTATACTCTAAACCGGAACGGGTATCCCATCCTGTTCCACTCATCCAAGGGGGAATTATTATGAAAAGACGCTTTATCGCTCTCGGCCTCGCGCTCTCGCTGGCCATCCCGATGGCTGCTTTCGGAGCTTCGGTAAAAATCGGGGTAATCAACTCCATCACCGGGCCGGAGGCGCCGATCGGCGAGAACCTCAGCAACGGCATCAAGATGGCTCAGGAAGATCTGAAAAAGAAAGGGATCAACGTCGATCTGGTCTGGGAAGACGATACCGGCAAGCCGCAGATCGCCATGAGCGCCATGGAAAAATTGGCGACCAGGGACAACGTGGCCGGCGTGGTCGGCCCTTACACCTCGGCTTGCGCCAACGCCGTCGCCAAATTGGCGGAAAAATACAAGGTGCCGATCATCGTTCCCGCCGCCGCCAAGGAAGAGATCACCCGTCAAGGCTACAAGTGGGTGAACCGCATGAATGCGCCCGCCGACGTCTACGCTTCGGTGCTGATCGACGCGGCGCTCACCGTGGGCAAGCCCAAAACCATCGCCTTCATCTACGAGAACACCGACTTCGGCACCTCCACCACCAAGAGCGCCAAGGAGTACGTGGCCAAAAAGGGGATCACCGTACTGGCCAAGGAATCCTACTCGAAGGGCTCCCCCGACTACCGCTCCACCCTGACCAAGATCAAGGCCAAGAACCCGGATCTGGTGTTCATGGTCTCCTACGTGGCGGACGCCATCCTGCTCATGCGCCAGGCGCGCGAGATCGGCCTGAAGCCGCAGGCGTTCCTGGGCGGAGGCGCCGGATTCACCACCATGCAGTTCGCCAAGGAAAAGGAGATTTCCAACTACGTGCTTTCCTGCACCCAGTGGACCGAGGACGTCAACTGGCCGGGAGCACGGGATTTCGGCAAGCGCTACAAGGCGAAGTTCGGCAAGGAGCCGACCTATCACGCGGCCTGCGCCTATGAATCCATGATCATCATGGCGGAGACGGCGGCGAAGAACGCCGGCGACCGGGAGAAGATCCGCACCGCCCTCAAGGCGGGGAAATGGAACGGCATCATGGGCGAGGTCAAGTTCGCTGACTACGCCGGCTTCACCAATCAGAACAACCACCAGATGCTCGTGCAGCAACTGATGGGGGGCAACTACGAAACGGTGTACCCGAAACAGTTCGCCACCAAGAAGATGGTCTACCCGTTTCCGGGTTGGAAGTAACCAGGAGTGTCTCTGACCCGTTGAAGATTTTTACCGGCAACTCCGGAGTAATAGTCATGATCGTTTTTTTTCAATCGCTGTTAAGCGGCGTGCTCATCGGCGGGGTCTACGCCCTGATAGGGATAGGGCTCACCATCATTTTCGGCGTCATGCGCATCATCAACTTCGCGCACGGCGACATCATGATGATCGGCATGTACCTCACCTACAACCTGTTCGCCATGGCGGGGATAGATCCCTTCCTCTCCATCGCCATCACCATCCCGATCATGTTCGTCTTCGGGGCGCTGCTGCAAAAGCTGTTCATCAACCGCGTGCTGAACGCGCTGCCCCAAAACCAGATACTGCTGACCATCGGCCTGGGTCTGATCATGAGCAACACCATGATGCTGATCTACACCTCGGATTACAAGATCCTCTCCACCAGCTACTCTTCGAGCAGCGTCAAGCTCTTCGGGATCTCGATCTCGGAGCCGCTTGCCATCTCCTTCGTGATCACCGCGGCGATCACGGCACTGCTCTACTGGTTCTTCCTGAAGACCGACACCGGCCAGGCGATACGCGCCACGGCTCAGGACCGCGAGGCCGCGCAGCTGATGGGGATCAACGTGAAAAGGATGTCGATCATCGCCTTCGGTCTGGGAGCGGCGCTGGCCGGCACCGCCGGGGCGCTGATATCCCCGACCTATTACATCTTCCCGCAGATAGGCTCCATCTTCACCCTGAAGGCCTTCGTCATCACCGTTTTGGGCGGCATGGGAAGCATCCTGGGGGCGACTCTGGGCGGCGTCATCATCGGCGTCGCCGAGTCGATGGGTGCGGTCTACATTTCGAGCGGCTGGAAGGACGTGGTGGTCTTCGTGCTTTTCCTGCTGGTCCTCCTCTTCAAGCCCGCCGGTCTTTTGGGCAAATCACGCATGTAGCGGAGCCTAAACTGTGAAAGATACAAGCGCAAAAAACGTTCACGGCAAGGCGGGATTCAAGTCCGCCGAACCGATCGTCACCCTCCTGGTCCTGGCCGGCCTCGCCCTGTTTCCGACTCTGGTGTCAAGCCCCTACTCGTTGCACCTGATGATTCTGCTCTTTCTGAGCATCATCATGGGGCAGAGCTGGAACATCGTCGGCGGCTACGCCGGGCAGTACTCGGTCGGCCACGCCGCCTATTTCGGCGCGGGCGCCTACACCACCATGCTCCTCATGCAGCAGTGGAAGATCGCCCCCTGGTACGGCGTCTGGGCCGGCATGGCGGTCGCCGTCGTGGTCGCGCTCGTGGTCGGCTCCATCTGCTTCAGGCTGCGCGGCCCTTACTTCGTGCTCGCCTCCATCGCCGTGGCGGAGATCCTCAGGCTTTCCACCATGAACCTGAAGGATCTCACCAACGGCGCGGAAGGCATCCTCGCCACCGAGATCCCCCCCTTAACGATCGCGGGCAAGGTGATCACCGACTTCTCCACCAAGGTCCCTTTCTACTACATCGGGCTCGGGCTGGTGGTGCTGACCATCGTGGTCACCTTTTTGGTGCAGCACTCGAAACTGGGTTACTACTTCCAGGCGATCCGGGAAGACCAGGACGCGGCGCACTCGCTGGGGATCAACCTGACCTTCCACAAGAACATCGCCCTGATCGTCTCGGCGCTGCTCACCTCGCTGGCCGGCAGCTTCTACGCCATCTACATCGGCTTCATCGACCCGCCCACGGTGCTCGGCCTCGACATCTCGGTGCAGATCGTGCTGATCTGCATCATCGGCGGGATCGGCACCATCTACGGCCCGGTGGTCGGCTCCCTGGTGCTGGTGCCGCTTTCCGAGGCGCTGAGGAGCAACATCATCGCCGAAGCGATCTTCGCGACCGGCGCGGTCTCCCCCACCTCCGGCGTCGGCGTTTTTCTGAAGGAGAACCTGGCGCACGCCCATGCCTTGATCTACGGCGTGCTTGTGGTAGTGGTGATTCTCTTCATGCCCGACGGCGTGCTCGGCTTCGTCAGGAAGCTTACGACTAAAAGGAAAGGGGAGCGATCCTGATGGCGATACTGGAAATCAAAAACGTCAGCAAGTTCTTCGGGGGATTGGCCGCCAACGCCGACGTCTCCTTCGAAGTCGCGCAGGGCTCGATCATGGGACTGATCGGACCCAACGGCGCCGGCAAGACCACGCTTTTCAACTGCATCACCGGCTATTACGAGCCGTCGCGCGGCGAGGTGATTTTCAAGGGGAACCGGATGAACGGGCTGCAGCCGGACCGGGTCTGCAAGCTCGGCATGGCCCGTACCTGGCAAAAGGTCCGCCCGCTCGCCAAGATGAGCGTGCTCGACAACGTCATGGTCGGCGCCCTTTGCCGGACCAACTCGCTGAAAGCGGCACGCGAGATCGCCATGGAGCAGTTGCAGGTGGTGCGCATGGACGGCAAGGCGGCCTTCCTGGCAGGCGGATTGCCCATCGGCGAGCGCAAGAAGCTGGAGATGGCGCGGGTGCTCGCCACCAAGCCCGAGCTATTGCTGCTGGACGAGGTGATGGGCGGGCTGAACCAGTCGGAGAGCGAGGAAATCGTCCTGTTGATCCTGGACATCAAGAGCCGCGGCATCACCCAGATGGTGATCGAGCACGACATGAAGACCATCATGCGCATCTCGGACAGGATCGTGGTGCTCACCTCGGGCGAGAAACTCACCGAGGGGACCCCGCAGGAGGTGGTGTCGAACCAGGCGGTGATCGACGCCTATCTCGGGGAAAGCCATTCATAAAGAGGACAATCAATGCTCAAGATAGACAAGCTGAATTTCAGTTACGACGACCTGAAGGTCCTCTGGGACATCGATCTCGAGGTGCACGAGGGCGAGATCGTGTCGGTGGTCGGCTCCAACGGCGCCGGAAAATCCACCACGCTGAAGAACATCTCGCGGCTGGTCCGCCCCGACTCCGGCTCCATCCTGTTCCAGGGAGAGGAGATCACCAAGCTTGAGTCGCACCAGGTGGTCGAGCGAGGCATCGTCCAGGTGCCCGAGGGGAGGAAGATCTTTCCGGAGATGACGGTACGGGAGAACCTGAGGATGGGCTCTTTCATCAAGAGCGCCAAGGCGACCAGGGAGAGCAACATGGAGCGGGTTTTCACCCTGTTTCCACGGCTCAAGGAGCGCGAAAAGCAGTTGGGCGGCACCATGTCCGGCGGAGAGCAGCAGATGCTCGCCATCGGCCGCGGGTTGATGACCAACCCGAAACTGCTCCTTTTGGACGAGCCGTCGCTGGGGCTCTCCCCTCTTCTGGTCGGCAACATCTTCGAGATCATCAAGGAGATAAACCGGCAGGGGGTGACCATCCTGCTGGTCGAGCAGAACGTCTACCAGTCCCTGCGCATCGCGCACCGGGGGTACGTGCTGGAAACCGGACGGGTGGTTCTGTCCGGCAAAGGCGAGGACCTGCTGAACGATCCGCACGTCCGCAAGGCTTTTCTGGGGATGTAAAAAACCTGTTCTTGCTCTCTGCGCGGAAAAGGTATCTAATTTCACCCTACATATGTCAGCACATTATCCGGAGGGAGTCATGACTAAGGTCGAGAGATGGATGACCAGAAACCCGATTACTATTGAGGCCGACGCTACTGTCATCGAAGCGATTCATCTGATGAAGGAGCGCAAGATCAGAAGGGTGCCGGTTATGAAGAAAGGTAAAATAGCTGGCATCCTCACGGAAACCATGGTTAAGGACTTTACCCCCAGCAAGGCGACCACGCTCGACACCTGGGAATTGCACTACCTGTTGTCGAAGACTCCGGTGACCAAGGCGATGAACCCGAAGCCTTACCTGGTCACGCCGGACACCGACCTGACCGACGCCGCGGCCCTTTTGCACGACAAGAAACTCAACGGCGTGCTGGTGGTGGACGAGAAGAAAAATCTGGTAGGGATACTGACCATGACCAACGCGCTGGAGGCGTTGATCGCGATCTGCAAGGACCCTCGCCTGGTGGAGACTACGCCCTAGGCGGCCAAGCGACCGTGCTGGTTTTCCCTACCCCTGCCAGGCTCGTAATTTGCCGGAGTCGATATGCACGAAGCCGTTTCCCGGATAATAACCGACTCCGCCGGCGGCGAGAGACAGCGCCGTGCGTCTGATCTGGTCGAGCCGCACGCCGGGGATGGCGAGATCGACGGCCATTCCCTTCATGTGCAGGCTGTTTTTCGCCACGCCATGCGAGACGCTCCGCAACCTGCTGTTGTAGGAAGGCGATCGGTAGCCGGAAATGATATGGATTTCGTTGTTGCCGCCCAGAACATCGTCGAGGCGGTTCAGGGATTCGATCACGCGCAGGTCCATCTGGGTGGTCTCGTTGGTGATATGGCATCGAAGCAGCCAATTCAGGGCCTGCAGCGCTTCGTCGCAATACTCGCCGAGGCTGTTGCGATAGGTGACGGTCAGGCGTTCGCGATTGTTGACGCTGTACAGGGAAAGCTTGCCTTCAGGCAGGCGAGCCAGGTCGATGACCTTGGCAAAAGCGGATTTGGCTCCTAACAGCGAAGCGGCGAAAAAAGCGGTCGTTTTCAGAAACATCCTTCGGCATAAAATTTGATCTCTCAAATAAAACCCTCCTAAATCAAGGACTTGCGAAACAGCTCCTTGTCATTGCTACCACAAAAGCCGTGACGGTGTCAACTATTCAGGGAGCTAACCCCGTGGCCTATCGAATTCTTTGTGTGCTATAATCCGGCCTGGAATTCCATCGAGGCCATCCATGACGTCGCCCCTACAGCACTTCCATCCCCTGATCCGCAAGTGGTTTACCGAACGGCTGGGCGAGCCGACCGACGTGCAGTTGCGCGCCTGGGCGGAGATCGTGAAAAAGCGGCACGTGCTGGTCACGGCGCCGACGGGGAGCGGCAAGACGCTGGCGGCCTTCCTCTGGGCCATCAACCAATTGGTCACCGGCGCCTGGCCTGCCGGGGAAACGAGGGTGCTGTACGTCTCTCCCTTGAAGGCGCTCAATAACGACGTACGGCGCAACCTGATCGCGCCGCTGGAAGAGCTGCACGCATATTTCGCCGCGGCCGGAGCCGCCTTCCCGGCTATCGGCGTCCAGACTCGCAGCGGCGACACGCCGGGAAGCGAGCGCCGCAGGATGCTGCGCCACCCGCCTGAAATCCTGATTACCACCCCCGAGAGCCTCAATATCCTGCTTACTTCCAAGGGAAGCCGAGCCTCGCTCACCGGCGTCGCCACCGTGATCCTCGATGAGATCCATGCCGTAGCCGGCAGCAAGCGCGGCACGCACTTGATCACCGCCGTGGAGCGATTGGTGCTGCTTAGCGGCGAGTTCCAGCGCATCGCGCTTTCGGCGACGGTGCGGCCTCTGGAAACGGTGGCCGACTTCGTTGGAGGCCTGCAACAATTCGGTCGAGAGTACCGTCGCAGACCCGTTTCTCTGGTCAGAGGGGAGCGCTCCAAGCTGTTCAGCCTGTTGATCAGCGCCCCCGGGGAGGCCGAGCGGGATGCATCGCAAAGCGTCTGGCCCGCGCTGATCAGGCGATTTTCCGACATCATCGACAGGCACCGCTCCACGTTGTTCTTTGCCAACAGCAGAAGAACCACGGAGAAGGTAACCCGGCTGATCAACGAAGCATCCGGCGAGGAGTTGGCCTATTCCCACCACGGCTCGCTGTCGCGGGAGATCAGGTTGGCGGTGGAGGAGCGCCTGAAGCGCGGCGAGCTGAAGGCGATTGTCGCCACCAACTCTTTGGAACTGGGCATCGACATCGGCAAGCTGGACAGCGTGGTGCTGATCCAGACGCCGCGCTCCATCTCCTCGGCCATCCAGCGCATCGGCCGCTCCGGGCACGTCCCGGGCGAGGTGAGCTCGGGGTTGCTCTTCCCCACCAACGGCATGGATTTCATCTGCGCCGCGGTGATCGCCCGCGCCATCGCCGACGGCGACATCGAGGAACTCCACCCGGTAGAGGCGCCGCTGGATCTATTGGCGCAAATCATCCTCTCCATGGCTCTTGCCGAGGAGTGGCATCTCGACGAGCTTTACGACTTTCTGAAGACCAGCTATCCGTACCGGAACCTGTCGCGCCGGCAGTTCGACCTGGTGATCGGCATGCTGGAGGGTAAATACGCCGACTCGCATGTCGTCGAGTTGAAGCCCAGAGCCACCGTCGACCGATTGGCGGACACCATATCCACCCGGCCGGGGCTCTCCATGTACATCTATCTGGAAGGGGGCACCATCCCCGAGAGGGGTTATTTCGAGCTGCGTCTGAAAGACAGCGCCGCCAAAATCGGCGAGCTCGACGAGGAGTTCGTCTGGGAGCGAAAGATCGGCGACACCTTTGCCCTGGGCGCGCAGATATGGGAGATCACCGACATCACCCACAGCACCGTGCAGGTGCTGCCTGCCCGAAAGCCCCAGCAGATCATCCCGTTTTGGAGAGCCGAAGAGCTGGACCGCGACTTCTACTATTCGGAGAAGATCGCCTCTTTTCTGGAGCAGTGCGATCAAAGGCTCGACGAGGAAGGATTTCTCCCGGAAATGATGCAGCGCCATTTCATGGACCGGGGAGCCGCAGAGGCGCTCCAGGAGTATTTGACACGACAAAGGGCGTCCACGGCGGCTCCCCTTCCCCACCGCCGGCATCTGCTGATCGAACAGTATCGCGATCCGCTCTCGGCAACGCCGGCGCAGCAGGTCATCCTGCACACGCTCTGGGGAAACAGCGTCAACCGTCCTTTCACCTTCGCCCTCGGCGCCGCCTGGGAAAGGAAATTCGGCCATCAATTGCAGGTCTTTTACAACAACGACGGCATCGCCTTGCTGGTCCCCGGTGAACTGGACGACCTGCGTCAGATCCTGTCATTGGTCACGCCGGAAAATGTCGAGTCCTGGCTTCGGGTCTCGCTGGAAAAGACCGGATACTTCGGCGCCCGCTTCCGAGAGAACGCCGGGCGGGCGCTATTGTTGTCGAAAACCAACTTCAAAAGGAGAATGCCCCTCTGGGTGAACCGACTGCGCTCGCGCAAACTGCTCTCCTCGGTGCTCAGATACCGGGACTTTCCGATTTTGCTGGAAACCTGGCGCTCGTCGTTGCAGGACGATTTCGATCTGGCGAACCTGAAACGCCTGCTCGCGGAGATCCAGGACGGCGAGATCAGCGTCACCCAGATCCGCACCACGACCGCCTCGCCCTTCGCCCAGGGATTGATCTGGCTGCAGACCAACAAGTTCGTCTACGAGGACGACACTCCCGACACCGCCGGCAGATCGGCGCTGGGCCAGGATCTGCTAAAGGAGCTGGTTTTCTCCCCACAGTTGCGCCCCCGTATTCCCGTCGAACTGATACGTCTCTTCGAGGCCAAGCAGCAGCGCACCGCGCCCGGCTACGCCCCGGATTCAGGCCGCGAATTGATCGACTGGGTCAAGGAGCGGCTGCTGGTGCCGCACGACGAATGGTTGACACTTTTATCCGCCATGGAGCGCGACCACGGCGCCGCCAGAGCCGAGATAATCCCGCAGGTGGCGGAGAGGATCGCGTTGCTCAGCATCCCCGGCGCCGCCACGCCTCTGGTCGGCGCCATCGAGATGCTGCCGGAGATCGCTCGCGGCCTGGCGCGAGAGCCGCGGGAGATTACCCTCACGCCGCTTCTGGATCGGGATGGATTGCGGGAAGAGCTCGCCCGGTTGGCGCAAGGCATCTTGGCCCGCGATATCCGGAATGAGGCGCAAGAGTGGGCGGAAGAGGAAGACCCATGCGTTAAGTTTTTGGGCAAATGGCTCTGTTACTACGGTCCTTTGGAACTATCCCGACTGCAAAGGACCCTGGCGCTGTCCGGCGATCGGCTGCGCGATGCGATGTCTTCCCTGGAGGAGAACGAACTGGTCCTGCTTGACCGGTTCAGCGAAGAGAGCTCAGAGCCGGAGATTTGCGATGCGGCCAATCTGGAATCGCTGCTTCGCATGCTGCGGCGATCCAGGAAACCCGCTTTCGAGGCGCTCGATCTTGTCTATTTGCCGCTTTTTCTCGCCGCTTTTCAGGGCCTGATTCGACGGGGCGATTCCATCGACGAGCTGAGAGTACGGCTGGAGCAATTGCTGGGAGTACCGCTGCATGCCGGGGCTTGGGAGGAAGAAGTGCTCCCGCCGCGCCTGCACCCCTATTTCAGCGCCTGGCTCGACAGCCTGATGCAGAGCAGCGATCTTTTGTGGTTTGGCTGCGGTCAAAGTAAGCTGTCTTTCGCCTTTCCCGAAGATCTCGACCTATTTGTGAACGCCGGCCCTGTTGCTGCGGAAGTTGCTTCTGACGCCGATGCAGGCGAGGATTCGGAGAGCGAGACTGAATCCGACGCAGAGTCAGAGGCGAGTGCCGGTTTGTCGGGGCTGGCGGGTCGGCTGATTGCCGATCCTGAAGGGCGCTACAGCCTGTCCGCCATCTGCGGCCGTTCCGGCCTGCCGGCGGCGACGGCGGCGCTTGAACTCTGGAGACTCGCCTGGAAAGGCGAGCTAAGCAACGATTCGTTTGCCTCGGTCCGAAAAGGCGTACTCAATAAATTTGTCTGGCATGAGCACGAGGCGGAGCAGAGAAGAGACTTGAGGCGCGCCCCGTCGAGCCGTTGGAGGCGGTCGCAGCAAAGTCCGGGGAGTTGGTTTCTGTTGCCGAGGGTGCAGAGTTCGCCGGACGTGCTGGAAAGGGAGGAGAGGAATAAAGACAGAGTCAGGGTGCTGCTGGAGAGGTACGGCATATTGTTCCGGGAGCTTTTGCTTCGGGAACTGCCGGCTATGCAATGGGGGAGGCTTTTCCGGACGTTGCGCATCATGGAGATGTCCGGTGAACTGTTAGCCGGCAATTTCTTTTCAGGCATTGCCGGGTTGCAGTTCATCTCGATGGAAGCGTATCGTCTGCTGGACCAGGGTTTGCCGCAGGACGCGGTTTACTGGGTCAATGCCGCAGACCCGGCCTCGCTTTGCGGCAGCGGGTTGGAAGGTTTGCGTGAGCAATTGCCGGCGCGTCTCCCCTCAACTCACCTGGTTTACCACGGAGTGAGGCTGGTTTTGGTTTCGCGGCGCTACGGTAAGGAGCTGGATTTCAGGGTGCAGCCAGGCGACCCGCGGGTTCTGGAGTATCTGTCGTTTTTTCAGGTGCTGGTGAGCAGAGAGTTCAATCCGCGCAAGCGGATTGCGGTCGAGCGCATCAACGGGGTGGCAGCCGCGAGGTCGGAATATGGTAGCATATTGAAAGAGTTCGGCTTCGAGGAAGCCTACGACGGGCTTGAGTTGTGGAGGAGGTATTGACTTTCGGTTGAAGAGGAGGCTGCGGTGGTGAATGGCAACTTTGATGGGAGTTATGGGAATAATGAGAATGATGGGAATAATGGGAAGGCGTCCGACTCCCATAACTCCCATAACTCCCATAACTCCCATAACTCCCA
>CAIYDQ010000048.1 GCA_903925075.1 uncultured Geobacter sp.
CCAGGCAACTGCTGACCTTTGCCCGCAAGCAGACGATCATTCCCGTGGTGATGGATTTGAACCAGAATGTCGAGAACATGCTCAATATGCTCCGGCGACTCATCGGCGAAAATATCCATCTGGCCTGGCTGCCCAAAGCAGGCCTGGGCCCAATTAAGATGGATCCCAGTCAACTCGATCAGATCCTGGCCAATCTGTACGTCAACGCCAGGGATGCCATTGCCGGTGTCGGTAAAATCACGATCGAAACAGAAAATGTTGTCTTTGACGAGATCTACTGTGCGGATCATTTTGGGTTTGTCGAAGGAGAGTATGTGCTCCTGGCCGTCAGCGACAACGGATGCGGTATGACCAAGGAGGTCATTGACCAAATTTTCGAACCCTTCTTTACCAGCAAGGGGCCCGGCAAGGGAACCGGTCTGGGGCTCTCCACTGTGTATGGGATCGTCAAGCAGAACAACGGGTTCATCAATGTCTACAGTGAACTGGAAAAGGGAACGACCTTTAAAATATATCTGCCCAGGTATGGGGGGGCAGCCGTCGATATCCAGACGGAGCGGGCGGCAGGAATACCTCTCAGCCATGGCGAGACCGTACTGGTGGTTGAGGACGAACCCATTCTCCTGAATATGACCAAAATGATGCTGGAAAAATCAGGGTATAGAGTGCTGGCTGCCGGCAGACCAAGCGAGGCCATTGCCTTGGCCGAGGAACACGCCGACGAGATCAAGCTAGTGGTCACCGATGTTGTCATGCCTGAAATGAACGGCCGGGATTTGGCGAAGCGGCTGCAATCGCTTTGTCCTACGATAAACGTTCTGTTTATGTCCGGTTATACGGCCGATGTAATTGTCCATCAAGGTGTACTGGAAGAGGGGGTTCATTTCATCCAGAAGCCCTTCTCGATGAAGGTTCTGGCTGTCAAAGTTCGTGATGCGTTGAGCGACAAGTGAGCGCTGAGGAGGAATGTACCATGAGTTCGACCACCAAGATCAAGGGCATGGGTTCGATGCTGCACGCAGAGGGAGTTGCCTTCCGCGTATGGGCACCCCATGCAAAGCGTGTATCCGTTATCGGATCGTTTAACGACTGGGACGGAACCAAACATCCCCTGAAAGCGGAGAAGAACGGCAATTGGTATGCCAATGTTGCCGAAGCTCATGCCGGCGATCAGTATCGGTTTCTCCTGTTCACGTCGGAGGGCGAATGCAAGCGTATCGATCCCTATGCCCGTGAGGTGACCAACTCGCTCGGCAACGCCATCGTCCATGATCCGCGCTTCGATTGGCAAGGGGACGACTTCCATCTCGCTCCGTATAACGAGCTGGTCATCTACGAATTGCATGTCGGCACCTTCAACGACCAGGAAGACGTCAATCATCCGGGCGAGTTTTCCTCGGTGTCGGCGCGTCTGGGCCATTTGCATAAGCTCGGCGTCAATGCCATTCAGATTATGCCAATAGGGGAATTCGCCGGCGATTTATCGTGGGGGTACAATCCCTCGCATATCTTCTCGGTGGATAGCGACTACGGCGGCTCGTTAGCCTTTAAGCAGTTTGTCAAACGCGCCCATCAGGAGGGCATGGCGGTCATCCTGGACGTAGTCTACAACCATCTGGGCCCCACGGATCTTGATCTGTGGCAGTTCGACGGCTGGAGCGAGAACAATCGTGGCGGCATCTACTTCTACAACGACGACCGGGCCAATACCCCTTGGGGAGAAACCCGGCCCGATTACGGACGGGGCGAGGTCCGTCAATATCTCCTTGATAATGTTTTGATGTGGCTTGACGAATACCACGTTGACGGCCTCCGTTTCGACTGCACCCAATTCATCCGCACCGTCGACGGTTCCGACGCGCAGGAACTGCCTGAGGGCTGGAGCCTGCTCCAGTGGATCAACAGCCAGGTTAGAGAGAAATTCCCCGGTCGGATCACGATTGCCGAGGATCTGCAAAGCAACAGGTGGCTCACCAAGGAGGTTGGCGCCGGCGGCGCCGGGTTCAGCTCGCAGTGGGACGCCAAGTTCGTCCACCCTATCCGCCAGGCGGTAATCACTCGTCAGGACCAGCAACGCTCGCTCGCCGCTATCAGCGACGCCATCTGCTATCGCTACAACGATGACGCCTTCGACCGGGTCATCTACAGCGAATCGCATGACGAGGTCGCAAACGGCAAGGCGCGCGTGCCGCAAGAGATCAGTCCGGACGATCCCAAGGGCTGGTACGCCCGGAAACGTTCGACCCTGGCCGCTGCCATGGTTTTTACCGCCCCCGGTCTTCCCATGCTTTTCCAGGGGCAGGAGTTTTTGGAAGGGGGCTGGTTCCGTGAC
>CAIYDQ010000049.1 GCA_903925075.1 uncultured Geobacter sp.
GTAAACGGTTCAGTTGTCAGAGAACAGGTGTTGCAAAGCTAAACATAAAATAAAATTAACATAATACAGGGCGCGGATCAAAAAAAAACGCTCTCGGCCCTGAGGCAGAGCTATCAACTAAATCTCGTCACGGATTCAGGTTTATTACCATTCCACATCTACCGCTTCTTGAAAAGCACCTGGGAGACAAAAAAACTCTTGTTTCTCGGCCTGCCCTATCATCAATAACCCTCTCAAACAGTAACGTCCCTTGCCCTTTCCCTTGCAAATAGCTAAGCGACGCGATACAGTAAAATCAGATTATCCGATTATCGGAGGTTTTGTGCGGACAGTAACTGCTACCGATTTTGCAAGGCATTTCCGAGCCATGCTTAACCGGGTCGAATTCCAGCGCGAAGAGTTGTTGATTGTGCGCAACAACGCACCCGTTGCGCGGCTGGTTCCAGGGCCGGCTACCATGACGGCAGCGGAGGCTTTTTCCGATCTCCATAATATCCTCCCCAAGGAAGCGGGCGAGACGTGGCTTGCGGACAGTCGTATCGATGACGAAGGGATCGACGAGGTGCGCGACCCGTGGGCGTCTTAATCGATACTTGCGTCTGGATAGACGTGGAACGAGGGAATCTTGCCGTTGCTGAAATCGTTGCAATCACTAAAAATGCGCCGGTTTTTCTTTCTCCGGTAACGATTGCCGAGATGAAATTCGGCGCTGAATGCGCTTCGACTCCGGCAATCCGACAGCAGCGATTGGCTTCTTTGGCGAAAATGCGCACGAGGCCCGTATTGCTGATCGACGAAAATACAGGTGAAATTTTCGGCTCGATTTCAGCGCAGTTGACGACGAGCGGCAAGAACCCGCGGCCGCGCGTTCAAGATATATGGCTGGCAAGCCAGGCAATTCAACACGGGTACACACTTTTAACCCGCAATCTTCGTGATTTTGCCGACATTCCCGGATTGCAGATTCAGGCGGTCTGAGCCCCGCAAAAAAGGCAGCCCGAGAACGCTGGCCACTTGGTTGAGTCCACCATCGGCGGGCTCGGTATGTCCAAAATACGAGGCTGTACTCTTGCCGTTTCGCTTGTTTGCTTCGCATCCCTGCGGCTCCGCCGCTCCGGTGAAATCGAGACGGACTGCAGCCAGCATTTTCCCGCCCCGCCTGACTTTCCCTCGGCCGAAAAATTCATTAGTGATTCTCGCGGGCAAATGGTAAATTCTCCATGAGCCGTCTTCCTTGACTTCCGGGGGAAAGCCGAATTGCAGGAGACATTGTCCCCCCCTTATCCGGTCTTCGGCCACCTTCTCCCTCAAGAAGAAGGATCTATCCTGTCCTATGATGCGTCAGCGGGGAACGTCTATGTTGGAAAATGAGGGATTCGCGGATATCGGCAGGTTCGTGCTGGAACTCACCGCTACGGGCGGAGCCGAGTGCGACATCGACCGGTTGCTGGAACGCCTGCTGGGCTTGCTGCAAAAGTCGCCGTCGTTTCGCATCCGGCCGGTGGGGTTTATCGGCATGCGCTCGCGCCGCGGCAGGCTGATCGCCATCGCGCAACACGGCCTGCAACCGATCTGGCTCGATTCTTCCGCGGATATCCTGCTGGCGAAGGTCCCGCGGACCGCGGACAACGCCGCCTTTACGGCGTCGCTCAAGCCGGCGGGCAACGCGCTGGTGCTGCCGCTTACTCTGGGCAGCCGACAGGTCGGGCTGGCGGTGG
The DNA here is from genome assembly GCA_903925075.1 of uncultured Geobacter sp. Classification (GTDB taxonomy): domain Bacteria; phylum Desulfobacterota; class Desulfuromonadia; order Geobacterales; family Geobacteraceae; genus Geomonas. Next base: position 1,719 of record CAIYDQ010000049.1, read on the forward strand.
TCTTCATCGATCCCGATTGGACCCCCTCCGATACCGATATGGAGTTCATGACCAACCTGGCGCAGGTGTTTTCCGGGTTGGTGAACAACCGTCTGCTGAGCGAGACTCTGCAGGTGCGCGATCTTGAGCTCGACGAGGCGGGAACGCAGGCGCTGCGGCGTCTGGGCACGGCGGCGGAATTTCGCGACCAGGAAACCGGCATGCATATCATGCGCATGACCAACATCGCGGTGGTGATCGCCAAGGCGCTGGGGCTGTCGGATCTGGAGCGCGAACTGCTCTGCATCACGGCGCCGATGCACGACGTCGGCAAGATAGGGATCGGCGACGACATCCTTTTGAAGCCGGGCTCTCTCACCAAGGAAGAGTTCGAGGCGATGAAAAAGCACACGGAGATCGGCGAGCGCCTGCTGCAGGGATCGGATTCGTTGATGAAGACGGCGCGCGACATCGCCATTTCCCACCACGAAAGCTGGGACGGCAACGGTTATCCCCACCGGCTGAAGGGCGAGGAGATCCCGATCCTGGGGCGGATCTGCTCGGTCGCCGACGTTTTCGACGCGCTGACCTCGTCGCGCCCCTACAAGGAGGCCTGGACGGTCGAGGTTGCGGCGAGTTGGATCGTGGATCAATCCGGCAAAAAGTTCGATCCCGCCGTGGTTAGCGCCTTTACTTGCGCGCTCCCCGAAATCCTGCGCATCAGGGAGTTGTATCGGGAAGACATCATCGACCCGAACCAGGTTCTGGATCTGAAGGAGTTGATCAATCGGGACACCAGATGGATCAGTTGGGATGCGAGTTTCAGCGTCGGCATCGATGTGATCGACGAGCATCACCGCTACCTCTTCGACTTGACCAACGACCTGATCGACGTGGTGGCCAATAAGCTCGGAGCGCGGGAGGTCTTGCGGCTCTTGAAGGCCCTGGGGCAGTACGCCCAAGTCCACTTTCACGCCGAAGAAAGGATGATGGAGCACTACCATTTCGAGGGGTTGGAGCGGCAGAAGATTCAGCATCGGCAGTTCAACGATAAGTTGCACGAGTTCTGCGAAGAACTCCACGACCACCCGCTGGTTACCCAGTTCGAGGTGCTCCCTTACCTGCGAGAGTGGCTGGTTGGGCATATTCGGCATGAAGACACCCAGCTGAGGGCGCTGGTGGTGAAGCAGGGCTCGGATGAAAACACTCCGTAAGCTTCCCCCCTCCCAACCTCCCCCCGCTGGGGGGAGGAGCCTGATCGGGAGGCCGCCGGGGAATCGAAGTTAGCTGGGGAATCGGCGTGCGTCAAGTCCCGAAGAGGCTTGGGGTGCAGATGTATCTATGGTTGTGCGAGGGATCGTCGCAGGGCAGGCAGGCGAAATCGCTCGTCCGTGCCCGCTCGATGGCACAACCGTTCAGATTTAACGAACACATGTGCTCGTAATGCGCCATGCTGTTGCAGCATTTTTCCATATAGTTCACCTCTTTCTACTGCCATTTAACCTCCCGTTACTTTTCCATTATATGCTTTTTCTCATATAGGGGGAAGCGCCGCCTCGGCGCCGCCTGCCCCTTACTTTCGGCTTTGGTGAAAAAGCTGGCGTCGGCGACAATGAAATGGTATTTCATAGGATAAAACCGGCGACGCTTCGCCGGACTGAAAGGATATCTGCGCACATGGCCGAATCGACGCCTCAGAGTCAGACCAAGGACGACGACAAGTACAACATCAGGGCGGTAGAGCGGGCGCTTTCGCTTTTGGACGTCTTCTCGCGCGAGCGCAGGAAATTGACGCTTGACGAGTTGACCAAGCTCTCCGGCCTCTCCAAGCCCACCGTTTTCCGCCTCCTCTCCACGCTGCAAAACCATCGCTACATTCTCACCGACAAGAGCGACGGGCGTTACCAGCTAAGCTCGGTCTTTCTGGCGCTCGCCTCCTCGGCGCTGGTCTCGTTCAACCTGGGCACGGTGACCCGGCCCCATCTGGTCGAACTGCGCAACAAGGCGCAGGCCACCGCGCTTTTGGGCGTGCTGGTGGAAGACCGCCTGGTGTATCTCGACAAGCGGGAAGGGAAGGGGCCGGTGAGGCTTGCCGCCGACATCGGCTGGCGGCGCGATCCTCCCAACTACGGGATGCTCGGCATGACGCTCATGGCCTATCTTGATCCCTCCGAAGCGGATCGGCTGCTGGCGGAGTACCCCCTGTCGGGTTACACGCGCAAATCGATCACCGATATGCTTTTGTTCAAGCATCGTCTGCAGGAGATACGCGAGCGCGGCTACACGGTGGAGTTCGGAGAGGCGATCGAGGGGGTGTGGGGCGTGGCCGCGCCGGTTTGGAACTCGGATCGCGAAGTCGTCGCCGCAGTCGGCGCGGCACTCCCTATGACAGTGATAAACAACGAACGCATAGCCGAAGCCATCAAATTGGTCAAGTCCTGCGCCAACGACATCTCTTCGTCACTGGGACACAGGGATTAAAAGCATTCAACCCGGGCACAAAAATCAACCAGGCAAAAGCAATTTAACAGGGATACAACGGATACAGGGGATAAGTCCAGGATCAGAATCAGGCTTTTGGTTTAAACCAAAACCTGTAAAACGAAAACAGGGGTAAAACGAAAACAGGGTCTAACAAAAAATCTTGTCTTGTCTCAACAGTCGTGTCCTCGTTTCATCCCCTGCATCTGTTTCATCCCTGTTAAGGCCTTTGACTTTGTTTTGGTCCGGCCCTTGATTTAAACCAAAAAGCCTTGTTTTGTCTTCGTTTTATCCCTTGTATCCGTTGCATCCCTGTTAAAGCTTTTGACGTATCCCCTGCCTCCGTTTTATCCCTGTTAAACTCTGTGACCCTTGCGCATCCCTGTACAAAAAAAGTTGTTGACAACATCGTTATATTTTCGGTATTTTAGTACGTAAAATTACATTTCACAGAGTGAAACGAAAAAGGGCGCAGTGCAGGTGGGAAAAATGGGCTGTCGGCCGGACGGAAGGTGTCCCGGCAGAGTTTATAAAAATTAAGTGGTATTGCGGTACCGGATTGCGAGTTAGTGGCTTTTGGCAGGTCTTGACCGGAGTCTGCATTCAGACAACTTGAGAAGGAATACGCTTATGAGGTATGCAGAGACAGGATTTGATTTGGAAGTCGACTTGACCCGCGGCAACATCGAGCGAGTGGCCACCGCCCCGGAACTGACGGCTCTCCACCTCGGCGGCGAGGGCGCTGCCGCCAAGGAACTGTGGGACCGCGTCCCTCCCGAAGTCGACCCGTTTTCTCCCCGCAACCTGCTGATTTTCAGCGCCGGCCTCTTGCACGGCACGCCGGTCCCCGGCGCCAACCGCACCTGCGTCAGCACCATCAGCCCGCAGACCAATCTGTACGTGACCTCCGGGTTCACGGGGTTCTTCGGGCCGGAACTGAAGCATGCGGGCTACGACCGGATCATCATCCGCGGCAAGTCGCCAAGCCCGGTCTATCTCCATATCCGCAACGACAAGGTGGAACTGCGCGACGCCACGCACCTGGTGGGTAAAAGCGCCCTGGAAACCTCGGCGCTGATCAAGGACGAGATGAAGGAGGCCAAGCTCCAGGTGGCGGCCATCGGTCTCGCCGGCGAAAACCGCGTCTGTCAGGCGACCATCGACCACGCCAACACCAGCGCCTCGCGCGGGGTGGGGGTGGTGATGGGGGACAAGGGGCTGAAGGCGATAGCGGTGCGCGGCACCAAGGACATCAACGTCGCCCGCCCCGCCGAACTGTTTGAGCGCTGCAACGCCATGTACCAGGAAATCTACGACAACCCCCGCTGCGGGGACGCCTTCTTGAGCGAGGCCGACGACTCCTGGCAGGTTAAAAACATCGCCGCCGCTGGCGGCGCGCTCGGCGGGGTCAAGGGCTTTTGGACCAAGGAGCTGCAGGACGAGTGGACGGTGCGCGTGGAAAGCGAGCACATGCACTTCCAGTGGGAAAACTACAGCCAGCAGATGGAAGAGGTGCACGAGACGGTGGTCGACGAAAGCAAGCGGCTGCGCGGCACCGGCTGCTTCAACTGCACCAAGAACTGCCACGAGGCGGTCTATCTGCCGGGGCAGCGCCAGTATTTCCTGAAAAGCTACAGCAAGCTCGCCTATGCCACGGCGGCCTATGCGGACCTGAAGATCAATTACGACGTGCTTTTCGGGATGCAGGAGTACGGTCTGGACGAATCGGCCACCTTGCAGGCGGTAAGCTTCGCGCTGGAGCTGCGGCAGGCGGGCATCCTGACCGACGCGGAGCTGCCGGATTTCCCGGCCGACGGCCCGGGGCGCTGCGGCTATCTGCTGGAAAAGATCGCCACGCGCCAGGGGATAGGCGACGCCCTGGCGGACGGCGTGCATCTGGCGGCCGCTCGGATCGGCAAGGGGGCCGAGGCCTTTGATCGCAGCGTGAAAAAGATCGAGCAGCTCCCTCTCAACGAGGAGCAGCTCGATTACCCGCACTTTCTCATGTACGCCACCGGCGCCAAGATGGGCATCACCCAGATCGAAGGCTCTTTTCCGCAGTTCCCGATCGCGGACAAGCAGCAGAGGGCGGCTTTCGTGGCCGCCTGGGACGCGGCTCCGGAGCGGTTCAAAATCTGGTTCCTGGAGTGGGAGCCGGGGGCGCAACTTCCGGTGGAGGCGGCGGTCGACATCGCCGACTGGAACGAGGCGATGCACAGCGCCGACGACGCGATCGGGATCTGCCCGCTGTTGTCCTCCTTTAGAGGCCAGTTCGGCGGCAGGCCCCCCTATCACCTGCACAACCTCCCCGCCTTCATCACGCTCGCGACCGGCCTGGAGCTCGACGCCGAGGGACTTTTGGAGATAGCCAAACGGAACCGGCTACTGGTGCGAGCCATCAACGCGCGCCGGGGCGTTACCAGGGGCGACGAGCAGGCGCCGGCCGGCCTGTACGGGAAGGGCGAACCGGAGACCGAGCAACGGCTGCTCGACGCCTACTACGCCTTCAGGGGTTGGAACGGCGACGGCGTGCCGAGCGCAGAGACGCTGGACGGATTGGGCTTGAGGTACGTGCGGGAAGATTTGGCGCAGAGGGGGATCTTGAAATGAGGTACGCAGAGACCGGCTTTAACTTAGAAATTGACCTCACCCACGGGACCGTCAAGCGGGTGGCGACCGACGCCAAACTGACCGAGCTCTACCTGGGCGGGCAGGGGACTGCCGCCAAGATCCTGTGGGACAACGTGCCTCCCGAGGTCGCGCCGCTTTCCCCGGAGAACATGCTGATCTTCAGCACCGGCCTTTTGCACGCCACGCCGGTTCCGGGCGCCAACCGCACCGCGGTCAGCACCTTTTCGCCCTTGACCAACCTGTACGTGAATTCGCTGATGGGCGGCTGGTTCGGGCCGGAATTGAAGCACGCCGGCTACGACAAGATCGTGCTCAAGGGCAAGTCCCCGAAGCTCGTCTATCTCTGGATCAACAACGACCGGGTGGAGATCCGCGACGCGGCTCATCTGAAGGGCAAGGGGGTCCAGGATACCGCGGCGCGCCTGAAGGAGGAGCTGAAGGACGCCAACATCCAGGTGGCCGCCATCGGCCTTGCCGGCGAGAACATGGTGCACATGGCCAGCATCGAGCACCTGAACTCCAGCGCGGCGCGCCACGGCGTGGGCGCGGTCATGGGGTCCAAAGGGCTGAAGGCGATCGCGGTGCGCGGCACCAAGGACGTCTACGTCGCCAAGCCGGCCGAGCTCTGGGCGATGTGCAACAGCAAGTACCAGGAGATCCACGACAATCCCAACGCCGGCGACCCGATGGCGCACGACCACAACGAGGGGTTCCACGTCGACAACTTCGCCTGGGGCAACGCGCGCACCCGCCGGCCCGGCTATTGGAACAAGGAGCGCGAGGAGGAGTGGGTGGCGCTGTGGAAAAAGGTGCGCACCCGCGACTCGGGCTGCTTCAACTGCCCCAAGACCTGCCACTACACCATTTCCTATCCGGGGCGGCCGACCTATTTCCTGAAATGCTTCTCCAAGCTCACCTACTGCATGGCGGCCTTCGAGGAGATCGATTTCAATTACGACATCCTGGGCGTCACCAGCGCCTACGGTCTGGACGGCTTCTCGACGCCGCAGGTGCTGGCCTTCGCCGTCGAGCTCTACGAAGCCGGCATCCTGACCGACGAGGATCTGCCGGGCTTCCCCTCCGATTCGCCGGGGAGGTTCTTCTACCTGGTCGAGAAGATCGTGCATCGCGACGGGATCGGCGACGTGCTGGCCAACGGCGTCTACGCCGCGGCCCGCATCATCGGCAAGGGCGCTGAGGTCTACGATCACAACACCACCAAGAAGGTCGAGCAGGTGCCCCTGAAGCTGGGCGTGGTCAACTATCCCTTCTTCCTCATGTACTGCACCGGCGAGAAGATGAACATCACCCAGATCGAAGGGTCCTTCCCGCAGGCGCCGCTGGCCGACAAGGAGAAGCGCAAAAAGTTCGTGGAGAACTGGGACGCGGCGCCGGAGCGGTTCAAGAAATGGTACGCCGAATGGGAACCGCGCGAGCACATGCCCATCGAGGCGGCCGTCAACGTTTGCGACTGGAACGAGGCGATGCACTACGTCGACGACTCCATCGGCACCTGCGCCTGGCTCTCCTCCTTCCGGGGGCAATTCGGCGGCTCGCCTCCCTATCACCTCTACAACCTGCCGACCTTCATCACGCTTGCCACCGGCATGGAGATGGACCCGGACAAGCTCCTGGAGATCTCCCGCAGGAACCGCAACCTGGTCAGGGCTCTCAACATCAGAAGGGGCTTGCGAAGGGACGTGGAGAAGCCGCCCGAGGATCATTGGAAGAAAAGGGACCCGGAGATGGAGCAAAAGCACCTTGACGCTTATTACGACTTCAAGGGGTGGACCAACGACGGCATCCCCACCAAGGAGACCTTGGATCTATTGAAGTTGGATTTCGTCAGCGAAGACTTCGTCAAGAGGGGAATCTTGGCAGCCAGCGAAGCCACTCCCTAAAAGAGAGCTCGGCGGGAAGAGAAGAGAACAACAGTCAAGGGGGTAGCAGCCGTGAGCGGTCAAGCGAAGAAAAAGATAGTCAAAGAGATCAAGGTCGACGTGGAGAAATGCATCGGTTGCCGCGCCTGCGAGGTTGCCTGCTCCGGATTTCACGCCAGCCCCAAATACAGCAGCTTCAATCCGGCGCGCTCCCGCATCCGGGTGGTGCTCGATCTGCCCAGCGACGTCTACGTGCCGCTGCGAGCCGGCGAGTACACCGCGGCCGAGTGCACCGGCAGGCAGACCTTCCGCATCAATGGGAAAAATTATTCCGAGTGCAGCTTCTGCCCGGCGTCCTGCCCCTCCAGGGACCTGTTCAAGGAGCCGGATTCCGGCCTCCCCCTGAAATGCGACATGTGCGAGGACGAGAAGATCCCGATGTGCGTGCAGGTCTGCCGTCCGGGCGCCTTGACCTACGAGGAGCGGGAAGAGGAGCGTGACGACGAGCCGACGCCGGGCGAAGTGGAGATCGGGCTGCAGGCGCTCCTGCACCGGCACGGGGCGCAGAAGGTGAAGGATACCTTCGCCCGCCTGTCGCAGGGAGAGTAGACGGACGGCTTCCTGGTTGGGGGAGTAAAACCGTAGGTTGCGTTGAACGGCTGCTTCGTGAAACGCAACGTTGGGCCGGCGCCATCACGGCAACTGCTCCGTGAAACGTGACATTGTGCCCCGCGCCAACATGACAACGTCGCGTTTCGTGCCTCAACGCGACCTACAGAACTACAGAACTGCCTGCCGTTTTTTCGGATCAGGACGCTACCTCGCACCATAAAGGGGATCATAAAAGTGGAAACTGTCGCCCCGTTCAAAGAGATCATCGACGTCATCAAAGAGGAAGGCGGCGACGCCTTCAAATATTGCTACCAGTGCGGCAAGTGCGATACGGTCTGCCCGTGGAACAGGGTCAGAAAGTTCAGCATGCGCAAGCTGGTCCGGCAGGCGAGCCTCGGCCTCACCGAGATCGAGAGCGAGGACATCTGGCGCTGCACCACCTGCGGCAAGTGCCCGGCAAACTGCCCGCGCGGCGTGAAGCAGATCGAATCGGGCGTGGCCCTGAAAAGGATCGCCACCCAGAACGAGGTCTTCCCCGCCGCCGTCGAGCCGATCCGCACGGTGAGCGTCGGCCTCATGGGCGAAGGAAACCCCTTCAACGACGAGCGCAGCAAAAGGGGGGACTGGGCGCAGGGGCTGTCGGTAAAGCCGTTCAAGAAGGAGATGGAGGTCCTCTATTTCTCCTGCTGCTACTTGAGCTACGCGCCCAGGCTGAAGAAGGTGGCTGCGGCCACCGCCAAGATCCTCAATAAGGCGGGGGTGAAATTCGGCATCCTCGGCTCCAAGGAGAGCTGCTGCGGCGAAAGCATCAGAAAGACCGGCAACGAGGATCTGTTCAAACGCCTGGCCACCGACAACATCAAGGCCTTCATCGACAACGGCGTCAAGAAGGTCCTGGTCTCCTCCCCGCACAGCTACCATACCTTCAAGAACGAGTACCCCGAGTTCATGGTGAACTTCGAGGTGGTCTACATCACGGACTACCTGAACGAGCTGATCAAGGCGGGGAGGCTCAAGATCGACAAGGAGTACGCCAAGAAGGTCACCTATCACGACCCTTGCTACCTCGGCCGCCATAACGGCATCTACGATCAGCCCCGCGAGATCCTGAAGGGGATACCGGGCCTGGATCTGGTGGAGATGGCCGACAACCGGCAAAACAGCCTCTGCTGCGGCGGCGGGGGGGGGAGGATCTGGGTGGAAACGCCCAAGGAGGAGAGGTTCTCCGATTTGAGGGTGGGGCAGGCCGTCAAGGCCGGGGCCGAGGTGCTGGCCACTTCCTGTCCTTATTGCATCACCAACTTCGAGGACAGCAGGCTCTCTCTTGAGGAGGGGACCGTCCTCGAGATCAAGGACATCACGGAAATTCTCCAGGAACTCATCTAGGGAATTCCGGAACTCATATAGAGAACGGCAGGAACTGATATTGGGAACTCCAGGAACTCATCCAGGGAACCGAAGACACCTTTAAAGGGACGCTCACAGTGGACAATCAAATTGCACAGAAAAACTTTATCGATGTTTTGGTGGTCGGCGGCGGCATCAGCGGCATTCAGGCCGCGCTCGATCTTGCCAATACCGGTTTCAAGGTGTACCTGATCGACAAGTCGCCGGCCATCGGCGGCAAGATGTCGCAACTGGACAAGACCTTTCCCTCCAATGACTGCTCCATGTGCATCGAATCGCCCAAGTTCATCGAGTGCAGCCGGCATCCGAACATAGAGATCATGACCTATACGGAGGTCGACAGCGTCAAGGGGAAGGCCGGCAACTTCAACGTGACGCTGGTGAAAAAGCCCCGGTACGTCATCGAGGAGAAATGCACGGGGTGCAATATCTGCAAGGAATATTGCCCGGCCAAGATCGCCGATCCCTACAACCAGAACATCTCCGACAACAAGGCCATTCACATCTATTTCTCGCAGGCGGTGCCGCTGATCCCTTACGTCGATCCGGACGCCTGCCTGTTCCTCAAAGACGGGTCGTGCACCATCTGCGAAGGGGTCTGCAAACCCAACGCCATCGATCTCCACCAGGAACCGGAGCTTTTGAACGTGCAGGTGGGCGCCATCGTGCTGGCCCCTGGCTTCGAGACCTTCGACCCGAAGCTTAGAAACGATTACGGCTACGGCGTCATCGAAAACGTGGTGACGAGCCTCGATTACGAGCGCATCCTCTGCTCCACCGGTCCCTACGAGGGGACCATCCGGCGCCCTTCCGACCTGAAGCACCCGGAGAAGATCGCCTGGATCCAGTGCGTCGGCTCCCGGCAGGTGAACCCGGAGGGTGGAAACAGCTACTGCTCGGCGGTCTGCTGCGCCTACACGCAAAAACAGGTGATCCTCACCAAGGACCATGACGCCGGCATGGAAGCCACCATCTTCCACAACGACGTGCGCGCCTTCGGCAAGGATTTCGAGCGCTTCTACCAGAGGGCGGCCAACCTCCCGGACGTCAGGTTCATCAGGAGCTACGTCTCGATCGGCGAGGAGAACCCGGACAACCAGAACGTCAGCATCCGCTACTCGACCTTCGAGGACGGCGTGAAGGAAGAAGAATTCGACCTGGTGGTGCTGTCGGTCGGGCTCAATCCCCCGGCGGGCGCGCTGGAGCTGGCCAAGACCTTCGACATCGAGTTGAACGCCCACGGCTTTTGCAAAACCAACCCGGTCAACCCCATCGAGACCACCCGCGAGGGGATCTTCATCAGCGGCGCCTTCCAGGGGCCGATCGACATCCCCGAGTCGGTGATGACCGCCAGCGGCGCCGACGCCCTCTGCAGCCAGCTCCTTTCCTACCGGCGCGGCGAGCTCTCGCAGGACCGCGTCTATCCGCCGGAAAAGGACGTCTCGCAAGAGGAGCCCAGGGTCGGCGTGTTCGTCTGCCTGTGCGGCGCCAACATCGGGCGGGTGGTCGATACCCCGGGCGTGGCCGAATACGCCAGGAGCCTCGGCAACGTGGTCTACGCCCAGGAGAGCCTCTTCGCCTGTTCCACCGACAACGCCCAGCAGGTGGCGGACATGATCAAGGAGAAGGGGCTGAACCGCGTGGTGATGGCGGCCTGCACGCCGCGAACCCACGAGCCGCTGTTTAGGGACACCTGCCGCGAGGCGGGCCTGAACCCGTATTTCTACGAGATGGCCAACATCCGCGAGCATTGCGCCTGGGTCCACTCCAAGGACAAGGACGGTGCCACCAAGAAGGCCAAGGAAATCGTGCGCATGTCTGTTGCGAGGTCGGCCCTTTTGGAGCCGCTCGACGAGATCCAGCTGCCGCTTAACAAGGCGGCCGTGGTGGTCGGAGGAGGCGTGGCCGGCATGACCACCGCCCTCAGCATGGCCAACCAGGGCTTCGAGATCTATCTGGTGGAAAAGGCCGGCGATCTCGGGGGGATGGCCAGGCGGCTTTATTACACCATGGACGGCGTCGAGGTGCAGCCCTATCTGGACGAGCTGGTGAAGAAGGTCTACCGGCACCCGGCCATACACGTCGCCACCGACGCGGTGATCACCGATGTCTCCGGTTACGTGGGGAGTTTCGTCACCAAGGTGCAGAGCGAGGGGAGGGTCAAGGAGATACGCCACGGCGCGGTGGTGATCGCCACCGGCGCCCGGGAATACCAGCCCACCGAGTACCTTTACGGTCAAAACGACCAGGTGCTGACCCAACTGGAGTTGGAAGAAAAAATCGCCAAAGGCGACGAGCAGGTGCGCGGCGCCCAGAGCGTGGTGATGATCCAGTGCGTGGGCTGCCGGGAAGAAGGGAAGAATTACTGCAGCCGGGTCTGCTGCAGCCAGTCCATCAAGAACGCCTTGAAGCTCAAGGAAGCGAACCCCGAGATGGACGTCTACGTCATCTACCGGGATATGAGGACCTACGGCTTCAAAGAGGATTTCTACCGGGAAGCGGCCAACAAGGACGTCAAGTTCATCCGCTACGAGCCGACCGACAAGCCGGTGGTCGAGGCGGCCATGGAGGGGGGGCAGCCGATCGTCCGGGTCACCGTCACCGATTACGTGCTGGGTCAGAAGATCTCCATCGACGCCGACCTGCTGGCCTTGGCCGCCGCCGTGGTACCTTCGGCGTCGGGTCAGGAGGTAGCCAAGCAGTTCAAGGTCGCCCTGAGCCCGGACGGCTTCTTCCAGGAGGCCCACGTCAAATTGCGGCCGGTCGACTTCGCCGCGGACGGCATTTTCCTCTGCGGCCTGGCGCACTATCCAAAGCACATGACCGAGACCATCAGCCAGGCTTACGGGGCCGCCGGGCGGGCGATCAGCCTTCTTTCCAAGAAGTTCATCACCGCCTCGGGCGCGGTTTGCGAGGTCAAGGACGACGACTGCGTCGCCTGTGGGGCCTGCATCACCGCCTGTAAGTACGACGCCATCGAGCTGCAGGAGACCTCCTACGGCAAAAAGGCCGTGGTCAATCCGGTGCTTTGCAAGGGCGACGGCCTGTGCAACACCAAGTGCCCCACCGGCGCGGTGTATCTGAAGCATTACACCAACGAGGAGATCTGGTCGCAGATCGACGCCGCGCTGCCCGAGTTGGAAGAGGCGATTTAAATCCACTGTTAGAAAGGAGACGAGCATGAATGCAGGCCTTGAGTTTAAGCCGCGAGTAGTTGGCTTCTTGTGTACTTGGTGAGCGTACGGCGCTGCCGACCTGGCTGGAGTTTCCAGACTGCAATATACAACTGAAACAAAGATTATCCGCGTCATGTGCTCGGGCCGAGTCGATCTGGACTTCGTGCTGCGCGCTTTCTCCAAGGGTGCGGACGGCGTGTTCGTCGGCGGCTGCTGGCTGGGCGAGTGCCACTACGTCACCGAGGGGAATTACGACGCCCTGAGCATGATGCACCTGGCCAAAAAGGTGATGGAACAGATCGGGGTGAACCCGGACCGCTTGCGGCTGGAATGGATCTCCGCCTCCGAGGGGATGCGCTACGCCGAGGTGATGAACGACTTCGGCAAAAAACTCAAGGAGATGGGACCGATCGGCGAGGGCGAGGGGCTGGAGAAAAGCGCCCTGAAGCTCAAGTTCCAGGCGGTCAAGAAGCTCCTCCCCTTCCTCAAGTTGGTGGAAAGGGAGCGGCTGCGGGTGAAGTTCAAGACCGAGGAAGAGTACAGCGAGTTCTACAACAGCCCCGAGGTGGACGGCCTGATCCGCGAATTGATCGGGGAAAATCTGGCGATCAGCCAGATCACCACGCTTCTGGCGAGAAACCCGCTTTCCACCAGGGAGATCGCCGAGGTTCTGAAACTGGCGCCGACCGAGGTGGGGAGATGCCTCAACATCTCGGCCAGGCAGGGGCTGATCAGGTACGATGAGAGCCAGAAACGCTACGCCATGGCCTGATTCGAGACACGGGACTAACTGAAAGATAGAAGAGGGCCGCAAGCTATGGATTTCCAAAACATCGACCAGATTATCGATAAGCACGGGTGCAAAGCCAGTTCGCTCATCCAGATATTGCTCAATATCCAGAGCGAGAACCATTGGCTCCCCAAGGAAGTACTGGAGAGGGTCAGCCAGAGGCTGGACGTGCCGATGAGCCAGGTTCAGCACATAACCACCTTCTATAAATCCTTCAGCATGGTTCCCAAGGGACGCCACGAGGTTCACGTCTGCATGGGTACCGCCTGCCACGTGCGCGGCGCGCAGCGGGTGCTGGACGCGGTCGAGGAGCAGATCGGCATCAAGCCGGGGGAAACGGACGTGGACCTGAAATTCAGCCTGGAAACCGTCAACTGCATCGGCTGCTGCGCGCTGGGGCCGGTGATGGTGGTGGACGGCGAGTATCACGGCAACCTGGCCCCCGCCCAGTTGGAAGGCGTGTTGAAAAACTACGAGTAGGCTAGATAAGCGGAAAACCGGTCCACTCTTTAGTTTCGAGTCTGCAGTATCTAGAAGGGAACCTTTATGCCAAAGATAAATTCCTCCGCCGAATTGGAAGCTTTAAGGAAGGACGTCCTCTCCTCCAGGGATCCGCTCAAGCCCTGCATCGCCGTCTGCACCGGCTCGGGCTGCCTCGCCCTGGGCGCGGCCAACCTGGTCACCGCCCTGAGAGAGGAGATCGCGGAGCAGGGGGTGGAAAGCCGCATCGACATCAGGGAAACGGGGTGCCCCGGTTTCTGCGAGCGGGGTCCGCTGATCGTCGTCTATCCCGACGAGACCTGCTACCTGAAGGTGCAGCCCTCGGACGCCAAAGAGGTGGTGCAGAGCGTCCTGGAAAAGACGGTGATCGACCGGCTGCTCTACGTCGACCCCGCCACCGGCGAGCGGCTGGTCCACGAGATGGACATCCCCTTTTACAAGAACCAGCAGCGGCTCTTGATCGGCAACAACATAAAGTTGGACCCGACCAGCATCGAAGACTACCTGGCGGTCGGGGGCTACGCCGCCCTGGAAAAGGTCGCCTGCCGGATGAAGCCCGAAGAGGTGGTGGCGCTGGTCAAGGAATCGGGACTGCGCGGCCGCGGGGGGGGCGGCTTTCCTTCCGGCAGCAAGTGGGAATTCACCCGCAACAGCCCCGACCCCGTGAAGTACGTGATCGTCAACGCCGACGAGGGAGACCCGGGTGCGTTCATGGACCGGGCGCTGCTCGAAGGGAGCCCGCACGCGGTGCTGGAAGGCCTGATCATCGGCGCCTACGCCATAGGCGCCCATCACGGCTATCTGTACGTGCGCCAGGAATATCCCTTGGCGGTGGAGAACATCACGCTGGCCATCAAGAAGGCCGAAGAATACGGCTTCATCGGCAAAAACATCCTGGGCTCCGGCTTCGACTTCGAGGTCGAGGTGGCTCAGGGGGCCGGCGCCTTCGTCTGCGGCGAGGAAACGGCGCTGATCCGGTCGCTGGAAGGAAAGGCGGGAGAACCGAAGCCCCGCCCTCCTTTCCCCGCGGTGCGCGGTCTCTGGGACAAGCCCACCAACATCAACAACGTGGAGACCTGGGCCAACATCCCGCTGATCATCAACAACGGGGCGGCCGCCTTCGCCTCGATCGGCACCGCCGGCAGCAAGGGGACCAAGATCTTCTCCCTGGTCGGCAAGGTGAAGAACACCGGCCTCGTGGAAGTCCCCATGGGGATCACGCTCAGGGACATCGTCTACAAGATCGGCGGCGGCATACCCGGCGACAAGAAGTTCAAGGCCGTGCAGACCGGGGGACCCGCGGGCGGCTGCATGCCCGAGTCGCTTTTGGACATGGAGGTCGATTTCGACCAGTTGACCAAGGCCGGCTCCATGATGGGTTCGGGCGGCATGATCGTTTTGGACGAAGAGACCTGCATGGTGGACTTCGCCCGGTTTTTCCTGGCCTTTCTGGCCGACGAGTCCTGCGGCAAATGCGTCCCCTGCCGCGAGGGGATCCAGCAGATGCTGACCATCGTCACCGACATCACGCAAGGGAAGGGGCGCGAGGGGGACCTGGATCTCTTGGCGCAACTGACCGAGGTGTCGGGGGCATCGCTTTGCGCCTTGGGCAAGGGCGCGCCCAATCCGGTGTTGAGCACCATGAAGCACTTCCGGGACGAGTACGAGGCCCACATCGCGGGGAGGTGCCCTTCTTTTTCCTGCAAGGAGCTGATCGCCTTCTACATCGACCCGGACAAGTGCCAGGCGTGCACCAGTTGCGCCAGGAAATGCCCGGCGACGGCGATCGAAGGGGGCAAGAACCAGATCCACGTGGTCGACCAGGCGAAATGCACCAAGTGCGGCTCCTGCCTGGAGGCGTGCCCGCCGCGCTTCGGAGCGGTAAAGAGGATTTCCGGCGAGCCGCTGCCGCCCCCTTTGCCTAAGGACGCGCGCACAGTTGCCAGGGGGAGCAAATAGCCATGAGCGAGATAGTTCTGCAGATAGACGGCCAAGAAGTAACCGTGCAGGAAGGCGCGACCATCCTGGAGGCGGCCCAGAGCCTGGGGATAGAGATCCCCACCCTCTGCCACCACCACAAGTTGGAACCCTACGGCGGCTGCCGGGTCTGTTCGGTGGAGGTGGAGTCGCGCGGCAGGGCCAGCGTGGTCGCCGCCTGCCTGTACCCGGCGGAGGACGGATTGGTGGTCACCACCAAGACCGAAAAGCTCTCCCGCATCCGCAAGTCGCTGGTGGAGATGATGATGGCGCATGCGCCGGATTCCGAGCCGCTCCTGGCCTTGGCCAAAGAGTACGGAGCGGACAAGGACCGCTTCAAGAGGAACCAGTCCTTTTGCATCCATTGCGGTCTGTGCGTCAGGTACTGCTCGGAGGTCAAGAAGAAGCACGCCCTGGGATTCATCGACCGGGGAGCGAAGAAGAGGATCTGCTTCATCCCGGAGATCGCCTCCAAGGAGTGCTGGAAGTGCAAGGAATGTTTCCCGCTTTGCCCCACTTCGGCGCTGCAGGCGTCCTTCGTGCTCACCAAGTCGCTGACCTTCGGAGGCGAGGGGGAGGAGTAGGCGGCAGCTTGGAATCCATGATTAATCGTTAGCGTCCGGCCCCTGAGTTGCTTCAGGGGCCTTTTTTATGGTTCTCGGCCGCCGCAGCCGCCCGGCGTTGACAAGACCCGCCGGGACTATAGAATTCCTTGCTGTTAAAGCAAAGAGTTGGGCAAAGGACGGCTCCGACTGTGATATAGTCGGGGCCGTTTCTTTGCAACGGACGGGGCACGTTATGGACTCTCCACGCGGCAGCGATCCCTACGACAAATGGCTCAACACCTTGTCCTGGCCGGACAGAGTCATCGCCCGCTGCTTTCCCCGTTTCTTTCGGCGTTATGCGCCGGAAGAGATTCAGAAGCAGTGGGCGGAACATTTGGATAAAAAACGCACGTCCCGGAAATGAATCCGGCTGCGTTGCGACTGAAAAGTGCGGGCTCGGCTCCAGGCCGAATGCGGTGAAGCAAACGACGAAGAACCCGGATCTGACGGCAGTTTAAGGTGTACTTTATTATCGAAAATTGTTATATAGCAGGTCCTGATTGCTCAGTTTTTCCTGGAGGACGCGGCATGCCACCGATTAATATCGCTAAATTAATCAAAAGGCGTGATTTCGCCCCGGTCCTGAATCGGCTGGTGGCAGCCTTGGGGGCCTCCGTCATCATAGAAGACCACCACGGCAAGCTGTTGCTGTCCACCGCGGACGCGGTGCGGCAGACCGGCTATCCGGTGAGCGTCGCCGGCGAAATCATCGGCTGGGTGAACGGCAACGAGCAGGCGGGGGCCATCGCGGCGCTGCTCTGCCATCAGGCGGAATCGGAGTTCGAAAAGCGGACCCTGGCCGCGGAAACGCTCAACAAATACAAAGAGATCACCCTGCTCTACGAGATGGTCGAGCAGGTCACCTGCTGCCTGGACACCAAGGAGATCGCCCGGCTGGTGATCGAACAGGCCAAACGGGTGCTGGAGCTCTCCAGTGTCGCCGTGCTGCTGCTCGACAAGGAGAGCGGGTTGATGGAGCTTGTGGCCACGCACGGCCAGGAACTGGACGGCACCAGGAGCATCCGGCCCGGGGTGGGGATCGCCGGCAGCGTCTGGTCCTCGGGGCGGGCGGAGATCGTCAACGACGTGCCTGCCGACCCGCGCGCCGCCGGCAGCGCCAGGGTGAGCTCGCTCATGTGTGCGCCGCTCAAGGCCAAGGACCAGGTGGTGGGGGTGATCAAGCTGGGGAGCGCGCAGCCGGTGAACTACAGCGCCGACGACCTGAAGCTCTTCACCACCCTAGCCTCGCTGGCGGCGGTCGCCATCGAGAACGCCAGCCTCTACGAGCAGTTGCAGGAGGCGTTCTACACCACGGTCTACACCTTGGCCGAAACCATCGAAAAACGGGACCCCTACACGGGGAACCACACCAAGAGGGTGATGGAGTACAGCCTGGCGATCGGCCGGACCATGGGACTCGATCAGGAGACCATGACCCGCCTGCAACTGGGCGCCGTGCTGCACGACGTCGGCAAGATCGGGGTCAGGGATGCCGTGCTGCTCAAGGAGTCGGCCCTGACCGACGAGGAGTTCGAGCAGATCAAGAGGCACGCGGTCTACGGCGAGGAGATGATCAGCGGCATCTCCCGGCTGCGGACCGCCATCCCCGGCGTCCGGCAGCACCACGAGAAATTCGACGGCAGAGGGTATCCCGACGGCCTGAGCGGGGAGCAGATAGACATCACCGCCCGCGTCATCTCCGTGGCCGATTCCTACGACGCCATGACCACCGACCGTCCCTACCGCAAGGGGCTGACCATCGACGAGGCCTTCGCCGAGTTGAGGAAGCATGCCGGCACCCAGTTCGACGCCACGGTGGTGGACGCTTTTTTCGCCTCCGACGTGATGGAGGCCTATTTCATCGCCAATTCCAGGAAGAAGATCCTCGACACCATCGATTAAGGACGACGGACCAGATTCTCGACACCATCGACTAAGGACCACCACCATGCCCAAGGTACTGATCGTAGACGACGAGCCGTTCATCCGGCTGCTGCTGGAACAAACCCTGGAAGAGCTGGAGGACGACGGGGTGGAACTGATCACCGCCGACAACGGCGAGACCGCGCTGGAGATCATCAGGGCCGAGGCGCCGGAGATGGTCTTTCTGGACGTGATGATGCCCAAGATGAACGGCTTCGACGTCTGCCAGGCGGTGAAGAACGACCTGGGGCTGTCCGAGGTGTACATCGTCCTGTTGACGGCCAAGGGGCAGGAGTTCGACAAGCAAAAGGGGATCGACGTCGGCGCCGACATCTACATGACCAAGCCCTTCAACCCCGACCAGGTGCTGGCCAAGACCCGCGAAATACTGGGTATGGCGCCGTGAGCGCGGAGCAACCGGTCGACCTCGACAAGGCCTTGCAGTGGCTGGAGGGAGACCGGCGCATGCTGGAGCGGATCAGGGTGATGTTCCTGAAGAACATGCCGGTTCAGGTGGCCGCCCTCGAGGAGTCGCTGCGGCTGGGGGATGCCGACGCGGCCGAAAGGATGGCGCACACCATCAAGGGTTCGGCGGCCATGATGGGGGCGGGGCGGATGAGCAGCCTGGCGGCGGAGGTCGAGCGGAGCGTCATGGAAAGCGACCTGCCCGGGGAGGCGGCGTTGCGGTTCGCGGAGTTTTTCGCCGCCTACCGGCAGGTGATGGCGGCGCTTACGGCCTACGGAGAGCAACCATGAACATCCTGATAGTGGACGACGACGAGATGGTGCGCTACGTGCTGACCGAGAAGCTCGGCGAATGCGGCTTCGCCACCGTCGCCGCCGGCGATGGCTGCAAGGCGCTGCAACTCTTCGGGCAGCAGCGCTTCGACGCCGTGCTGCTCGATCTCAAGATGCCGGGCATGGACGGCATCGAGACCTTGAGGGAGCTTTTGAAGCGCGACCCGGAGGTGCCGGTGATCATGGTCACCGCCCACGGCGACGTAGCCACCGCGGTGGAGGCGATCAAGCTCGGCGCCTACGACTTCGTGGAGAAGCCCCCCCAGATCAGCCGGATCACCCTGACGCTCAGACGGGCCATGGAAAAGGCCGCGCTGGAGCGCGAGGTCCGGGAGCTCGGCAAAAGCGTCCAGGAGAGCTCGACCCTGAAGCGGGCCAACGACAAGCTGATCGAACTGGACCGGGTCAAGACCGCCTTTCTCTCCTCCATTTCCCACGAGTTGCGCACCCCGCTCACCTCGATCATCGGCTTCGCCGACATCAACAGGAACAAGCTGGCCAAGGCGGTCCCGCGGATCGCCGACCCCAAGGCCGCCCGCGAGATCGAGCAGGCGGCGGAGAACCTGAACATCATGATCGGGGAGGCCAGAAGGCTCGCCGAACTGGTGGACAACGTGCTGGAATTGACCGCCATGGAGGCGGGCACGGCCAAGTGGAACTGGGCTCCGCTGCGCGTGCAGGAGGTGATCGCGGACGCGGTCGGCCAGCAGGCGAGCGCTTTTCTCCGCAAGGGGATCGAGCTGGTGACCGAGATCGCCCAGGATCTGCCGCCGGTCAGGGGCGACCGGGAGAGGCTTTGCCAGGTGCTGAAGCATCTTTTGGCCAACGCGCTCAAGTTCACCGACCACGGCCGGGTGAGCTGCAGCGCCGTGCACACCAACGACTGCGTCAAGATCGAGGTCCGCGACACCGGCTGCGGCATCCCCGAAGCGCTGCACCGGGTGATCTTCGACAAGTTCCGGCAACTGGGCGACACCCTCACCGAGAAGCCCAAAGGGGTGGGCCTTGGGCTGCCCATCTGCCGGTTGATCGTGGAGTGCCACGGCGGCGCCTTGAGCGTCGGCAGCGAGCCGGGCAAGGGGAGCGTGTTCAGCATCAGGCTGGCCTGCGACCGGGAGACGGGCCTATGAGCGTCGCGGCCACCAAAATACTGATCGTGGACGACGACGTCTTCGTGCTGGAGATGCTCTCCTCGATCCTGGAATCGAGCGGCTATCTGATCGAAACCGCCGGCAACGGCCTGCAGGCCATCGAGAAATACCGGGCCGACCCGAGCATCTCGCTGATCGTCTCGGACGTGAACATGCCGGAGATGGACGGCATCCAGCTGATCAAGGAGTTGCGCCGAAACGATCTGGACGTCCCGATCATCATGGTCACCAGCGTCGGCAGCATCTCGGTCGCGGTGGACGCCTTGAGCAGCGGCGCCATCGACTACGTGCTCAAGGACGAGGGGATCCAGGAGACCATCAATATCACGGTCAAGCGGGCCCTGGCCAAGCACCAGCTGAAGTTGCAGAACCTGCAGCTGATCGCCGACCTGGCCGCCAAGACTGCCGAGCAGGAGGACACGCTCTCCTATCTGACCGCCATCATCAACAACATGCCGGACGGCCTGCTGGTCACCAACGCCCAGGACCGGATCACCCTCGCCAACCCGGCGCTGGGGAGGATGTTCGGGGTGACGGAACGGGAACTGATCGGCGCGGAGTGCGCCCGGGTGTTCGGCGACAACCTGGCTCCGCTGTTGGAGAAGATGAGCCACGATTCGGACGCCCCCTGCACGGCCCAAATGGAGCTGCAGCAGAAACGTACCGGCTCGGCCGTCGGCGCCGCCATCCGCAGGAAGCAGGGGGCGAACGGCAAGAAGGAGGACGTCATCGGCAACCTGGTGATCGTCAGGGACGTCACCTCCGAGAAGGAGGTCGAGCGGATGAAGGACGATTTCATCTCCACCGTCTCCCACGAACTGAGGACGCCGCTCACCTCGGTGCTCGGCTTCACCAGGATCATCAGGAAAAAGCTGGAAGAGGTGGTGTTCCCGCAGCTCGCCCGGGGGGAAGCCAAGACCGACAAGGCGGTGCAGCAGGTGAGCGACAACATCAGGATCATCATCTCCGAGGGGGAGCGCCTCACCTCGCTGATCAACGACGTGCTCGACCTCTCCAAGATGGAGGTCGGCAAGATGGAGTGGAAAAAGGCGCCGGCGACCCTGGCGGAAATCCTGGAGCAGGCGGCCGCGGCGACCGCCGCGCTCTTCGACGCCAAGGGGCTGGCGCTGGTGCTGGAGGTCGAGCCGGGGCTGCCCCGGGTCGAGTGCGACCGGGACCGGATCGTGCAGGTGGCGATCAACCTCCTTTCCAACGCGCTCAAGTTCACCGACCGCGGCCGGGTCACCGCCTCGGCCCGCAGAGGCCGCGCGCGGGAGGGAGCCGGCGGCCTCGAAGCGATCGTGGTCGCCGTCGCCGACACCGGCATAGGGATCGCCCGGGACAACCTGGGGGACGTTTTCGAGAAGTTCAAGCAGGTGGGGGACACGCTGACCGACCGCCCCAAGGGGACCGGGCTGGGGCTTCCCATCTGCAAGCAGATCGTCGAGCATCACGGCGGCGGCATCTGGGTGGAAAGCGCGCTGGGAGAGGGGAGCGTCTTCACCTTCACCCTGCCGCTGGGGTGAACGACGGGCCGATCCGCGATTCAAGGAGAAACGCTCCATGGCGTCAAGCGAAGAACAACTGAAAAGCGAGCTGCTCCTGGAGGAGCTTAAGCGCCGGCAACGCTCCAAGGAGATCGTCGACGTGGAAGAGGAGCGGCTGAAGGTGATCATCTTCCACTGCGGCGCCAACCGCTACGCCTTCTACGGTGGCGACGTGCGGGAGTTTCTCCCCAACTGCAAGATCTCCTGGGTCCCCGGGCTCCCCGACTACCTTCCCGGGCTGATCAACGTGCGCGGCGACATCGAATCGGTGGTGGACATCGGCCATTTCCTGGGAGAGCCGCAGTCGGAGCCTTTCACCGGCCTGATCGCCATGGCGGTGCGCGGCGACTTCCGCTCCGGGGTGATGATCGACGCTATCCAGGACGTGGTGGATCTGCCGCTCAGCGCCATCGGCCCGCCGCTTGCCACCCTGGAAGGGGCGGCCCGCGACCTGGTGAGCGCCACCATCGTCTACGGCGGCGAAACCATCTCGCTGATCGACCTCGGCAAGGTGGCGGCGAAGATCTCCCTATGAGCGCGCCGGATGCGGGAGAGCAGGTCGCCGGCGCCGTGGCGGAGCCGGGCCACGCCGCTCTCAATCTGCTGCTGTTCAGCGTCGGCGGCGTGCGCTTCGGCTGCGACGCCGAACAACTGACCGGTTTCGCCGCGTGGGAAGGCGAAGAGGGGGGCGACCTGTTCCGGTTTCACGAGGAACTGGGCTTCGGGCGGCCGGTCGCCTATCGCTCCCCGACCGCGCTCAGCGTCGGCACCGGGGGGAAGGGGAGCTACCGGGTGCTGATCGACCAACTGGAAGAGATCGCCGAGTTCAGCATCCAGAAGCTCCGCCCGCTCCCCCCGCTTTTGGAGCCCTTGGCCCTCAGAAAGGGGATCTGGGGCGTCTTGCCGCTGGAGGCGCAGTTGGTGCTGCTGGTGGATTTTCAGCTGCTCTTGAAGAAGAAGGCCGAGCAAGGCGGCGGCCGACACGAAACGGAACAAGGAGACTCTGCATGAAAATCACCACCAAGTTTATCCTGATCAACGTGCTCACCGTCACCCTGGGGATCGCCTGCGCCAGTTGCTTCACCTTCGCGCGCATCGGCTCGGCGCTCACCGACAGCGGCGCGCTCGCCTCCTACGAGCAGGCCCGCGCCGGGGCGATCGTCATGGCCGCGGCGCTGGCGGTGGCCTTCTCCCTGGTCGGCGGCCTCTTGATCAGGAAGTACCTCTTTCCGATCATCGGCGAGGTTTCCGGCATCACCGAAAGGATCCATGCCCACGCGGGCGCCATCGCCATGACCATGGACCAGCAGTCCGGCTTCGCCACCCAGCTCTCCAGCTCGGTGGTGGAGATCTCCTCCACCATGGAGGAGTTCACCTCCACGGCCAGCCAGATCGCCCTGCACAGCCAGGGGGTGGTGGAGCGGGCCGACAAGACCCTGGAAGACACCAAGAACGGCGCGGCGGAGGTCGAGAACCTGACCTTCAAGGTGAACGACATCAGCACCAACATCCAGACCAACCTGGCCGAGATCGTCGAATTGGGCAAGAAGTCCAAGGAAATCAACAAGGTGATGGAGATCATCAACAACATCGCCAACCAGACCAAGCTGATCGCCTTCAACGCCGCGCTGGAGGCGGCCAGCGCCGGCGAGTCGGGGAAGCGCTTCGGGGTGGTGGCGGTGGAGATCAGGCGTCTGGCCGACTCGGTGGTCGAGTCCACCAGCGAGATCGAGGGGAAGATCACCGAGATCCTGGACGCGGTGAACCGGCTGGTGATGTCCTCGGAGAAGAGCTTCCAACTGATCCAGGAGGGACAGGAGTACGCCTCGCACACGGTGGTGATGCTGATCGAGAGCGTGGACGGGGTGGACGAGACCACCAGCGCCGCCCGGCAGATCTCGCTTTCCACCCAGCAGCAGCAGATCGCCAGCAGCCAGGTGGTGCTGGCGCTGAAGGACATCGAGCAGGGGGTGCGCTTCTCCACCGATTCCGTGCACCAGGCGAACGCGGCCACCTCCGAGCTGGCCGAGCTCTCCGAGCAACTGCGCAGGCTGGTGGTGTCCATGAGGTACGGCAGCGACGGCGGGGAGTCGGCGGGCGTCCGGGAGAGTCGCTAAACCATGGCCGCATCGGTAAAAAACATCAGGGTGCTTCTGGTGGACGACAGCGCTATGGTGCGCGAGATGATCCGCGCCATCCTGGAGACGGAGCCGGGCATGGAGGTGGTGGGCGAGGCCGCCGACGGCGCCCGGGCCGTCGCCCTGGTCGCGGAGCTTAGGCCCGACGTGGTGACCATGGACATCGAGATGCCGGTGATGGGCGGGCTGGAGGCGATCGAGCGCATCATCGCCGCCCATCCGGTGCCGATCCTGGCGGTGACCGCCCTGACCGGGGTGCGCACCGCCTTCGCCGCCGTCTCCAAGGGGGCGCTGGACGTCATCGAAAAGCCGGACATCAGCCCGCAGAACATGCAGAAGCTGATCCAGAAGATCCGGGTGCTTTCCCGGGTCGACGTCGCCGCGCACCTGGCCGCCATCGGCAGGCGCAACGCCGCCCCCGCGGGCGGCCCCGTCGGCGCCCCCGGACGGGCGAGCGCCGCGGGGAGCCGGGTGGTCGCCATCGCCGCCTCGACCGGAGGACCGCAGGCCATTTACAACATCCTGTCGCGGCTTCCCGCCGACTTCCCGGCGCCGATAGTGATCTCCCAGCACATAGCCGAGGGGTTCAGCCGGGGGATGGCGGAGTGGCTGAACGGCTCCACCCCGCTGAGCGTGGCGGTGGCCGCCCACGGCGACCTGCTCGCCGCCGGGCGGGTCTACGTCAATCCGGCCGAGCACGCCATGCGGGTCTCGATGCAGGGGATGCTGCTTTTGGGCGAAGACAACCCGAGCCTTTTGTACCACCCGTCCTGCAACACCCTGCTCGACTCGGTCGCCGCCGCCTACGGGGAGCGGAGCATCGGCCTGATTTTAAGCGGCATGGGGGACGACGGGGTGCTCGGCATGGAGGCGATCCGCAGGGCGGGGGGGCTCACCCTGGCCCAGGACGCCAAGACCTCGGTGATCTTCGGCATGAACAGGGTGGCGGTGGAGCGCGGCTGCATAAATCGGGTGCTGCCGCTCTCCGAGATCCCGGCCGAGCTGCTGGCCCGGGCCGGCCATCTCTAGCGAGGCGCAACCCATGCCGCTCACGACGCGCGACCCAAAGACGCTGGCCCGCTTCAAGGAGCTGATCCTCAACGCCTGCGGCTTCAGCCTGGAGATGGGACGGGAGCAGACCCTGATCGCGGGGGTGCGCGAGCGCATGGCGGCGCGCGGGGTGGAGGAGCCGGAGGCCTACCATGCCCTGTTGATGCGGGACCGCGGCGAATTGAGCGGGCTGGTCGAGCTGCTCACCGTGAACGAGACCTATTTTTTCCGGGAGCCGGCGCACCTGAAGGCGGCGACCGAGACGCTGCTCCCCGAGTTCCTGCACCGCTGCCACGGCCGGCCGGTGCGGATCGTCAGCGCGGGGTGCTCCACCGGCGAGGAGCCCTATTCCATCGCCATGATGCTGCGCGAGCGTTACGGCGTCGACAGCCTGCGGCTTTTCGCCATCACCGCCGTGGACATCGATTCGGGCGCCATCGCCGCCGCCCGGCGGGGCGTGTACGGCCGGGGTTCCTTTCGCGGCATGTACCAGCGGGTGCTGGAGCGCTATTTCGAGCCGCGCGGCGCGGCGGAGTTTCGGATTCGGGAAGAGATCAGGTCGTTGGTCGATTTTCAGGTGGCGAACCTCTTGGGGCCGGGCTATCCGCAGGGGATGCAGCAGCCCGATCTGATCTTCTACCGCAACGTCTCCATCTATTTCCCGCAGGAGGTGCAGCAGCGGATCTTCGCCAGCCTGGCCGGCCTGTTGAACGAGGGGGGGTACCTGGTGGTCGGGGCCTCGGAGACCATACATCACAACACCGGGATACTCTCCCTGGTGGAGCGGGATGCGCTGTATTTTTATCGCAAGGCGCCGGCGCCGGCCCCCGAGGACCGGCGTGCCGTGAGGCGCGACGGGCCGCAGCGCAGGCAGCCGCGCCTGGCATCGTCGCCGGCCCCCTTCACCGGCCGGCCGCGCGGCGAGCGATCGACGCAGCGGCGAGCCGGCGACCCCGCCGATGCCGGGCAGCAGCTCGAAGACGCCGCCGTGGTCTTTGACGCGGCCCTGGCGCTGGCCCGAGGCGGCCAGGCCGAGAAGGCGTTGCAGCTTTTAGACGCGGTCATCGAGCGCGATCCCGGATTCGTGAAGGCCCGGACCCTGCAGGGGAGCGTGTTGCTGGCCGCCGCGCGCTACGACGAGGCGGCGGCCGTCTGTCGCGGCATACTGGAGCGCGACCCGCTCTGCCTTGAAGCCTGCCTGATGCTGGGCATCGTTTCCCGGCATCAGGGAGACAACGACCAGGCCTTTCGCAGGTTTCGGGAGGCCGTCTATTTGGACGCCTCCTGTTGGCTGGCGCATTTTTACAGCGCCGAGATACTTTTCTCCCAGGGAGAGGCGAAGCGGGCGCGCACCGGCTACGAAACCGCCTCGCGGCTGTTGGAGAAGGGGATTCCCGGCGAGCACGGCCAGGCGATATTTCAGCTTTCCTTCAATGCCGAGCAATTCATCGTCATCTGTCGCCACAAATTATCGCTGCTGAAGGAGAACGGATAGATGGCGTTCGACCATTCCAAGTTTTTAGCCCGCTTCGTGGAAGAGGCGAGGGAGCACTGTTCCCGCATCAACCAGGGGCTGATCAATCTGGAGAGCGCCCCCGGCGACGCGGAGACCCTCAACGCCCTGTTTCGTTCGGCCCACACCATCAAGGGCTCATCCCGGATGATGAAGTTGACCGGCGTCACCGAGCTGGCCCATCACATGGAAGACGTGTTGGACGCCGTGCGTGGCGGCAAGGTGCCGTTGGCGGCGCGGGTTTCCGACTCGTTGTTTCGGGGAGTGGACGCCCTGTCGGCCTTGCTGGAGAGGATCTCCGGAGGCGAGGGGAGCGCCGAAGCCCCGGATCAGCTGTGCAAGGAGTTGGCCGCGGCCGCGGCCGGAGAGGTCGGGTGTGCGGTTGAAAATGGAAAAGTGCCGGCCGCCCAAGGGACGCCAGAGGCGACAAGGCCAGCAGCAGCGCCCAAAGAGTCCCTCACCGACCCTGCGTCTGCCCCAGTGGCAGCAGGCAGTCCCATAATTCCCATAGTTCCCATGCCAGCTGCCCCCCCAGCAGCCCCAGCAGCCCCCCCAGCTCCCCAGCCCCCCTCCGACGACCACCCCCACCTGGTCAAGGGAAAGCCGGCCGATTATCTCCGGATCAACGCCGCCAAGCTCGACGACCTGGTCAGACTGATGGGGGAGATCGTCTCGGAGCACGGCCGCTCCAGAAGGCAGATCGCCCGTCTGCGCGAGTTGGAACGCGCCGTGGGCCGCCACCTGAGCGCGGTCGCCGACCGGCTCTCCGCTAGCCAGGACGACTCGCAACCGCTGGCCGAGGCGGGCAACGCCCTGCAACTCTCCCTGCGCCAGGCGGTGCGCGCCCTGCACGACGCTTCCCTCATGCAGGACCACCTGGTGGGGGACCTCCAGGACACCTCGCTCAAGCTGCGCATGCAGCCGCTCTCCACGGTCTTCGACCCCCTGCGCCGCACGGTCAGGGACCTGGCGCACGAACACGGCAAGGACATCGACTTCATCGTCGAAGGGGGCGATACCGAACTGGACCGAAAGATCATCGACCGCATCGGCGACTCGCTGATCCACCTGATCCGCAACTCCCTGGACCACGGCCTGGAGAACCCCGAGGAACGGAGCGCGGCCGGCAAATCGGCCAAGGGGACCATTACCCTCGCCGCCTGCTACGACTCCGGCTGCGTCACCATCTCCCTCGCCGACAACGGCCGCGGCCTTGCCATCGACCGGCTGCGGGACAAGGCGCTCGCCAAACGGCTCTACGACGCGGACTCCCTGGCCAACATGTCCCGCGCCGAGATCATCGACCTCATCTTTCTCCCCGGCTTCAGCACCAGCCCGATCATCACCGATCTTTCCGGGCGCGGCGTCGGCATGGACGTGGTCAGAAAAAGCATCGTCGACGAACTCAAAGGGACCATCGTCATCGAGAGCCAGGAAGGGGTCGGCACCACCTTCCTGATGCGCCTCCCGCTCAACCTGGCGGTTTTCCCGCTGTTCCTGCTCACGGCCGGCGGCAAAACCTGCGCTCTGCCGGCCACCTCCATCGTCGAGATGCTCTCGGTCGGCCGCTGCGAGATCATCGAGATCGTCAACAAACGGGCCATCCGGCTGCGCAATCAGCTGATCCCGGTGGAGAGCCTGGCCGCCGTCCTCAAGCTCCCGCCGCAAAGCGGACCGGAACCGGCGCTGATCACGGTGGTCATCGTCAGAGACGGCGAAGAAAAACTGGGGCTCATGGTGGACGATATCGTGAGCCGCGAAGAGATGGTGGTAAAGCCGCTGCCGCAGCACCTGCAGAACCTGCGCCTGGTCTCCGGCGCCACCATCGGGGAACGCAACAGCATCATCAACGTGCTGCACGTGCCGGAGATCCTGAAGCAGGCGCGGGAGATCGGGCAGCCGGGCAAAAGGGCGCCGCAGGCCAAGGAGGCGCACGCCTCCACGGTGCTGGTGGTGGACGATTCCCTGAATACCCGAGAGATCGAGAAGAGCATCCTCGAGGCCTACGGCTACACGGTGGCGACGGCCGAGGACGGCCAGGAAGCCTTGGAAATGACCCGCGACAAGCTCTACGACCTGGTGATCACCGACGTGGAGATGCCCAGGCTGGACGGATTCTCGCTCACCGAATGCCTGCGCGGCGACGACCGCTACCGCGCGGTGCCGATCATCATCGTCACCTCGCGGGAAAAGGACGAGGACAAGAAGCGCGGCGTCCAGGTGGGGGCGAACGCCTACATCGTCAAGGGCGCCTTCGATCAATCCAACCTGTTGGAGACCGTGAAAAGCCTGATCGGATGAGGCCGACCGCCGAGGCGCCGTAAGACATGGCGCGCTGGACGAGGCGCCCTAGACAAAGGAGTTGGTACATGACAGACGCAGCCGCAACCGCAACCAGTCTGGTGGTGGACGACGATCCCTTCACCGCCGAACTGACGGCCATGATCATCGAGATGGCCGGCTATGAAACCGTCATCGCCGTAGGGGGGCTGGAAGCCCTGGAGAAGATCGACGGCGATCCTCTCATCGCGGCGGTGGTCTCGGATATGAACATGCCTTTCATGAGCGGGGTCGAGCTCTTTGCCGAGTTGCGCGGCCAGGGATTCGCCAAGCCGTTCCTGCTGATCAGCGGCGAGGCCGCCGAACCTTTGCGACTGGCCCATCCGGACATCGACGCCATCATGACCAAGGACGAACATCTCCAGGAGACCTTGCCGGAGATGGTCGCATCCCTGCTCGCCGGCCGCTGAAAAAAACCGCGGCGACCTATCACCTAGACGGACGAGTCGGTCCAACGACTCGGCCCGTTTGACAACAGCTAACCTGAGGAGGCAAAACCATGGCTACCCAACTGCTCGACGCGCGCGGCTTGAAGTGCCCGCAACCGACCCTGAAGATCACGGTAATGGCGACCAAAATCAAAGCCGGCGACCAGTTGGAAGTGGTCGCCAACTGCCCCACCTTTGAAAAAGACGTGCGCGACTGGTGCACCCGCGCCAAAAAGACCCTGCTCTGGCTCAAGGTCGAGGGTGATGCGAAAAGGTGCCAGATCCAGTTTTGACCCCCGGCCCGGCCTGCCGTCGCGCCAGGCACAGCAGCAAGCAATGACAGGACAAAAGCCGCTTATGGAAACAGCCAGACCTTCAGCCACCCGCGTGCTCTTGACCGTTTGCACCATCAGTTTCTTCTGCTTCCTGGGCTCCTACATGCGGATTCCTGTGGTGCCGCTTCTGGCCGCTTCGCTGGGCGCCGACACCTTGCAGGTGGGGATGATCAACAGCGCCTTCATGCTGATGGCGGGGGCGCTCTCCATCCCGTCCGGGCTCGCCTCCGACCGGCTGGGGCGCAGGCTCCCGTTGCTAGGGGGACTGGCGCTGCTGGCCGCCTCCTCTTTTTTGCTGTATTGGAGCAACTCGCTGCCGCAGATGGCGCTCATCTACCTGCTGTTCGGCGTGGGGCTCTCCGCGTTCTCTCCGACCTTGATGTCCTATGTGGCCGATTTCACGCCCCCGGAGGTGCTGGGCCAGGCCTACGGCTGGTACACCATGGCCCTCTACGGCGGCATGACGCTGGGACCTGCCGCCGGCGGCTTCCTGGGAACGGCCCTGGGGCTGCGCTCGGTATTCCTTGTTTCCGGATCGCTGATCTTCGCCATGCTGCTGGTGGCGTTCCTGTTGCTTCCCAATCCCGGCCCCCGCGCTCCCGGCAACTCGTCCCCCGTCATGCCGGTCTTGCGCGGGCTCATGAAAAATCGGCGGCTGGTCGCCTGCCTGGTGGCCACCGTCGGGGGGTGCATAGGTTTCGGGACCTTCGTGACCTTCATGCCGCTGTACATCCGCAGTCAAGGGATGTCCATGCAGGAGGTCGGCTTGGTCTTCGCGACCCAGGCCCTGGCCAACGCCTTGTCGCGCCTTCCCTCCGGACGGTGGTGCGACCGGGTCGCGGACCGCACCCTGCTGGTCAACGGCGGGCTGGCGTTTTTCGCCGCGGCGCTGGTCGGCTTCGGTTTCTGCCGCTCCGTCGGTTCGCTGATGGCCGTCGCCGCCTTCATGGGGGTGAGCATGGGGGTCGCTTTCACCGTGATCTGCGCCCTGATCGCCGACATCGTGCCCAGGGAACAGCGCGGGGTCGCCATGGGGTGCTACAACACCTGCATCTACGCCGGGATGATGCTCAGTTCCATCGTCATGGGTACGGTGATCAAGGTGGAAGGCTTTCGGGCCGGCTATCTAGCCAGCGGAGCCGCGGTCTTGCTGGCGACGGCGCTGGTCCGCCTCCTTTATCGCGGTCAACCCACCGGCCGCGGCCAGCTGGGACATTCCTGACCGGACCGGGCCAAGCGGAATCGGTTACTCCCGGACGATCTTTTGGGAAGCGAGGAAGCTCCCCAATTGGGCGTCGACCTTGAGTATGTGGTGGGTAAGCCAGTTCTTTAGAAACAACAACACCTCGGCGGGAATGTCCGTGCGATCGCGGTAGAAATCGGTCTGTATTTGCACCACCCTGCGGGTGAAGCGTTCATGTTCCTCTCGGTGCTCGGCAAACCCCGGGTAGCCGGTGGCCTCCATCAGCCGTTCTTCGGCGATGAAATGATAGGTCGCGTAGTCGATCAACTTGTCCAGCACCAGGCCAACCGTCTCCGAAGGCGCCCCCGCCGCTACCTCGTCGTGGGTCAGGTTCAGCAACTCGACCAAACGCCGGTGATGTTTATCGATCTCCGCCACGCCGATCAGAAAGTCGTCGTTCCAGGTAACCATGGACATAGCTTCTCCTTTTATCGCGGATGCACGCGTGTCTCATTGCCGTTGCGGGTAAATGGCATTAATGAAAAACTACGCTTTTAAGCTGGCTGATTTTGCTACGTCTGGCTCTTCTTGTCAAGCGCCGCGCGGCTCCTGCGGTCTTGTTTCGCATGCCTCTCCATGACTGAATTACCGAGCGGGCCTCTATGGATCGATCTTCTCGCAATCGACTGAACGAACGACTACTGCCTTACTTTGCCGGCGATTCGCTCTTCGAGCGCATTGCCAGGGCCGTATGCCGCGCCGGCTGCCTGCCGCGCAAGGAGCTGTACGAGGCTTGGGAGGTGGCGCGCCGGGTGCATCGCCGGTTCCGAGGGGGGAGGGTGGTCGATCTCGCCGCAGGGCACGGGTTGCTCGCGCAGATACTGCTGCTGTTGGATCGGGACATTCCGGAGGCGCTGGCCGTCGACCGGCGCATCCCCGACAACGCCCCGCTGCTTGCCGCCCAGCTCAGCTCCGACTGGCCCGGGCTCGCCGGCAGGCTGACCTTTGTCGAGCAGGATATCCAGCAGGTTTCCCTGACTGCCGACGATCTGGTGGTTTCCGTGCACGCCTGCGGCGGCCTGACCGATCTGGTGTTGGAGCGGGCGCTGGCGGCGGGATGCCGGGTGGCCGTCCTCCCCTGTTGCCACGACCTGCGCGCAGCCGACGGGGGCGGTTTGCAGGGGTGGCTGGACGGCGCTCTGGCGGTGGACGTCACCAGGGCGGCGCTGCTGCGCGCCCGAGGCTATCGGGTCTACACCCAGACCATTCCCTCGGACATCACCCCGAAGAACCGTCTGCTGATGGCCGAGCCGGACGCTGAACGCTGAACGCTGAACGTAGAACGTAGAACGTAGAACGTAGAACGTAGAACGTAGAACGTAGAACGTAGAACGACTGTCACCGGACAGCGTGTGAAGGGGAGAAAATAGATGGAGATCTTCGGCAAGCTTCTTGAAGACGTCTCGGAGCAGCGGCTAGCCGCGCACATCGGGGCACTGGAAGGGGTCCGGCACCCCTTGGCTGCGCCTGCCGCCCTCAAACAGGCCGGCGATTACCTGGCCGGCACCCTGGGCAAGCTGGGCTACAGCATGAGCGAGCACTGCTTCGACGACGCCGGCCGCCGGTTCGCCAACGTCATCGCTACCCGCGCCGGCAGCCGATTTCCGCAGCAACGGGTGATCGTACTGGCCCATTTCGACTCGGTCTCCGTCTCACCCGGAGCCGACGACAATGCCAGCGGCGTCGCCGCGCTTTTGGAAGTCGCCACTATCCTCAACTCGCTGCAGTTCGAAAAGAGCGTCTTGTTCGTGGGCGCGAACCTGGAGGAAAACGGCGGGGAAGACGAGAGGGGCGCCGGCGTCAGGGGGAGCGGCGCGCTGGCGAGGTTCGCTCGGGAACAGGGTTGGGAGATCGAGGCGGTGCTGGTGCTGGAGTCGGTGGCCTACGCCGGCGAGGACGTGGTGCAGGCGGCGCCTCAGGGGATACCGATCAAGGTGCCGGAGACGGGAGACTTCATCGCGGTGATCGGCAACGATGCTTCCCGGGGAGTGGTGCAGGCCTTCAGCCAATCGATCGAGCGCTATCGGCTACCCTTGCCTTGTCTCTCGCTGGTGGTCCCCGGCAACGGCGAGATGCTCCCGGACACCAGAAGGTCCGATCACGCCCCCTTTTGGGACCAGGGGTACCCTGCCGTCATGGTGACGGACACCACGCAGTTCCGCAACCCTCACTATCACCAGGCGAGCGACACCTTGGCCACCCTGAACCTCTCTTTTGCCGCCCAAGTCTGTCGGGCGACCGCCGGCGCGTTGATCGCGCTCGCGGGTGGCTTCCTTAGCGTCGAGGCACCGTCGGCGCGCTGATCGCCTTCGCTGGGGGGGCTCGCAAGGGTCGCCTTACAGCGCCTCCCTGGCCTTCGCCCCGATGCTCTCCATGGGAAAGCGCTCCAGCATCCGCTGAAACGAGCCAAAGAGCATGCCGCGCCGGTGCGCCATGACCTGCAGCAGGTGCTCCCGGCCGGCCGCGTCCGCGACTCGATCCTGCACGAGATCCCGGAAGACATCCAGATCATGCAGCTTTCCCAGCACGTCCTGATACCCCTTGAGCGCGTCGTGCAGTTCCTGATAGCCGCTTTTTAGCAGCGGAGCGAGGATCTCCAGCCGGTAGCGCATCTTCTTCACGGCGATGCGCAGTCGGTGCTGATCCTGGCTGTTGTTTTCCATGACGGCCAGCGGCAGCAGCTCGACCAGCGGTTGGGAGCGCTCAGTCAGGGCGTGGAAAGCGAAAAAACGCATGCTCATGAAGGGGTCGACTTCGCTTTTGCGGTACAGGTTCTGGCCGCCCCAAAGCGCGGCGAGGCCGGCCCGCAGCGCTTTTTGATCCAGGTCCGTCATCCGTTTTTCCAGTTTCCGGTGGGCCTGCTCCCGTTCCCGGCGCAGGACGCTCAACAGCGCCTCGAGCTGGTCGGCGCATGGGGCGCTCTCCTGCGAGGCGAGCGAGCTGAAAAAGAGCACCGCCTCGTCGCTGTTGCGCAGCTCGCCAAGCATGCCGGTCACCGCTTTGATCTGCTTTACCACCCGGCTGGCTTTTTTGCCGGCAGGGCGAGGGGCGCAGAGCGCCACCGCTTCCCGCAACCGGCGCGAGGCGACGCGCAAGTCGTGGACGTCGTCGGCTTGCAGGCTGCGGGAGGTTTTCGCGAAGTGCTTGAAAAACTCCTCTTCACGGCCGGCCAGCAAGGTGCAGGAGGCCGCCCATAGAGGCATTGGCGGGCGCTGTCCGCTCCTTGGCTCGCTGCTGGTAATCATGGCGCACCTCTTCCTTGGAATCGCTGCTTATTGACCTAGAGTGGCGCATGACGCAAAGAGTTTCAAGCCTAATCCGAAGGAGGCGCTGCGATTGACCAGGTCGTCAGGGTGTCTTGTTCAGGGAAACGAGGAATTCCATGACCGCAAGCAGGTTGACCAGCCGTTTGAAGAGGATGTTTTTTTCTTGGGGATCGCCGGTGGCGCCGAGTTTGTCTTTCAGCAGTTGGTATTGTTCGAAGGCAAGATCGAAGGGGTTGATGGTGTTCAATGCGCATCTCCTTGGCTATTTTTGATTAAAGAAATATAGTATGTTGCCCGGACCGTGTCAAGACGAAAAGCTGTCGTCGAGCTCTTTAAGGGGGGACGCAGGCGTGCGGCCTCGGGAGGCGCCGAGGGCGCCGGTGGTCCCCAATCCTCACCCGATGGCCGGTCATGTCGGGAGCCTTGACATCCTCCGATGCCGGCAGCTACCGGTCGGCATGCCGGCGACTCCAGCAATGAACGCTGGTTAGACTTATTTAATCGTTGCGCGGGCTTTGGTTAAATGTTATATCTAACCGACTGAAACACCGATTCTGGTACGGCATAGAGGGTTTAGTCCAAAGGCTAGGCCCTTATCTAATTCAGGCAGGCAGAGAGCGGGGAGACTTCCATGGGCGCAATCCTAGTTACCGGTGGAGCTGGTTATATCGGCAGTCACGTGGTGAGGCAACTCTCCGAGGCCGGCCGCGAGGTGGTGGTTTTCGACAACCTGTCCACGGGATCCGCCGACGCCCTGCTCCACGGGGAGAGGCTGATCGTGGGCGACCTGGCGGACCGAGCCGCGCTCGACCAGGCGCTGCGCGAGACCGGCTGCAAATCCGTGCTGCATTTCGCCGCCGCCATCATCGCCCCCGAATCGGTGTATCTTCCCCTTAAGTACTACGCGAACAACACACGGAACACGCTGAACCTGCTGCAGGCCTGCGTCGAACATGGCGTCGAGCGTTTCATCTTCTCCAGCACCGCCGCGATCTACGGCATGCCGCGGGACGGCGCCGCCTCGGAGACCAGCGTCACCCAGCCGATCAACCCCTACGGCACCTCCAAGCTGATGAGCGAGTGGATGCTGCGCGACGCAGCCCTCGCCCATGGATTTTCCTTCGTGGCGCTGCGCTACTTCAACGTGGCGGGCGCGGATCCGCTGGCCAGGATGGGGCAGCGCACGCCGGACGCCACCCATCTGATCAAGGTTGCCTGTCAGGCGGCCCTGGGCATGCGCGACGGAGTTTCCATCTTCGGCACCGACTACGATACGCCCGACGGCACCGGCGTGCGCGACTACATCCACATCGAGGACCTGGCCGCGGCGCATCTGTACGCTCTCAACTATCTGGAAAAAGGGGGCGCTTCCACCGCCATCAACGTCGGTTACGGCCAGGGCGAGAGCGTGCGCGAGGTGATCGAGGTGGTGAAGAGGGTGAGCGGCGTGGATTTCCCGGTTTTTCTCGCGCCGCGCCGTCCGGGCGATCCGGCCAGCCTGATCGCCGTCGCCGATCGCATCCGCGCCGTGCTCGGCTGGAGCCCCTTGCATGCGGATCTCAACACCATCATCACGGATGCCTGGCGTTGGGAGAAAAAGTTGTTCGACGCGCGCTAGCGCCCATTCCAGCATGAAGTTTTCGGGGGGGGAATTCGATGATCAAGAGCATGACCGGTTACGGCAAGGGCGAGTCGCTGTATGGGACGGGGCGGTTCACCGTCGAGGTGCGCTGCGTGAACCACCGCTACGGCGAAATCACCGTGAAGCTCCCCCGGGCGCTGCTGAAGTTCGAGAACGACCTGAAGAAGCGGGTGGCCGAGAGGCTCAGCCGCGGCAAGATCGACGTCTTCATTCAGGTCGAGGGCGCCATGGCCCTCGGGGTGCCGACCGCCAATCTGCCGCTGGCCCGCGGCTATTACAAGGCCTTCAACAGCATAGCCGAGGCTCTGGGGCTGGGGGGCGAGGTGGATCTGGCGCTGATCGCCGCGCAACGGGACGTGGTGACGGTGGCGGCCGAGGCCGAGGCCAGCGTCGAGGAGATCCCCGAGGAACTGCTGGCCGCGCTGGCGGACGCGCTTTCCCAGGTGGACCAGATGAGGCTTTTCGAGGGCGAGTCGCTTTTGGCGGACTTCCGGAAACGACGCGAGCTGTTGAGCGGGTTTATCGGGCAGGTGGCGGGACGCGCCCCCTCGGTGGTCTCGGAATACGCGGCCAGGCTCAAGGAGCGCATCGCCCAGCTGTGCGGGGACTCCGGTCTGTCCGACGAGCGCATCGCGCTGGAGGTGGCGCTGCTTGCCGAGAAGTGCGACATCACCGAGGAGCTGGTGAGACTGGAAAGCCACCTGCGCCAGTTCGACGAGACCCTGGACCGCAACGAGCCGGTCGGGCGCAAGCTCGATTTCCTGCTGCAGGAGATCAACCGCGAAGTGAACACCATCGGCTCCAAGGCCAACGACGCCGCCATCGCCGCCTGCGTGGTGGAGTTGAAGGGCGAGCTGGAAAAGATCCGCGAACAGGTGCAAAACATCGAATGACGATGGGGAAAACGGGTGAACAGCATGAAACGTGAAGGCGTCCTCTACGTGATGTCGGCCCCCTCCGGCGCCGGCAAGACCACGCTCTGCAAGGAAATAATTGACATTTTCCCCGGTTTGCGCCATTCTGTCAGCTACACGACGCGCCCTCCCCGAGTCGGAGAGGTGCACGGGCGTGATTATTTTTTTGTGGAGCATGCGGAATTCTCCCGGATGGCGTCGGCAGGCGAGTTCGCGGAGTGGGCCGAGGTTCACGGCAACCTGTACGGCACCTCGCTGGAGACCCTGAAGGAGTCGCGCGCACAGGGGATCGACCTGATCCTGGACATAGACTGCCAGGGCGCCAGGCAGTTGAAGGGACGCTTCGAAGGGGGCGTCTACATTTTCGTGCTTCCCCCGAGCATCGCCGAACTCAGGCGCCGGTTGGACAACCGCTCCTCCGACGCTCCCGAAGTGATCGAACGCAGGATCAACAACGCCGCCGGCGAAATCAAGGAAGCCCGCTGGTACGACTACATCATCGTGAACGACAAGTTCAGCGAGGCGGTGGAGCAGCTGAAAAGCGTGCTGATCGCCGAGCAGTGCAGGGCCCTGCGGCTGATCCAGGGGCTTTCCACCATCTTCGACATATAGTTCGACGTAAGAAGCACACAAAGGGGATTAATTATGGCCAGGGTTACCGTAGAAGATTGTCTCGAAAAGGTGGACAACCGCTTCCTGCTCGTCATGCTCGCCTCCAAAAGGGTGAAGCAGCTTTTCAAGGGGGCGAAACCGCTGATCGACAACAGGGGCGCCAACAAGAACGTGGTGGTCTCACTGAGGGAAATCGCCGCCGGCAAGATCGGCTGCGAAATCGGCGGGAAAAAGGGCCGTTAACTAACCAAAAGGGGGCAGCTGCGCGTCTCCT
Organism: uncultured Geobacter sp.; assembly: GCA_903925075.1. Taxonomy (GTDB): domain Bacteria; phylum Desulfobacterota; class Desulfuromonadia; order Geobacterales; family Geobacteraceae; genus Geomonas. Next base: position 38,932 of record CAIYDQ010000049.1, read on the forward strand.
TTTTTTTGCGCTCGGCTGGGGGCTGACGGCTAAGGGGAGAGCCCCGGGGGCCGCCGGCCCCTTCTTTTTCCGGGAAATGGCACAGGCATGATACGACTCAACGACATACTCGACAAGGTGGCCTCCTACAACCCGGGGTGCGATCTGGACCTCTTGCGCAAGGCCTACGTCTTCTGCGCCAAGGTGCATCAGGGGCAGACCAGGCTCTCCGGCGAGCCCTACCTGATCCACCCGATGGAAGTGGCCGGCATCCTGGCCGACCTGCGTCTGGACATCTCCACCGTGGTGACCGGTCTCTTGCACGATACCGTCGAAGACACCCTGACCACCCACGAAGAGCTGGAGTCGCTGTTCGGCGAGGAAGTGGCGAGGCTTGTGGACGGCGTCACCAAGATCGGGAAGATCCACTTCAAGACCAAGGAGGAGAGCCAGGCCGAGAACTTCCGCAAGATGCTGCTCGCCATGGCCAACGACATCCGGGTGATCCTGGTGAAACTGGCGGACCGGCTGCACAACATGCGCACCCTCGAGTTCCAGCCGGAGCCAAAGCAGCGCACCATCGCCAAAGAGACGCTCGACATCTACGCCCCCATCGCCAACCGGCTCGGCATTTCCTGGGTCAAGGGGGAGCTGGAGGATCTCTCCTTCCGGTACCTGGAGCCGCAGCTCTATTACGACCTCGCCTCCAAGGTCGCCAAGAAGAAGCAGGAGCGCGAATCCTACGTCACCACCGTCAAGGAGATCATCAAGAAGCAGCTCCAGGAGCACGGCATCAAGGGGGACGTCTCGGGGCGCTCCAAGCACCTCTATTCCATTTACCGCAAGATGGAGAGCCGCAACGTCGATATCGACGAGATCTACGACCTGACCGCCATCAGGGTCTCGGTGGACGATATCCGGGAGTGCTACGAGGTGCTGGGGGTGATCCACTCCACCTGGAAGCCGATTCCGGGCCGCTTCAAAGATTACATCGCCATGCCCAAGGGGAACATGTACCAGTCGCTGCACACGACGGTGATCGGACCCCACGGCGAGCGCATGGAGGTGCAGATCCGGACCTCCGAGATGCACCGGGTGGCGGAGTCGGGGATCGCGGCGCACTGGAAGTACAAGGAAGGCAAGGGGTACGACGAGAAAGAGGTGAAGCGCTTCACCTGGATCAGGCAACTGCTCGAATGGCAGCAGGAACTGGACGACTCCAAGGAGTTCATGGACACGGTCCGGGTCGAGCTCTTTCCGGAGGACGTCTTCATATTCACTCCCAAGGGGGACGTGAAAGGCTTCCCCAAGGGCTCCACCCCGATCGACTTCGCCTACAGCGTGCACACCGACGTGGGGCATCGCTGCGTCGGAGCCAAGGTGAACGGCAAGCTGGTCCCCTTGAAGTACGAGCTGATGACCGGCGACATCGTCGAGGTGATCACCTCGCCGCACCACACGCCGAGCAAGGATTGGCTGAAGATCGTCAAGAGTTCCCGCGCCCGCAACAAGATCAGGGCCTGGGTGAAGACCGAGGAGCGGCTACGGAGCATCACCCTGGGGCACGAGATCTGCGAGAAGGAATTCCGCCGCTACTCGCTCAACTTCGGCAAGCTGCAAAAGACCGGCGAAATAAAGAAGGTGGCGATCGAGTTCGGCTTCCAGGCCGAGGACGACCTGATGGCGTCGGTCGGCTACGGCAAGCTCTCCTGCAACCAGGTGCTCTCCAAGCTGATTCCGGCGGAGAAGCTGGAGGCGGCCAAGGAGCACAAGGAAACCCGGATCGGCAAGGTGATCGACCGGCTCAAGGGGAAATCCTCCAGCGCCATCCAGATCAGCGGCGTTGAGGAGGTGCTGGTGCGCTTCGGCAAGTGCTGCAATCCGCTTCCCGGCGACGAGATCACCGGCTTCATCACCCGGGGGCGCGGCGTCACCGTGCACACGGCCGACTGTCCGTTCGTGGCGTCGCTGGAGCCCGAGCGCCGCATCGAGGTGGCCTGGAACAAGGGGCGCAAGAGCGCGCTGCCGGTGAAGATCAGGGTGGTGTGCAACGACATGAAAGGGATACTGGCGCACATCGCCACGGCCATCACCAACTGCGAGGCCAACATCTCCAGCGCCTCCATCCAGAGCACGCTGGACAAGAAGGGCGAGAACCTGTTCGAGGTGGACGTGACCGACCTGGATCACCTGAAGAAGGTCTTCGCCGCGGTCATGAAGATCAAGGGCGTCATCAAGGTGGAGCGGTTGAAGAGTTGACGGAAGCAAGGGCGTTGCCCTAAGATCGGTTGAAGTGTTGAAGGGCGTCGCCCTAAGAGAAGGAGGTTGGTATGAAAAAGGTGATCATCAGCACGGAACGGGCGCCTAAGGCGATCGGCCCGTATTCCCAAGGGGTCAAGGCAGGCGACTTTCTCTTTCTTTCCGGCGCCATCGCGCTCGACCCCGCCACCGGCGAGATCTGCCCGGGCGGCATCGCAGCCGAGACCGAGATGGTGATGAACAACATCGAGGCCCTGCTGTCTGCTGCCGGACTCGATTTCGGCAACGTGGTGAAGACGGTGATCTACCTGGCGAGCCTGGCCGATTTCGCCACGGTCAACGGCATCTACGGCAGACGCTTTCCGCAAGAGCCCCCCGCGCGGGTCACGGTGGAGGTGCAGGGGCTGCCTCGCGGGGCGCTGGTGGA
>CAIYDQ010000050.1 GCA_903925075.1 uncultured Geobacter sp.
CCAAGCCTCCCCTCCGGTTGGCCGCGTCCACGTCTTTCCAAAATAGCCAGGATCAATATGGCAGAGAGCGTGAAGGTGATGGAACCGATGAAGGCGAGTGTATGCGCGCTGCGGGAGCTATGCTCGGAGAGCTTGAATCCGAGCCACATGGGAAGCGAGAGGGCGATGGCGACGCCGGTGGAGGAGATCTGCGGCAGTGCGACCCCCATGAACACCAAGCGGCGCACCAGAAGAAATACTCCCACCACGGGGCAGGCAAAGCCGACCAGCACGCTCGTATAAATCGTGTTCCTCAGTAGAAAATCGGGCGATAATATTTGATGAAATATATCCATGTTAAGCGATCCCCAGTTCAAAAATCTCAGCCATGTGTTCGGTGCTCAGCAGTTCCCCGGCAGCGCCATGGGTGAGCTTGCCGTCGTAGAGCCAGATAACCTGTTCGGCATGGTGACGTACCGAGGCGAAATCGTGCGTTACCAATAGGACGGTAATCCCTTTTTCCTTTCGGATGCGACCTATGAAATCCAATACCGCCTTGGTGGCTGCGCGATCAACCCCCGCAGTCGGTTCGTCGAGTACCAGGATGTCCGGACGGGTAGCGAGGGCGCGGGCGATAAGCACTCGTTGCTTCTGACCGCCGGAGAGTTCGGCGAAACGCTGATCAGCAAATCCTTCCGCTCCCGCCGCACTCAGGCACTCGCGGGTGAAGGCGCGCTCGGCAGACGGGACGATGCGTCCGGCGCCGACACGACCATAGACACCCATGAGTGCGACGTCGAACCCGGTTAAGAGGTAGATCTGGTCGAATTGGATCGCTTGGGGGACGTAACCGAATACCAACGGTACCCCGGACGACGAGGCCTCGATCCGTCCGGCGACCGGGGGGATCAGTCCCAGCATGGTCTTGAGAAGAGTCGATTTTCCCGAACCGTTCGCGCCGAGAATTGCGGTGAAACTTGAGCGGGCGATGCAAAGTGAAATACCGGAGAGAACCGGCTGGTTGTTGTAGCCGATGCTCAGATTGTCCAAAGTTATCAGTGCTTCATTCATAGTCAGTTTAAATCCGTCCGCCCGAACCTGACGGGCGGACGGATCCTCCGATGTTTATTTTTTCGCCGGTACGGCGGCGACCATGGTGCGAACGATGTAGTCCATCATCTTGATGTAGGTTTCCGTGTTCGGCACCCCTCCCGGCATGATGGGGAGCGTCACCATGACCGCGCCTGCCTGTTCGGCTATCCGCTTGGGAGCTTTCTCGGGAAACTGCGGTTCGCGCACGACGACCGGGACATGCTCCGCCTTCATCTCGGTCACCAATGCCTGGATGTGACGGGGGGATGGATCAACCCCGGGCTTCAATTCAATGGTCCCCACGTAGTTGAGTCCGAAACGAGCGGCGAAGTAGGGCCAATGCTCGTGATATGAGACGAACTTGGTCCCCCTGATCGGCTTGACCGCTTTTTCCCACTCGGAAATCTTGGCGTTCAGTTTGGCGAGGTACGCATCGCGGTTACGGGTGAACTCCGCTTTGTGCTGGGGAGAGAAAGCGACCATCGCGTTGTAGATGTTCCCGATGGCGGTCTTCGCCAGTACCGGGTCGAGAATGTAGTGCGGATTACCGTAGGGATGGACGTCTCCTTCGGAATGGTCGGTGGACTTCGGCACATCGCGCGGAATGATCCCCTTGGAGCAATCGACGTAGCCGGGCCGGTTATTCTGGATACGCGGGTTTTTGCTCGCTTCCAGCAGGGCCGGAAGAAATGCGTGCTCGCAATCGAATCCAACGAGAATCAGCAGGTCCGCACGATTCATTACCGGCACGAAGCTCGGCTTCATCGGTACGCCGTGGGTGTCTTCGACGCCGGTGGCGAGGCTTTTGACCTCCACCAAATCTCCTCCCACGGCGCGGGCAAAGTCCGCCAGATCGGTGAGGGTGGCGACGATCCTGATTTTTTCCGCATGGGCGGGTGTCGCACCCATGCCAAACAGTGCGGTGATCAATAGTGCGGGCAGTAATCGCATCAATCTGATTTTCATTTTGTAATCCTCCTTGGGGTCAGCGTTGCTGCCAGCCATGGGAATGCGCGCCGATGATCCAGGCCCATTGTAGATATACGGCATTGTCGGCCGGCCTGCCGGCCGCGGCGCTGTGGTCGGTGTGGGTATATTGCAGGCGCAGCTGGTTCCAGTGGCTGAGCGACCAGGTAACGTAGGGCGAGTAGGCGTAGGTTATGTCCTGCTTGTTTACCTCGTTTTCAACCCGTTCGAACAGGAACCCGCTGGACCATTGCCGGTGAAACTTGTAGGTGAGATAGGAGTACATCCCCAGGGCACCGACGCTGCTACCCGGAAGGGGGCTCCCCGAAGTCGTCGATAGGTCGTAGTGGTTATCGCTATAGAGGAGTTCGGTACCCCAGACGACGCCCTCGAACTGGTTGTTGCGAAGCGGTTTGTAGCTTAGCACCAGGTCCGCACCGTAGAGGCGGCGTGCCCGCTCGGTTAAGGTGTTGCCGCCTACCGTTGGAAAGGGGGGATTGACTCCCCCGGGATCGGCCCACTGCGCATTCGTTTTCGGATTCCAGAGGCCGGATATTCCGGGCTCGATGGAAATATCGGGAGTCAGATCGAAATAAGTGGCCAGGCGGCTCCAATAATTCATCCCACTGGCGCGGCGGAAATCTCCGACCGAGTTGGGCGGATTGTCGCCGCCGAATTGATCGCCAACTCCCGCGGTGAGGCTCACGTAGTGGTCGATCGGCAGCAGCCAGTTGACCTGCAGGCCGTCGGTTCTCGACTCGCCGCCGATGTACTGTGCAAGGGCCAGCGGACGGTTGACGAACGGGAGCTCATGGTCGTGAATGTACCCCAGCCGGCCGAATTCGCCGAAGAACCGGCCGGCCTTCACTTCCAGGTTGCCCGGCAGCGAGGTCGTTTGCAGCGCAGCTTCTTCGACGCCCAGGTTGGCTTCACCGGTTACCGGGTCCGCCGTCGCGTTGATTACCGCGTAGGCCTTGGCATAGGGGTCCACGGCGGCGGCGGCATTCAATTCCACCGAACGCTGGAACACATCGAACCCTCCGGGACGGTCGCTCCCGGTTTGCGACGGTCCTTTGCTGCGATAGCCGAAGATCGTTTCGCCCACAAGACCTATGGCCGGATTGAAAATGCTCGGGAAGGTTTTTGTCTGCGCTTCGGCTACCTGATCCACTTTTTCCTTCAATTCCTGCACCTGCTGTTGCATCTCCACTGCCGGCATCGTTTGGCCGGCGGCACCCTCGATTTCGCCGGGGCTGGCATCTTTTACATCCGTCGTTTGTTCCCGCTTTTTTCCAGGTTCCTGGAGACTTCTTAGCTCACGGATGATTTGCCCCTGCCTTTGAACCGTCTCTTCGAGGGCCTTCAGACGATCTTCCAAGGTCTGGGCAAAAGCGGTCGAAGAAAGCAAAGACAGCAGGCATAACGCGATGAGCGTGGTCATGGTTTTCATGATTGCACCTCCTATTTCTCGGTCTTGCCGACAAAATTGTCAAATTACCAGTCGCGAGAATGACAATAGTATCCATGCAGCCGTCCGTGCCCGAAAAACGGCGCACGGGGACACGACCCGAGACCGGCGTCGGGTTTTCGTCTGTCGGCATTATGGATGAGGATTCAGCAGGGAGGGGCGCGGTCTCCAGGTGCGTAGCTGGCGGGAAGGGTTACGGTTTCCAGGATGAATTCGGGGAAAAGGGTAGGGGAGATCTGCGGCAGGGAAAGCAGTATCGGGGATGGCAGCGCCGTGTCGGCGCTATGGTGCAGGGATGCCACGCAGACGGGGCAGTCGTCGTGATCGCGGCCGTCGTCGTGGTGATGAAAACCTTCCACGAGGGTCGCCGAAAACAGCAGTATTGAGAGAATCAGGGCAACGAAGCGCATATGGTCCGATTATAGCGGTAATGAATTCGCGGCACCAGGGGAATTCGACTTGCTCATTCTTAAATAGAAACTACTTTTGTTTGGTTGTCAACTCATAATCAACTGTGCATGTTTTATATTTTAGTGGCAGGTAACCGATACAAGATGATATAAATCGCGTCAAGGCAATTTTGACAGGGGAAAACATGCGACTAGAAGTGAGCGGTTCTTCCATGGGGTTTCCGAATTTCCTGGCGGCAATTGCGCTCCTGGCGAGCCTGGCCGTTGCCCATGGTTGCGACCAGCCGCAGGGGGTTAAAGTCGGGGCGCCGCCGCCTTCGGTCTCGGGCA
>CAIYDQ010000051.1 GCA_903925075.1 uncultured Geobacter sp.
AACCCCGCCATCACTAATGGGCGAATAGCTCAGCTGGGAGAGCGCCAGCCTTACAAGCTGGATGTCACAGGTTCGATCCCTGTTTCGCCCACCATTAGCAGTAGAGTGCGAACTGCAGCAGGTAGATGGCGTCATCGGAGGAAGTCGCTCCGCACAATTGAAGAGACCAGTTTGGGGTTGTAGCTCAGTCGGTTAGAGTGCTAGCCTGTCACGCTAGAAGTCGCGGGTTCGAGCCCCGTCAACCCCGCCACCAAACGAAAAAGAAGGGCGCCGTCATCCGACGGTGCCCTTCTTTTGTATGCCGAACGGCTAATAGAATGCTTGCCTTTCGCCCCGTCAACCATGGTATCGTGCAGTCCGACCCGAATCGGCCTCCCTGCCGCTCCTTTGCCGGTAACTTGCTGGAGATAGGTGACCTATGAAAACTATGATGTTGACGGCAGGCTTGTTGTGTTTGGCTTCGCTCTGCGGGGCCGAGTCGGGGTCGATCAATCTTTGCCGCACCGCGCATGGCAGAGACGGCTCGTATCTGCACAAACCCGTCAAACTGCCTGCAGGCTTGAGGTTCGTCGATGCGGGGAATGCGGCGTTCCCCAATGTCCGAAACAACGGCAGGCCGGTCTCTATCGCCCTTACTAAAGAGGTCACTATCGCGGATTCCAACCAATGCGTCATAGCGAACGCCGAAGTGTCGAGAGCGCCGGAAAATTACCGGATCGTCAAAACGGATGGACGCATATTCAGGCCCGATTTCATAGACAACAGGGTAGACCTGATTGCAACGATCGCGTCGGACTTCAAGTAGCGACAAGCGGCGTCAGGGCGGAAACGACGAAGGATCATGTAACCAGGAGGAATTAATGGCCGACGCTACCTTTGCAGCCCCGATTGAAGATCGCTACTTCGAGGATTATCTCCCCGGCTCCGTGCACCAATTCGGCTCCATCGCCGTCGAAGAGGAAGAGGTGCTTTCCTTTGCCAGGCGCTTCGACCCGCAGGATTTCCACGCCGATCCCGAAGCGGCCAAAGGGACCATCTTCTCGGGCCTGATCGCCAGCGGTTGGCATACCGCCGGAATGATGATGCGTCTTTATGTCGAGCATTATCTCTCCAAGGTGGCGAGCCTTAGTTCGCCGGGGGTGGACGAGTTGCGCTGGTTGCGGCCGGTGCGCCCGGGGGACCACCTGTCCGTGCGGGTGACGGTAACTGAGGCTTCCCGCTCGCGCTCCAAGCCCGATCGCGGTCTGGTTCGCTCCTTCATCGAGGTGCTCAATCAGCAGGGCGAGGTGGTGATGACCATGAAAGCGATGAACCTGCTGCGTTGCCGGGACGCTTCCCGTTAGTCCGGGTGACGTGGTTGGGTAGGGGCGAATCTTGTATTCGTCCTTTTCGCGCGCGCTGTCACCCGGCGAAGGCCGGGAATAAAATGCGGCATGCCGACATGGTCAGGTTTCGATTTGGGCGGGGCGCGATGGGGGAGAAGTGGTCATGGAGCCGACTGCGGCGGAATTGATCGAAAGGTTGAATCTGGCCCGGCACCCGGAAGGGGGGTGGTACCGCGAGAGCTACCGCTCGAGCGAGACCATCGCCGCGGAGGCACTGCCCGAGCGCTTCGGCGGTCAGCGCTCCTTTTGCACCTCCATCTATTTCCTGCTGGAGCGGGGCGACTTCTCCGCCCTGCACCGCATCAAGTCCGACGAGATCTGGCATTTCTACTGCGGAGCGGGGCTGACGGTGCAGGTCATCACGCCGGCCGGGGAGCACCAGGAGCTGAAACTGGGGCGAGATCTGGCCGCCGGCGACTCCTTGCAGGCGGTGGCGCCGGCCGGCTGCTGGTTCGGAGCCGAACTGCCGGGGGAAGGGGAGGGGGAGGGGGAGTACGCGCTGGTCGGCTGCACGGTGGCTCCCGGGTTCGACTTCGCCGATTTCGAGATGGCCGACCGGGACCGGCTGCTGGGCCGATTCCCCGAGCATGCGCGGCTCATCGGGCGCCTGACCGGAAGCGGCGTCGGAAGTTACTAGTAAGGGCAACGGCAAGGGCCTCCCTGCGGCGGCCCTTGCCGTTTTCGACGTTCGCTACAGTCTGAACTGGCGCATCAGGTCGCTCATGTTTTCCGCGAAGCCGGAAAGCCGGGAGGTGGCGGTTGCCGATTCCTGGGCGCCGCGCGAACTGTGATGGACCACCTGGGTCAACTGGACGATGTTGCTGGTAATCTCGTTGGTGGTGGCGCTTTGCTGCCGGGTCGCGTTCGCTACCTGGCTTACCTGTAGAGCCACCTCATTGATGGTGGCGATGATTTCCCGCAGGGCCTCTCCCGATTTGGCCGCGTCCGCGGTCCCCTTGTCCACCTCGATGACCCCTTCCTCCATCACGGTGACCGCCTTTCTGGTCTCGCCCTGGATGGTCTTGATCATCTGTCCGATGTCCTTGGTGGCCTTGGTGGTGCGCTCGGCCAAGGCGCGCACCTCGTCGGCCACCACGGCGAAGCCGCGTCCCTGCTCGCCTGCGCGGGCCGCCTCGATGGCGGCGTTCAGCGCCAGGAGGTTGGTCTGGTCCGCAATCTCCTCGATGGTCGCCACGATCTCCCCGATCTGCTCGGAGCGCGCGCCCAGCGCCGAGACGGTGCTTGCCGAAAGCCTGGTGTTGTTGGCGATCCGCTCCATGCCGGCGATGGTCGATTCCACCACCGCCGCCCCGGTTGCCGCCGCGCCGTTGGCCCGCTTGGAGTTTACGGCCGCCAGGTTGCAGTTCTCCGCGATGCCGGTGAAGGTGGCCGCCATCTGTTCGCTGGCCGTGGCCAGGTTACCCGCCTTTTCCGCCATCTCCTCGGTTGCTCCCGCCAGTTCACCCGACGCGGAGAAGAGCGCTTCCGAGGTGGAGGCCACCTCCCTTGCCGTGTGGGCCACCTGGCCGATGATGCCGTGCAGTTTCTCCACGAAGGTGTTGAACAGCCGGCAGGCCACGCCGATCTCGTCCCTGCTGGTGATCGGCAGGCGCCGGGTCAGGTCGCCCTGTCCCTGGGCCATGTCGCGCAATACCGCCGTCATCTCCGCGATCGGCCGCAGTATGCTGCGCGACAGCGACCAATTGAGCGCCGCCAGGATCACGGCGGCGATGGAGACCACCAGCAGCAGGGTGACCATCCTGACCTTGAAGAAGTCGTAGCCGGCCAGCATGCTTTTTTGGGAGAACTGGTCCAGTTCGCTTCGGATCGACCCGCTCAGCTTTTCGATCTCCTTGCCGGCTACGGCGACCTTGTCGCAGTTGGTCTGGTATTCCAGCACCAGCTCCCGCATCCGCTTGTTGGCGTTGAGCGCGTTTTGAGCGAGGCCGACGAAGGGGGTGCCGGAGAGCTTTTGCAGGTCGGAAGTCGTGTTGCTGATGGCGGTATCGAGGAAGGAGATCATCTCCTTGCGCCTGCTGCTGTCCGATTTCACGCGCAGGAACAGGGTCTGGATTTCGTGGTTGGTGCCGCTGTTTACCGACGCGCCGGCGAGGACCGCCCGCTCCAGGCGGGACACGGAGCGCTCCTGCCGGGGGTCGGCCAGTTTGGCGCTGGTCTGGGAGATGAAGCGGTCCGACTGCTCCACCGAGAAGCTGGTGAGTTGAAACACCTCCTTCTCGATCACCGCGTTGCGCTGGAAGAGCTGCGAGCAACTTAGCAATTGGGCCGCCGTCTGTTGCAACGGGGGGAGGAGGCTCCTCCCGATGGGGAGCTTGTCGATGCGCTCGGTCTGCTCCCGCAGGTCGGCCGCGATCTTCTGGAAATCCCCCTGTCCGCGCAGAAACAACTGGATGTCGATGGTGACGGACTGCAGGCGCCCGACCGCGCTCCCCATGTCCCTGGTCTGCTCGCGCTTGCTGCGGACCTCGTATTCGCTGGAAAGGTAACAAAAGCCGACGACCACCAGCAACAACACCTGCATGATTACCGGCACTCTCAGCTTGGCGGCTATGCTTGACAAGAAGCCCATGTCGATCTCCCTTCGTTTGCCTGAGCGGCCTTTCGTCGCCCGGTCAGCTCTTTGCCAGTTGTCCACGGTCCCGCCCTGATCCGCCCCTCACCACATCCTGTTCAAGAGCGGCACGATCAGCAGCGAGACGATGTTGATGATCTTGATCATCGGGTTGACTGCCGGGCCGGCGGTGTCCTTGTAGGGGTCGCCGACGGTGTCGCCGGTTACCGCCGCCTTGTGGGCGTCGCTACCCTTGCCGCCGTGG
>CAIYDQ010000052.1 GCA_903925075.1 uncultured Geobacter sp.
ATCTGGAATACAAGCGCGAGGGAAGGGACATGGTGTTGCGCCTCTTCATCGAGAAAGAGGGCGGCATCGGTTTGGATGACTGCGCCGGGGTCAGCAGGGAGCTTTCCGATATCCTGGACGTCGAGGACTACATCCCCGAAAACTACACCTTGGAAGTCTCCTCCCCCGGTATCTGCCGTCCGCTCAAGAAGCTTGCCGACTACCAGCGCTTTTTGGGGAGCCTGGTCAAGGTAAGGACCTTCGAGCAACTTGCCGACGACGCCGGCAACAAGCGCAAGACCTTCCTCGGCACCCTGACCGGCATCGAGGGGGGAATCATCGGCATAGACCTGAAGGAAGGCCAGCACGCCGCCATCCCGCTGGATAAGGTGGCCAAGGCCAATCTCGAGTTTGAATTCTAACGATTTTTTGAAGAATATATCTGCGAGTCGAAGGAGACAGTGACGTGGAAACGAGCTTTAACCTCAAGCATACCATTGACCAGATCGTCAAAGAGAAGGGTATCGATAAAAGTATCGTGTTGGAGGCGCTGGAGCAGGCGGTCCTGACCGCTGCCAACAAGAAGTTTCGCAATACCCGCGATTTGGAGGCTCATTACAACGCCGAGATCGGCGAAGTTGAGCTGTTTGAGTTCGTTACCGTGGTCGACGAGGTGCAGGACTCCTATCGGGAGATCGAACTCGACGAGGCGCGCGAAGAGGATCCGGACGTCGAGGTCGGCGACTCCATCGGCATGAAGATGGACGCCAGCGGCTTTTCCCGGATCGCAGCTCAAACGGCCAAGCAGGTGATCATTCAGCGGGTGCGTGAAGCCGAGCGGGAAACGATATTCAACGAGTTCATGGAGCGCCAGGGCGAGATCGTCAACGGCGTGGTGCGCCGCTTCGAGAAGGGCGATCTGATCGTCGACTTGGGACGCGCCGAGGCGCTCTTGCCGCACAAGGAGCAGGCGCCGCGCGAGGTGTATCGCCAGGGCGACCGGGTGAAGGCGCTGATCACCGAGATCCGCATGACCACCAAAGGGCCGCAGATCCTGCTGTCACGCACCCACCCGACCATGCTGGCCAAGCTGTTCGAGGCGGAGGTTCCCGAGATCGCCGAGGGGATCGTGGAAATCAAGAGCGTGGTGCGCGAACCGGGCGGCAGGGCGAAGATCGCCGTCTATTCGCACGATTCGGACGTCGATCCGGTCGGCGCCTGCGTAGGCATGCGCGGCAGCCGCGTGCAGAACGTGGTCTCGGAGCTTCGCGGCGAGAAGATCGACATCATCCCCTGGTCCGACGACATCGCCCGCTTTGCCTGCAACGCCTTGGCGCCCGCCGTGGTCACCAAGGTATATGTGGACGAAGAGGATTACGCCATGGAAGTGATCGTGGCGGACGACCAGCTTTCCCTGGCCATCGGCAAGCGCGGCCAGAACGTCCGTCTGGCGGCCAAATTGACCGGCTGGAAGATCGACATCAAGAGCGAAAGCCGCATGGCGGAGGCGGAATTGCAACAGTTCGCCTCCTTTGACGGCACCGAGGGAGAGGCGGAAGCCGAGGCTGAGGCAGAAGCAGAAGCCGGAACCGAGGTTGAAGCCGGTGCCGAGGGCGAGGTCGAGGCTGGAACCGAAGTCGAAGCTGGATCCGAGGGTGAGGTTGAAGCTGGAGCCGAGGTTGAGGTTGAAGTTGAAACCGAGGTTGAAGCCGGCAACGAGGCGCAGACCGAGGCCGAAGCAGCCGAGCCTGCGGTGAAGCCGGAACCGGAGCAGGTCTAGTATCGTGCCCAAAGGTATTCCCCAGAGGAGTTGCCTTGCCTGTCGCGAGACCAAGGACAAGGGAAGCCTGCTGCGCTTCGTGCTGGCGCCGGATCTGACAGTGGTGCCCGATCTGCTGCAGAAGTTGCCCGGCAGGGGCGTTTACACCTGCATGAAGCTTTCCTGCTTGACCCGCGCCGCGCAGAAGAAACAGTTCAGCCGCGGCTTCAAAGGGGAGGTGCTGGGTGCCGAAGCCCAGAACCTGACCAGGCAGATCACCGAGAAGCTTGAGGAGCGCATCGCCTCCTATCTGAGTCTGGCCAACAAGGCCGGCAAGATCGTCTCGGGTTCGGACCAGGTGTTGGAGAAACTCAAGAAGGGCGGCATTGGCTTACTTTTTATAGCAACGGACATCTCGGCCGACATCGGCGAGAAGTTCCGCAGCGTGGCAAAGCTCAAAGACGTTCGCTGTATGACCATGTTCACCAAGGAACATCTTGGCGGACTGATAGGCAAAGAACTTAGAAGCGTTGTGGCTGTCGTGGACAGCGGCTTCGTCGGGTCGTTAGGATTGGAAATGGAAAAGTACAGGAACTTCTTTGAGGAGGAGCGTGAGTAGATGAGCAAAACCCGCGTATATGAGCTAGCGCAGCAGATGGGGATCGATAACAAGGAGCTTATGGCGAGGCTTGCCGATATGGGCGCTCCGGTCAGCAACCATATGGCAGTTGTCGAAGAGGTGCACGTCAAGGCACTGTCCGGCCATGCGCAGACAACCGTCAAAGAGGTTTCCCAGGAAGAAGTTCGCGTGAAGCCCACTCTGATCCGCCGACGCGCCTCCAAGGTCGAGCCTGCTCCCGAAAGCGCGCCCGCCGAGGCCGCCCCGGCCGCAGCTCCGGTTGCGGAAGTCGCCGCCGAACCCGCTCAGCCTGCCAAGGCCGAGCCCGAGGCGGCCGCCAAGCCGACACGGCCGGTTACCGAGCCGGTGAGGGCCAGGATCATCGAGGCGGCTCCGGTTGCCAAACCGGCCCCTGTCGCGGCGACTGCTCCGGCTGAAAAGCCCGCTCCGGTCGAGAAGCCCGCGCCTGCCGCCGCCCCGGCCGAGAAGCCCGCGCCCGCCGCGCCGGCTGCCGCAGCTACCGCTGCCGCGCCTGCCGAGAAGCCTGCGCCGATCGCCGCCGAAGCTGCGGCCGAAAAGCCCGCCCCTGCGGCGGCGACGCCGGCTGCCGAGCCTCAGGCCCAGACGCTGGAGGCGAGCGCCAAACCGGCCGTCAAGCCGCAAGCCGCTCCCGCCCCGGCAGCCGCTCAGGCTGCGGCGCCTGCCGCCGCCAAAGTGGAGCCCGACCTGGATAAGCCGACCGCGACCAGGGCCAAGATTCTGGGCCGGGTGGAAATCCCGATTCCGGCTCAACGTCCGACCGAGCGCCGCGAGTACCAGCGCACCCCCGGTCCCGGCGAGCGTCCGGCGCCGCGTCCGGGCGTTCCGCGCGGCGTGGAACGCCCCGGAACCGAGCGTCCCGCGCCCCGTCCCGGAGCTCCCCGTCCGGCGACCTCCGGCCGCCCCGGCGAAAGGCCCGCTCCCGGCAGCCGTCCCGGTGAGAGGCCGTCAGGCCCCTCCCGCGGTCCCGACCGTCCCGCGCCGCTGGCGCCCATCGACACCGCGGCACTGGCCGAGGAGCGTCGCAAGGGTAGGAAGGCGGCTCCGGCTGCCCCCGTCACCGATTTCAGCAAGACCGGCAAGAAGGGCGCGCCCGTCGTCAAGAAGAAAGAGGCCTTCAAAAAGCCCGATCTGCTCGACAAGCGCGAGCGGGTCTTCGAGCCCGGTCCGCGCTCCAAGGGGAAGAAGCGCTTCGTCGAGAAGGTTCAGATCGGCAAGAAGACCGAGATCACCACTCCCAAGGCCATCAAGAGGATCATCAAGATCACCGAGTCCATTACCGTGGGCGAACTGGCCAAGCGGATGGGGATCAAGGCGACCGACCTGATCCGCGCCCTGATGAAGATGGGGGTGATGGCGACCATCAACCACCCGCTCGATTTCGATACCGCCACCCTGCTCGCCACCGAGTTCGGCTACGAGATCGAAAACGTGGCGCTGGACGTCGACGAGATGCTGGAGGCCGAGCCGGATACGCCCGAGTCGCTGATCAAGAGGCCGCCGGTGGTGACCATCATGGGCCACGTCGACCACGGCAAGACCTCGCTTTTGGACGCCATCCGCGAAGCCAACGTGATCGCCGGCGAGGCAGGGGGGATCACCCAGCACATCGGCGCCTACGACGTGGAGCTGAACGGTCGCAAGATCACCTTCCTCGACACCCCGGGCCACGAGGCGTTCACCGCCATGCGCGCCAGGGGCGCCAAGGTGACGGACATCGTCATCCTGGTGGTGGCGGCCGACGACGGCGTCATGCCGCAGACCCGCGAGGCGGTGAACCATTCCAAGGCCGCCGGCGTGCCGATCATCGTCGCCATCAACAAGATCGACAAGCCGGACGCAAGTCCCGGCAAGGTGAAGCAGGAACTGATGGAGTTCGGCCTGATCTCGGAAGAGTGGGGGGGCGAGACCATCTTCGTGGAGGTCTCCGCCAAGAAACGCATCAACCTGGAATCGCTTCTGGAGATGATCCTCCTGCAGGCCGACGTGCTGGAGTTGAAGGCCAACCCGGACAAGCCCGCCCGCGGCACCATCGTGGAGGCGAAGCTCGACAAGGGTCGCGGCCCGGTGGCCACGGTGCTGGTCCAGGAGGGGACCCTGAAAGGGGGCGACTACTTCGTGGCCGGCGTCCATTACGGCCGGGTGCGCGCCATGCAGAACGACCGCGGCGAGAAGGTGCTCGCGGCCGGGCCGGCCATGCCGGTCGAGGTGATCGGCTTCACCGGCGTCCCGGATGCGGGGGACACCTTCGTGGCCCTGGCCGACGAGAAACAGGCCAAGGAGATCGCCACCCACCGCCAGATCAAGCTCAGGGAGACGGAACTCGCCAAGCACAGCAAGCTCTCGCTGGAGCAGCTCTACGAGAAGATCCAGAAGGGCGAGGTGAAAGACCTGAACACCATCGTCAAGGGGGACGTGCAGGGCTCCGTGGAGGCCGTGGCCGAGTCGCTCAGAAAACTCACCACCGCCGCCATCCGCCTGAACGTGCTGCATGCCTCGGTCGGCGCCATCACCGAGACCGACGTCAACCTGGCCAGCGCCAGCAACGCCATCATCCTCGGCTTCAACGTGCGGCCCGAGGTCAAAGCCGCGGCACTGGCCGAGAAGGAAGGGGTCGACGTCAGGCTCTACAACATCATCTACGACGCGGTCGACGACATCAAGAAGGCCATGGAAGGGCTTTTGGAGCCGACCTTCAAAGAGAAGAACCTGGGCCGGGCCGAGATCAGGGAGACCTTCTCGGTGCCCAAGCACGGCATGGTGGCGGGTTCCTACGTCACCGACGGCAAGATCGTCAGAAACGCCCAGGTCCGCCTGTTGCGCGACAACATGGTGGTCTTCGAGGGCAAACTCTCCAGCCTGCGCCGCTTCAAGGACGACGTCAAGGAAGTGGCCACCGGCTACGAGTGCGGCATATCGCTGGAGAACTACAACGACATCAAGATCGGCGACATCATCGAGTGCTTCGAGATGGAGAAGTTCGCCGGTAAGCTGTAAAAGAGAGAGACATGGTAAAACGTTCAGACAAGGTAGGGGAAGCCATCCACAAGGTGGTGTCGGAGCTGCTGATCAAGGGGCTCAAGGACCCGCGCATCGGCTTCGTCACCATCACCGGCGTCAAGCTCATCACCGACATGCGCCTGGCGACCGTCTATTTCACGGTGATCGGCTCCGACGAGGAGAAGCGCAACACCGAGGCGGGGCTGAACTCCGCCCGCGGCTTCATCCGCAAGGAGATCGGCCAGGCCATCAAGATGCGCTTCACGCCTGAGGTCCAGTTCAAGTACGACACCTCGGTCGAGTACGGCTATCACATCGAATCGATTCTCAAGGAGATAGGCGCAAAGGATGACGGCGACACCACTAGCTGAGATAACCGGGATACTGGTCGAGATCGAGCAGGGGAAGAGCTTCCTGGTCACCAGCCACGAAAGCCCCGACCCCGACGCCGTCGGCTCCTCGCTGGCCTTGGCCAATTACCTTGCCGCCCGCGGCAAGGAGGTCACCGTCTACCTGTGCGATCCGGTGCCCGACAACTGCGCCTTTTTGCCGATGGCGGATCGGGTGGTGAGCGAGCTGCCGGAGCGTGATTTCGACGTCTGCTTCGTGCTGGACGTGGGCGAGTTCAGACGGGCAGGGAAGGCGATCACCTCCTGCCAGCGGATCGGTGCGCTGGTGAACATCGACCACCACCTGGGGTGCGAGCTTTTCGGCCGGCACAACCTGCTCGATCACAAGGCGAGCGCCACCGCCGTGCTGATCTACCGGATCATCAAGGCGGCGGGGGACGAGATCGATTTTCCGACCGCGCTTTGCATCTACACCGCCATCCTGAGCGACACCGGCAGCTTCCACTATTCGAACTCCGACCCCGAATCTTTCGCCATCGCCGGCGAGATGATCTCCAAGGGGGTGAACGCCTGGGACGTGACCGAGCATCTGTACGAGAGCGAGCCTCCGCAACGGATCGCCCTTTTGGCCCTGGCGCTCTCCGATCTTACCGTCTCGCCCAGCGGCGAGTACGCCTCGGTCACCGTCACCCGCGAGATGTACCGGCTTACCGGCTCGACCGCCGAGGACACCGACCGCTTCATCAACTACCCGCGCTCCATTCGCGGCGTGCAGGTGGCGCTTTTTTTCCGCGAGGTGAGCGACGGTGTGTTCAAGGTCGGCTTCCGCTCCAAGGGGAAGGTCGACGTCTCGGCCGTCTCCGCCCACTTCGGCGGCGGGGGGCACCATAACGCCGCCGGCTGCACCGTCAAGGGGAGCCTGGCCGAGGTGAAGTCGCTGGTGTTCGACCGCCTGGAAAACAGCCGCTGATGCTCAACGGTTTTTTCGTGATCGACAAGCAGGCCGGCGTCAGTTCGCACGACATCGTCTCCATGGTCAGGCGCGCCATCGGCATGAAGAAGGTCGGCCACACCGGTACGCTCGACCCTTTCGCCACCGGCGTGCTGCCGGTTGCGGTCGGCGACGGCACCAAGGCGATTCAGTTTCTGGACGAATCGGAAAAGGAGTACCGGGCCATCATGCGCCTGGGCATTTCCACCGACACCCAGGATCGGACCGGTCAGGTGACGGCCGAGCGGGATTGGTCGCAGCTTGGCGCCGAGGACCTGGAGCGGCAACTGCCGCGCTTTCTGGGGACCATCTCGCAGCTTCCTCCCATGTTTTCCGCCTTGAAGCGCGACGGCGTGCCGCTCTATAAGCTGGCCCGCAAGGGGATCGAGGTCGAGCGCGAAACGCGCGAGGTGCTGATTCACTCCCTGAGTTTCGACTGGATCAGGCTTCCCGAGGCGTGCATCACCGTGCGTTGCTCGCGCGGCACCTACGTGCGCACCCTTGCCAGCGATCTGGGCGAGGCGCTCGGTTGCGGGGCGCACCTTTTGGAACTAAGGCGCACCCGTTCCGGCTTGTTCCGGGAGGTCGACGCGCTGAGCGTCGATACCTTGGCCGCCTCGCAGCACCAGGAGGGGCTGATCATGCCGCTGGATCGGGCGCTTGCCCATTTGACGGCTCTGCCGCTGACGATGCTTGGCGCGAAGAAAGTCGGCAACGGCGTGGTGCCCGCGGCGGAGGATTTCCTGGAGCCGCTGCCGGCAGAGCTGGCGCCGGGGCGACAGCTGCGGCTTTACGCCGAGGGGAGGCTGGCCGCCGTGGCGCAATGCGATCAGGCGAACAGACTGCGCCTGTCGAGGGTGTTCAATTAGTAATATTCTTTACACAGGTCGGCGTTTGTGGTAATAGTTGGCGGTATTGATCTTTTCCGGGCCGAAAGCGGCGCGGGCAGGTATAAATGACAGGTATAAATAATTGATCGGTAAGGGGGTGGAAATCACATGTTGTTAACGGACAGGAAACAGGAAATCATCACTACTCATAAGCTGCACGACTCGGACACTGGTTCACCGGAAGTGCAGATTGCAATTCTTTCGGAGCGGATCACCTATCTGACCGAGCACTTCAAGACCCACAAGAAAGATCACCACAGCCGTCGCGGGCTGTTGAAGATAGTCGGTCAGAGAAGGGGACTGCTTGATTATCTGAAGCGCAAAGATGTGGACAGGTACAAGTCCATCATCGAGAAGCTCGGCATCAGAAGGTAGAAGGTGCGGCTCACGGCACAAGGCGAAAGGCCGGGGGAAAATGGCGATCGCCCTTTGCCCTCTCGCCTTTCGCCCTTTGCCCGTTTGTCGCATTCAGCTATCCCGACAACTGCGCTCAAGGCAAACGGCAACGGGTTTTTCCCCGAGCTTTCAGCCTTAGGCCACTCGCCGGGATTCATCAAGGGCCTTGTGCCCTTTTCTTTGTTGGGGACGTGGATAAAACCGCCCTGCGGCACGCTGCCCGCAAGGCCCTTTTTTCGGCGGCCCCAACACCACATCCAACAGGTGCAAAATCAGGAGGCCTAACAAGATGGAACACATAGTACAGGCAGAATGCTGCGGCAAAACCATCACCATTTCCACCGGCAAGATCGCCAAGCAGGCAAGCGGCGCGGTCATGATGAAGAGCGGCGACACCATGGTGCTGGTCACCGCCGTCGCCATGAAGACCGCCAAGGAAGGGCAGGGCTTCTTCCCGCTCACCGTCAACTATCAGGAGAAGGCCTACGCGGGCGGCAAGATCCCCGGCAGCTTCTTCAAGCGCGAAGGGAGGCCCTCGGATCCCGAGACCCTCACCTGCCGTCTGATCGACCGCCCCATCCGTCCGCTGTTCCCGGAAAACTTCATGAACGACACCCAGGTGATGGCGACCGTGATGTCGGCCGACAAGGACAACGATCCGGCCATCCTCGCCATGATCGGCGCCTCGGCGGCCCTGATGGTGTCCGACGCCCCCTTCGCCGGCCCGATCGCCGGCATCAAGGTGGGACGCGTGGACGGCGTCTTCATCGGCAACCCCACCGCCGAGGAGCTTGAGAAGAGCGACCTGGAAATCGTCATCGCCGCCAGCCAGGACGCGATCCTGATGGTGGAAGGGAGCGCCTCCGAGGTCTCCGAGGACGATCTCCTGGAAGCGATCTTCTTCGGGCACGCCGCGGTGCAGCCGATCCTCGCCGCCCAGCTGGAACTGACCGCCAAGGCCGGCGTGGCCAAGCGCGAGATCGCCCCGGTGGTCGTGAACGAGCAGTTGAAAGAGCGCGTCGCCTCCATCGCCCGCGAAGGGATGAAAGCCGCGGTGCGCATCAAGACCAAGGGCGAGCGCCACACGGCGATCGACACCATCGCCAAGGAGACCGCCACCGCCCTGGTTCCCGAGTTCGAAGGGGCCGAGAAGGAGATCAAGGGGTTCATCAACGACCTCGAGTACGACCTGGTGCGCGAGCACATCATCAAGGACGGCGAGCGCATCGACGGCCGCGACACCAAGACCATCCGCGCCATCTCCACCGAGGTGAGCCTTCTGCCGCGCGCCCACGGCTCCGCGCTCTTCACCCGCGGCGAGACCCAGTCCATCGTGGCCGCCACCCTCGGCACCTCGGTCGACGAGCAGCGCATCGATTCGCTCTACGGCGATTCCAGGAAGCGCTTCCTCCTGCATTACAACTTCCCCCCGTACTCCGTGGGCGAGACCAGCTTCAGGCTGGCCCCGGGCCGTCGCGAGATCGGCCACGGCATGCTCGCCGAGCGCGCCCTGCAAAAGGTGCTCCCCAAGCACGACGACTTCCCCTACACTATCAGGATCGTCTCGGACATCACCGAGAGCAACGGATCCTCCTCGATGGCCACCGTCTGCGGCGGCTCGCTGTCGATGATGGACGCTGGCATCCCGATCAAGGCGCCGGTAGCCGGCATCGCCATGGGCCTGATCAAGGAAGGGGACGACTTCGCCATCCTCTCCGACATCCTGGGCGACGAGGATCACCTGGGCGACATGGACTTCAAGGTCGCCGGCACCGCCCAAGGCGTGACCGCGCTGCAGATGGACATCAAGATCGGCGGCGTGACCCGCGAGATCATGAAGGCCGCGCTGGCCCAAGCCAAGGACGGCAGGATCCATATCCTGGGGGAGATGGCCAAGACCATCGCCCAGTCGCGCAGCGAGCTTTCCGGCTTCGCCCCGCGCATCACCACCATCTGGGTGAAGACCGACAAGATCCGCGACGTCATCGGCTCCGGCGGCAAGAACATCAGAAGCGTCACCGAGGCGACCGGCGTCAGCATCGACATCGACGACACGGGCAAGATCAACATCGCCTCCACCAACAAGGAAGCCTGCGACCTGGCCATCAAGATGATCAGGAACCTGACCGCCGAGGCCGAAGAAGGCAAGCTCTACATGGGCACCGTCAAGAAGGTCATGGAATTCGGCGCCTTCGTGGAAATCTTCCCCGGCACCGACGGCCTGGTGCACGTCTCCGAGCTGGACACGGAGCGGGTGAAGAACGTCACCGACGTGCTGAAAGAGGGCGATCGGGTGCTGGTGAAGTGCATCGGCATCGACAAACAGGGCAAGATCAAGCTCTCCAGGAAAGAGGCGCTGGGCGCCACCTTCACGGAATAAAATTCATTAGCACGGCAAGCTGGCTTTTTTAACCTTATCGGGTATAGTTCTCCTCATGATAAAAAAGACCATCCTAGATAACGGCATCCGCGTCATTTCCGAACGGATGCCGTACGCCAGCTCCGTCTCCATCGGTATTTGGGTCGCCAACGGCTCCCGCCACGAACGGCGGGAGTCGAACGGCGTCGCCCACTTCATCGAGCACCTCCTCTTCAAGGGAACCGACCGGCGCAGCGCGTTGGACATCGCCCGCGAGATAGATTCGGTGGGAGGCGTCTTGAACGCCTTCACCAGCCGCGAGTACGTCTGCTATTACGCGAAAGTGCTGGACAAGTTCCTCCCCAGAGCGGTCGATCTCCTGACCGACATCTTCCTCCATTCAGTCTTCGACGCCGAAGAGATCGAAAAGGAGCGCCGCGTGGTGCTTCAAGAGATCAACATGATGGAGGACACCCCCGACGATCTGATTCACGACCTCTTTCACCAGCATTTCTGGATGGGACACCCGCTCGGCATGTCGATTCTGGGCGACGTCGAAAGCGTCTCCGGGCTCAGCAGGGATGCCATCGTCGCCTACAAGGAGCAGATGTACCGCGGCCAGGACATCATCGTCACCGCCGCCGGCAACCTCAGCCACGACGAGCTGCTGGCCCTTTTGCGGCCGCACCTGGAGGCGATAGCGGCGGGGAACGGGCGGCAGGAGTCGGCGCCGCCGGTCTATCAGCGCCGGATCGAGCTGGTGGAAAAGGATCTGGAGCAGGTGCACGTCTGCCTGGGGCTCAAGGGGGTGCAGCAAAACGATCCCCGGCGCTACGACGCCTTCATCATGAACGCGATCCTGGGCGGCTCCATGAGTTCGCGGCTGTTCCAGGAGGTGCGCGAAAAGAGCGGTCTCGCCTACTCCGTCTATTCCTACATCGCCTCGCACGCCGACGCCGGTTCGATGGTGGTCTACGCCGGCGCCAGTCCCGAGAATCGCCCGCAGCTTTTGGAGATCATGCTCAGGGAGCTTTCGCGCTTCAAGAGCGAACCGGTGCCGGAGGACCAGCTTGAGGGGGCGCGCGAGCAACTCAAGGGGAATCTGCTCCTCTCCCTGGAGTCGAGCGACAACCGCATGTCCCGGCTGGCCAAGAACGAGATCTACTTCGGCGCGCCCATGCCGCTCTCCGGCATCATGGACGGCTTCGATCGGGTAGACGCCGAGAGCGTCCAGCGGCTTGCCAACGACCTCCTCGACAATTCCGCCCTCACCCTGGTCATGATGGGAAGGGTCGGCGCTACTTCCTTTGCACCTTCCGACATAAACGTCTAAAATGAGTGGCTTAGCGGTCGGGATAAAGAGATTGCGGCCCGGTCCGCTGCCGCGCTACATGACGGAGCATGCGGCGGGGGTCGACCTGCACGCGGCGCTGGAGAGCGGTTTCACCCTGCAACCCGGAGAGCGCGCGCTGGTGCCGACCGGCATCGCCGTGGAGATCCCGCCCGGCTTCGAGGGGCAGGTCAGGCCGCGCAGCGGCTTGGCGCTCAGGCACGGCATCTCGCTGGTGAATTCGCCCGGCACCATCGACGCCGATTACCGCGGCGAGATCGGCGTGATCCTGATAAATTTCGGTTCCGAGCCCTTCACCATCGGCGACGGCGAGCGGATCGCCCAGTTGGTGTTCGCGCGCTGCGAAAGGGCCGAGTTCGTTGAGGTCGAGGAACTCGGGGAAAGCACCCGGGGGAGCGGCGGATTCGGACATACCGGGCGAAAACTTTAAACCATTTGCCACGGAGAAAATCTGAGGAAATCTGAGGAAAGGCTGAAGATTCTGGTTAAAACCAATCTCAAAAGCTTTCACCACAGAGGTACACAGAGTCACACAGAGGAAAACCCAAGACGGGAAAACCAAGACTAGGGTAAAACAAAAAATTGTTAGGATCAAGCCTCCGTCTTGTTTTTCGTTTCTGTATTTGAGTTTTACCGAAAAACTTTTAAGCTTTTTTTTAGATGTACCTCGCTTTTGATCTCCTCTGAGTGCCTCTGTGTACCTCTGTGGTAGAAGCCTTGTAGTTAGGTTTTATTTTTAATTCTGCCTAAAAGGTGTGTTTATGAAAGATCCTCGGCTTAGAAAATTTGCGGAAGTGCTGGTGAACTACTCGGCCCGCGTGCAACCGGGCGACGTGGTGCTGATCTCCTGCGCCGGCCTTGAGGGGACGCCGCTGGTGAAGGAACTCTACGCGCTCTGCCTGGAAAAAGGGGCGAAGTACGTGGAGTACGACTTCACCGTCGCCGACATCAACCGCTATTTCTACAACGCCGCCTCGCCCGAGCAACTCGCCTACTTCCCGGAACACAAGCTCGAATTCATGAAGAAGGTGGACGTCTATATCGGCCTCGCCGCCGCCGACAACTCGATGGTGATGGCCAACGCCAACCAGGCCAACATGATCGCCTGGTCCAAGGTGGTGCGCCCGATCACCGACCGGCGCGTGAAGAAAACCCGCTGGGTGATCACCCGCTACCCGACCCACGGCGCGGCCCAGGAAGCGCGCATGAGCCTGGACGAATACGAGGATTACCTCTTCGCCGCCTGCTGCATGGACTGGGAACAGGAATCGAAAAAACAGGACGCGCTCAAAGCCTGCCTGGACGCGGCCGACCGGGTGCGCATCGTCTCCAGCGACACGGACCTCTCTTTCAGCATCAAGGGGCTCCCCGGCATCAAGTGCGACGGCCGCCTGAACATCCCCGACGGCGAGGTGTTCACGGCGCCGGTGCGCGATTCGGTCGAGGGTTACATCACCTACAACTGCCCGAGCATCTACCAGGGGAAAGAGTTCAACAACGTGCGGCTCGAATTCGCGCAGGGCCGCATCGTCGGGGCCAACTCCCCGGGCATGGACGAGGAGCTGAACCGGATCCTCGACACCGACGAGGGGGCGCGCTACGTGGGCGAATTCGCGGTGGGAGTCAACCCGCGCATCCGGGTGCCGATGCGCAATATCTTGTTCGACGAAAAGATCTTCGGTTCCATTCACTTCACCCCCGGCCAGGCCTACGACGAGTGCGACAACGGCAACCGCTCCGCGGTCCATTGGGACCTTGTGAAGATACTGACCGGCGACGGCGAGCTCTGGTTCGACGATATCCTGATCCAGAAGGACGGCCGCTTCGTCCACGAGCCTCTCTTGGGGCTCAACCCCGGTGACTAGCGTATGCTGCTGGAAATAAACCCCGACAACCCCCAGCCCCGCTTGATCTCCAAGGTGGTGGAGACCCTGAAAAACGGCGGCGTGGTGGCCTATCCGACGGATACCACCTACGGCATCGGCTGCAGCATCTTCAGCAAAAAAGGGATCGAGAGGATCTACCTGATCAAGCAGCGCGAGCGCAAGAAGCCGTTCTCCTTCATCTGCGCGGACCTCTCCGAGATCGCCCGCTATGCGAAGGTCAGCAATTACGCCTTCAAGCTTTTGCGACGCCTGCTTCCCGGTCCCTATACCTTCGTGCTTGAGGCGAATTCGGTGGTGCCCGACCTGCTTTTGACCAAGCAGCGCACGGTGGGGATCAGGATACCCGATAACGAGATCTGCCTTGCCATCGTCAAGGAGTTGGGGCACCCGATCGTCACCACCAGCGCCAACCTTTCCGGGGAGGACCCGATCGGCAACCCCTGGCAGGTGGAAACCGACATGGGGAAACTTTTGGATATCGTGGTCGACGGCGGAGACCTGACGGCGGACGTGAGCTCGGTGGTCAGCCTGATCGGCGACGTCCCGGAGGTGTTGAGAAAAGGGGTCGGCGACGTCAGTTGGTGCGAGTAACGGCGTAAGTTGCCGCGAGTGAGGGAGATCTTGGATCAAGGGGCGGGTGCCATGCGCAAGACAACGGTGCGAAGGGGGCTCAGATGCATCACCTTGGGCATGCTATGCGTGCTGACGGTGACCTTTTTCCACGACGAGCTGTCGCGCGTCTTCTTTCTCGGTTTCGGCGGCGAGGCCCACGTTACCTTCCTCGGCTTCTTCCTGGGCGGGATCTTCGGAGGCTGCGGCGTGCTGGTGGCCGCCGCCGGTATGCTGCTCCCCGGTCGCGCCGGGGAGGCCCGCGTGCGGCTGGCGCCTTCCATACTGCTGCTCTTCGGCGTGATCTTTCTTTTCTTCTTCCTGGTCTACAACTCCTTCAGCGTGCCGCGCACCCCCCAACTCCCCCCCGGCGAGAGCATCACCATCTAGACGCCGCTGCCCGCTTTATTCCTATGAAACGATTAGCTTTTTCTGTATACTGGGCCAAATGCGCTCATGAGGGGCTCTCGGCCGTTGCCGGCGGGAAGCGCCCGGGCCGCTTGCAGATCCCGAATATCACCGAGGCTCAATGTCCGTTTCGCCTTCCATCCTCTACAGCTTTTTCGCCTTCGCCCTGGGCGCCGTGGTCGGCTCGTTCCTGAACGTCTGCATCTGCCGGATGCCCAAGGACGAGTCGGTGGTGTTCCCTCCTTCGCACTGCACCTCATGCGATTACCGGATCCGCTGGTACGACAACATACCGCTCTTGAGCTACCTCCTGCTCCGGGGGCGCTGCCGCGCCTGCGGCGCGTCGATCTCGGCGCAGTATCCGCTGGTGGAACTCGTGAACGGCGCGCTCGCCCTGGCGCTGTTCCTGAAATTCGGCCCGACCCCGATCTTCGCCGTCTTGTTCCTTTTTTGCTGCGCCATGGTGGTGCTCACCTTCATCGACCTGGAGCACCGGATCATCCCGGACGCCATCACCCTGCCGGGGATCGTCATCGGTTTCGCCGTCTCTTTTTTCGTTCCCCATTTCGGCTGGCTCAATTCCCTGATCGGCATCGTGGCCGGCGGCGGCAGTCTGCTGCTGATCGCCTACCTCTACCAGGCGATCGCCAAGAAGGACGGCATGGGGGGGGGCGACATCAAGCTCTTGGCCATGATGGGCGCCTTCTTCGGCTGGAAAGCGGTATTGTTCATCATTTTCGCCGCGTCCCTGGTCGGCTCGGTGATCGGCGTCGGCGTCATGCTCATGCAGAAGAAGGATTCCACCCTTGCTATCCCCTTCGGGCCCTTCCTGGCCAGCGCCGCCGTGCTCTACATTTTCTGCGGCAACCGGATCATCTTTTGGTACCTGCACCTGGGAAGATGAAGCTGCTATGAAACCTATCCGTTTCAGCCTCACTTTTTATATCCTCTCCGCCCTCAGCTCGCTGCTGGTGCTCACCTGGATACTGCTCTCCCTGATCTCGTTCAAAACCGCCGAAAACGACCTGTTCGCCCTGAAGCGGGAGGACGGCAGGCTGCTGCTCGCCTCCATCGTCGAGATCCTGCCCCGCCCGCTGGCGGCGCCCGAGGGCGGGAGCACCGCCGCCAGGTACCTGGCCCTTCTGGCCGGCGAGAGGAGCTTCGCCGGGTTGCTGGTGACCGACGTCGCCGGGCGCCGGTTGTACGCGCTCTCCGATCAGGGCGCACCCGACGCGGGCATCGCCGGCGCCGTGACCAGCGGCCGCCCCTCCTTTCAGCTTTCCAGGGACCACCGGTTCGGTCGTTGCTACGCGCCGGTGACCGAGCGGGGGAGGGTGATCGGCGCCGCCCGCCTTACTCTGTCGCTTGCGGCCGAGCAGGAGCGGCTGCAGGGATCCCGCCACCTCTTCCTCGCCTACTTCGTGCTGGATTTCCTGCTGCTGCTGGTGCTCGGCTCCTATCTCCTCTCGCGCGCCGTGGTGCTTCCCATTCGCCGGCTCTTGACGGCGACTCGCCGGATCGCCGACGGGGACCTGGGCGCGGCGGTGCACATTCCCGGCTCCACGGAGGTCACAGAGTTGTGCGACGCCTTCAACGCCATGGTGGTTGCGATCCGGGAAAACAGGAGCGAGGTCGAAGAGAAGGTCGTCTCGCTGAGACGGGCCAACGAGCAGATCACCCAGGCGCGCGGCGAGGCGATCCGCTCCGAGAAGATGGCGTCGGTGGGGCTCCTGGCCGCCGGCATGGCGCACGAGATCGGCACGCCGCTGGCCGCCATCATGGGTTACACCGGCATCCTCTCAGAGGAGCTTGCCGGGGACGCCGAGCACTCCGACTATCTGCGCCGGATCGAGGCCGAGTCGCGCCGCATCGACCGCATCGTCCGGGGGCTCTTGGATTACGCGCGCCCGAGGGCCGAGGCGCGCGAACAGGTGGCGCTCCCCGCGCTCATGGAGAAGACGCTGGAGCTGCTCGCCAACCAAGGGGCCTTGAAGCTCTTGAACTGCACGGTCGAGGCGGAGCCGGGACTCCCCGCGGTGCACGCCGATCCCCATCAATTGGAGCAGCTCTTGATCAACCTGATCATGAACGCCCGGGACGCCATGCCTCAAGGGGGCGAGTTGCGGCTTCGGGGGAGGCGCGAGGGGGACGAGGTGCTGATCGAGGTGATCGACGACGGCGACGGCATGCCGGCCGAGCATCTGCCGCTGGTCTTCGACCCGTTTTTCACCACCAAGGAGCCGGGGAAGGGTACCGGCCTGGGGCTGGCCATCGCCGCGAGGATCGCCGATTCCTGCGGCGGGAGGATCACGGTGGAGAGCGAGCTCGGCAAGGGGAGCCGGTTCACGTTGAGGATCGGGGGCAGGGCGCAAACGGATTTTAAAGCAAACGGGGAAGGCTCCGCATGACGTTCGGCGAAAAGAAAAAAATCCTGGTGGTGGACGACGAGGAAAACCTGCGCCACATGCTCCAGGTCATGCTGAAAAAGCTGGGCTATCAGGCCGATGCCGCCGCCGACGGCGCTCAGGCGCTGGAGAAAGCCGCAGCCGGCGGTTACTCCTTCATCCTTTGCGACATCAGGATGCCGGTCATGGACGGCAGGGCTTTCCTCGCCAACTGCGCCCGAACCGGAATCGGCGCCACGGTCATCATGATGTCGGCCTACGGTTCGGTCGACGACGCCATCGACTGCATGAAGCTCGGCGCCTACGACTACATCTCCAAGCCCTTCAACAGCGACGAGATCTCGCTGGTGCTGAAGAAGGCCGAGGAGCGGGAACGGCTGAAGGAGGAGAACTCCAAGCTGCGCGAGGAAGTGGGGCGCGGCTGCTCCTTTGGCAACATCGTCAGCAGAAGCGACAAGATGGCGGAGATCTTCCAGGTGGTCAGGAAGCTCTCCGGCCACAAGACCACCGTGCTCATCCTGGGCGAATCGGGCACCGGCAAGGAGCTGATCGCCAAGGCGCTGCATTACAACGGGGCGCGCAAGGACGAGCCTTTCGTCGCCGTCAACTGCGGCGCCATTCCCGCCCAACTTTTGGAGAGCGAGCTCTTCGGGCACGTCAAGGGCGCTTTCACCGACGCGAGCCACGACAAGGCCGGGCTCTTCGAACAGGCCCACGGCGGCACGCTGTTTCTGGACGAGATCGCCGAGCTGCCGCTCCCCTTGCAGGTCAAACTGTTGCGGGTGCTGCAGGAGGAGGAGATCCGCAGGGTAGGGGGGGCAACCTCGAAAAAGGTGGACGTGCGGGTGGTATCGGCGACCTCCAAGGATCTCTCCGCCGAGGTTGCCGCGGGGCGGTTCAGGGAGGACCTCTACTTCCGGCTGAACGTCTTCGCCCTCTCGCTCCCCCCCCTGCGCGAGCGGCTGGAGGACGTGCCGCTCCTGGTGGATCATTTCCTGCGCAAATACGGCGAGCGCATGGGAGCGCCCGGCGTCCGTCCCGGATCGGAGGCGATGAGGGCCCTGGTCCTCTATAGCTGGCCGGGGAACGTGCGCGAGCTGGAAAACTGCATCGAGCGCTGTTTGGTGCTGTGCGAGGGGGACGTCCTCGATCTCTCCAGCCTCCCGGAAACCGTGCGCCGCTGCGCCGGACTCGGCAGAAGGGCGACCGACGGCAACCAGGACTCCTTTTCCATCAAAAAGGGAGCGGAGGCGATGGAGCGCGCCCTGATCGCCCGCGCCCTCGAACAGACCAGCGGCAACCGGACGCACGCCGCCAAGCTCCTGGAGATCAGCCACCGGGCGCTGCTCTACAAACTGAAAGAGTACGGATTGGGGTAGGCCGATTTCGGCCGACTCCGCACTTTTTGCATAGTCGCGGCGCGATCTCTGAAATAACTGCGTAGCGCTCCCCTGATCTTTTGTTTGACCTTTTCGCCAACCGCCGGATTTCATGGACAATAGAGGCTATCGGTGTTGCCGTCGGTTGTGGTATGCTACGTGCACACGACTATTTCGGTCCTGTTGATAAGGCCTTCTAAAAAAGAGAACGCAGAGGTACCAATGTCTTTTCTAAAAAACGCCGTGCTTTCCGCCCTTATTCCTTTTGGCATCGCCTTTGCGGCTCCTGCCTTCGCCATGTCCGCCGCCGGCGGCTGCGGCGGCGATTGCGCCTCGTGCCACGCCATCACGCTGCAGGAGGCCAACGTTCTCCTCAAGGATATCGGCGCCGTGAAGGAGGTTAAACCGGCGGCGGTGCGCGGACTCTACCAGATCACCATCGAGAGGGAGGGCAAGACCGGCACCGCTTATCTGGACTACGGCAAAAAACACCTCATCGGCGGGCAGATCTTCGAGATCGCCAGCAACCGGCTGGTCGCAGCGGCGCCCGAGTTGCCGAAGCCCCAGGAACGTCTTGATCCGGCGACTCTGTCCAGCGAGCAATCGCTGGTCCTTGGCAACCCGAAAGGGAAAAAGAGGCTGTTCGTCTTCACCGATCCCGAGTGCCCTTTTTGCGCCAAAATGCACACGGAGCTGAAGAAGCTGGTGGCCCTGGAGCCGGATCTGGTCGTCTACATCAAGCTTTTCCCGTTGAAGATGCACCCCCATGCCTACGACAAGGCGCGGGTGATTTTGGGCGAGAAGTCGTTGATGCTCTTGGAAAAATCCTTCGCCGGCGAGGCCTTGCCCGCTCCCAAGGCGCGGGACGCCAAAAAGGCGGTCGACGACACCATGCGCTTCGCCGAGTCGGTCGGCATCAATGCGACGCCGACCCTGGTGCTGCCGGACGGACGCATCCTGCCGGGGTTGCAGGACGCGGAGGCTATGCGGAAACTGCTGCAATAACCGGTCGCGTACACTCCGGCGGACAGCACCGGCAACGGTCTGGTTGCCCACGCGGCGTCCTCAGCGGCTCTGTTATAGTCTGAGGCAACACCATCTCCAATTACGGAACCGTGACCGTCACGAGCAACCGGAATGCCGAGCGATGTACTGGAATACCGAAAGATCTACTGGAACCCCAAAAGATCTACTGGAATCCCATAGGCGCTGACATGTAGGGAAGGCCGGGCATATAGTTAAAAAAGTTGGGCTTATGGGGCGGAGAATGCGTGCAAGTGGGGTGATTTACATTAAATCGGCTACTGTCGTTGCATTCTGAACGCTAATACCACTCAAAATCCGACTTACAAACCGAGTGTGGGCCTAAATTAATGCATGCCATACCAAGGGAGATCGCCCCCTGTAGAGCAAATTTGAAAGCCGGTTTTCCCAGTGAACGTCGCGCTGGGCCTTTTGACCCCATTTAGCTTTTTCATGTTGTAATACCCATTCCGATTCAATATCCAGCCATGCAATTGTATAACATTAGAGGCGTCCTCTAGTTTACCCCATGCGGAGCTTGATGTGTTGACTCGATCGGCTGCATTAAGCGCCGCTTCGCTACGGGGAACTCGACGCCGGCAGAAGCGGCCACCGGTTTGCCTGATCTAACGGCCAGGTTGGCGGGCTGTCGGCTGCGCCGGGGCCCGCTATTTTCGTGTCAAACTGATCCTTCCGGTCGGAGTGACTGTAATCAGGTATTTCTGGATGGTTTGATCGAAAACCGAAATGTTGGAGTCGCTAGGAGTCGTATTGTCGAGAGCCGTGAGTTGTGCCGTGCCATTGGGGCTGAATTTCACGTACACGTTTGCGGTGGAGGCACCGGTTGAACCGCTTTTGATCGTCACGGTGGCAGGGGTGATCGTAGTGCTCGGAGTCGACGAAGTCCAACCGGCAGCCGGCGTATTGTACGGCTGCGATCCGGCGAATTTCTGATAAGAATTGGTGGCGGGGTAGAACACCACCATTTGCTGCAGGTTATTCGTGATGGCTGCGGAGCGTCCCTCCCTGAGCGCCGCCTGTATGCCGATCGCGGTCTGCCGGGAATATTGGCTTTGACGCCAGGCGACGAGCGAGGGAGACGCAATGGCGATCAGGATTGCCATCATGGCGACCACTACCAACATTTCCGTCAGGGAGAAGCCGCTCTCCGACGCGAGGCATGCTTTTCGTTTAAATCGACATAAGTCGATTGCCGCTTTCCGGCTGCGGGGTTTACGTTGCGCCCGGTTCCCAAGAACTGGGATAAGGCAAGCCCTGCTCATTATTTCTGTCTCCAGTAAAGCGGCGTGATTGCCCCGCCCGGCGGCATCACCCCGCCGGCTATGGCGCCGCCGACGCCCGTCAACGCTTTGAGCTTGCCGTTTGGATCGATGAAGACCACCACGCCCGAGGGAATGCCCGACCCGATATTCTGCACCCGGTCGCTGCGCACCAGCACCTGTCCCAAGGAATTTTTGAATCTACTGTTGTTGGCGATGACGGTAGAGTCGTTGGTCGTGTCGAAATTGAGCACCGATTCTCCTGTTTTGTAGTTCAAGGCATACTGATAAGCGCCGCCGAGATTGGCGGTGCAGGACGTCGTCGACGTCGTCGATGTCGGAGCATAGGTGTTGAAATAGGCAACTTTGTTGAAAATCATCGGCGCAGCTAGCACCTTTTCGCCGGAATTGCTCCCCAAGGCGTTGAGTTGAATGAACCATCCTTTGCTCAAACTTAGCTGGTTGAGAAGATAGGGAACGGAATTGGCGACCGTCACGTCTCCGACAACGGTCGTCGTCTGCAGCAGATCGGTGGTCACGTCGGTAAGGTTGCTTTCGGTCTGCGCGGTGGACAGCCCTGTCGGATAAGGGTCCTTTAAGGCGTAGATCCTGTCGTTTACGGCAGTGTTCAAAGGATGCTCTCTGTCCCCAGTGCCGAAAAAGAGCATAAGGTAGCCGGCCTCCGGGACTGCCGAGGGGGGATAAAAAATCTTTCTACCCGATCCCGAGCTGAAGATCTTGGTGGCGGCCCAGTTTGCCGTGCTGGGGTCGCCTACGTCGAATCGCCAGAGGTTCCCCCCGGTGTCGCCCGCATACACCCTGTCTGTATAGCCGTTGTTCTTGGTGCTGACTACGGTGACCTGGCTGGCAAAGGAATACGTACCGCTCGTATAGCCCCAAATTTTGGTCGGCGTGGCGGCGACGGTGGGAATACCGGTGCTGTTCAACGTAGCCAACAGGACCGCATAAATCCCTCGTCCCTTCGGGTTTCCCGAGTAAGGCGCCGTGCCGGTTGTGGCGTCGGTGCTGGTAATGGCCCCCTCCCCGGTGTTCAGGGCGGCTGTGCCGTTCGATGCCGTTCCGGTGAAGTTCTGCGTGGGGCCGTAGCGCTCGTCCTCGTTCGGATTGTCGTACCCTGCGCCGAAGATGGCCACGATCTTGTCGACCCCCGAGATGCTCATCTTCACGATCTTTGGTTCGCTCCAAGTCTCGGCAAGCTCGCTGAAGACGCCAGCCGGCGAAGTGTTGGAAATAGTCCACAAAAAGACGGGAGATGCGGGATTCGTCACGTCCAGCGTATAATAGGAACCGGTCGTCGGGGCGTAGGCTGTTCCGCCGCCCCTTCTGTCGCCGAACATCAAAATAACCTTGTCGCCGTTGGCGGCGTTGATGTTCCCGTCGTTGGTTTTGTCGTATACGTAGGCTACGGGCGTGGAGTCGACGAAGTAGGTGTGTTGCACCGAGTTGATGTACTGCAGGTTGGAAAGCAGGTCCGGCGGGATGAAGGCCCAGGCCTCCGTCCCGTCGCAGTCCCGTATCGCGTGCAGCATGCCGTCATTGCTGCCGGTAAAGATCAATGTCTTGTTCACCGTGCACGACGACTCGTTGGCGGCAGTGAAGACGTAGCTCGCATAACTTATGGCCAGCGGCCTGGAATGGAGCATGTCTCCCATTATCCAACTTCTGTTTGCCGTGGTCGCCCCCGTGCCGCTTTCGTTGTAGGCGTCCTGTCCGTAAATGAAGTTGACGAGGCTGGCAGCGTTGCTGGTGTCGGTGGCGGAGTTGCCGCTGGCATACCCCAGCGTTGCCGGGGTGACGTTTGTGGTGTTGAAGGGGACGATGCTGGTTACGCCGTTGGTCGTGGTTGCCGTATAAATGGTCCTGGAAGAAGCCGCCGTCGAATGAAGCAGGGCGCCGGCGCCCCCTTTGGTGACGTTCCCCGCGTCGGCGCCGGTACTCCAATACGACTGCGCAGTGCTCTTGAAGCTGCCGTTTACCGTCCCCGACGGTAGGGCGATGCCCGTCACGTCATCGACCCCGTCGACCGGGTTTACGTCCATCCAGGTGGCGTAGCTAGGGGAGGACACTGTGTTGTTCATGTCCACTATGTTGTTGTTTGCGTCGATGCCGTATTTCTTCAAGTTGCCGTTCCAGTAGGTGTTGTTGTTTGGCTTGAAAAAGCCCATGTAGACCCTACTGCCGCCGAAGGTCCTGTTCTGCGGGCTGACCGGCACCACGGGGGCGACAAACGAGGTGTTTACCGAGTAAATGTTGGACATGATCTGGCTGAAAGCCAAGGTCAAGCTGGTCTGATTGGTGGCCGCAAAGCTTTGGCCCTTGCCGTGGGAACTGTCGGCGGTCGTCGCCAGCGAATTGACGGCCAGAGCGTCCGCGCCGGTGAGGCCGAACCCGACCGTGTAAGTGATTATATTGTTGGTCCCGGTGTTCAGGTTGCGTGCAACGTCGGCCAATGCGTTGTCCAGGCCGTTGCCGCCGCTGCTGACGTCGTTCACCGCGCAACAGTCGGCGTTGCCCGCGCCGAACGCGGTTCTGCTGGGGCACGGGCTGGTAGGGCAGATGGTGCTCAGATTGTTGGTTAGACCGGCGACGGTGCTGTTTGCATCCGAATTGGACGCGCCGTCCGTGACGAAGATGACGTAGTTGTTTTGGCACGGTGCATCGATGGGGGAGGGGCTGTAATACCCGCCGCTGACTCCGATGGTCGCTCCGTAAGCGGGCTTGCCCGAGAGGAAATATTGGCCTATCTCGAAAAGCGATTCAGATAAAGCCGTGCTGCCGGTGGGCGTAAGGGTGGTGATTGCGTTTAGCAGTGCGTCCCTGTTCGTATGACCCGTAGTTCCGCTGGGGAAATTGTCAGCCATTTTCTGAACGGTCGTCACGTAGTGGGTCGAAGTCCAGCTCGGTGCAACGGAAAGAAAAGTAGCTCCGCTGACATTGCCGCGCGGGTAGTAGAACGTCATGAGCCCGAATTTAATGTTGTTGCTCGCGGTGATGAGGTTCGAAATGACGTTCTGGGCGATGACGTATTTAGGGAGATCCTGAGTGGAAGGCGCGTAAAGATAATTGATGTAATTGCCGGTGTAATACATCGCACTTCCGCCGCCCCCGCCGTTTCCCCAGCCGTTCCCATTGCCGTTCCCATTGCCGTTCCCATTGCCTGAGCTTCCGCATGCGGTGCCCGTCGAAGTCAAGGCGGTGCCGCTGTACTGCCCGGTAGTCGCCAGGAGATTCTCAGGGTTGTTCCCTCCGCACGAAGTTACGATGTTCGTGTAACTGGCATTGATAAAGGTGTCGCCGCTCAGTAAAACGTTGCCATATTGGTCCGTGGTCGTACTGACCGAATAAACGGCATTGGCGCTGCATGGTTGGCTGGCGTGCCCCAAGCTGTCGTTGCACTGATTGGCAACCGGGTAGGTAACGGTGTTGTCGAAGTTTCCACCTGGGATGATGTCCGCCATGCTTCCTGAATTGTCTATAAATATCAGCACGTTTGGCTGCAATGGGGCCTGGACGCCGTAAATGGCCGAGTCTCCCGGGTATTGATCGGGGACGGCGAGCGCCGGAGCTGCGAAAAGCGCGCTCAGCAGGCAGCTCGTTGCTGCGATGGCGAATTTATACATGACTTCCTCCGTTCACTCATAGACTCCCTGCAGGAATGCGTCGTCTGCAAGGCCGCAGGGGGCCTTCCCCCCGTACTTACTCGCCTGCCGCGGGCACCGACACCGGCCCGAAATTCAATCTGTTGCCCAACGCCCATTCGGTAGGCTCTCCCAGCGTTCCGCAGGAACCGTCCGGCTTCAGGTGTCCGTTCCAAAGTCCCGAACGGCCGAAGCTGTTCAGGGCATCCCGACAACTGATCCCCTTGGGATACTGTCTGGAAAATCCGCGCTTCCAAGGACCCAGCCGGGAATGACGAATGTAGAGCGTGGTGGGGACATAGCTCCCCGGATAGGTGAGTGACGGGTTGTAGCCGGCAGCTTTTGCCGGCTGGGCCGAGTCGGCGCCAAGGGCAGCCGGCGCGAAAGCCGTAGAGATCATGGCGGCCGCCATCAGGTTCAAAATAAAGATTCGGTTTTTCATGGAGGGCTCCTTGTCCAGACATTGTCCTTACGGTTGTACGACCCGTCCTATCTGCGTTTCAAGTCCCAGTTGCGTATTGTTTTTACCGAAGGCGACCACATTCACCGCGTAGGTGTTGACCTTGAAATTTCCTGAACTCGGGTTGAGCTCCGACCCCGTCTGGGTGCCCGAGCCAATCGGGACGTTGCCCATGCCGACAAGTTGCACCTTCACGTCGGCGGTTATGCCAGTAGCGGCTCCATTGGCGTCGAGCAACGGTATGTTGTTCGAGTCCGGGTCGTGCCCGGCCGCGTTGTTTTGCTGTGTGCTGGCCGTCAGATCCGAGTTGTAGACCACCCCGCTCGCCACTGCTGGCCAGGTGACGTTGGTCGGGGAAAGATACGAATAGATGTCGCCGAAAGTCTGACCGATCACCAGAGCTTGTTCGGCTCCGTAAAAGGCCTGTTCCGTGGTCCTCGCGTTGCCGGCGATCTTCAATTCGGAACTGGAGGACGAAAGCATGGTGGCGCTTAGGACAGTGAGCAGGAGCAGCACCACCAGAACCAGGATCAATGCCATCCCCTGTTCGTTATCGATGGTCGAATGCAAGCTGCAGTCCGGTTGAATGAGGGCAGTTTCCATCGCTAATTGATTCTCCTGTTTCTCAGCTTGACGATGGTGGACAATTGCCGGTTTCTGGACTTCCAAGCCGAGTCCGTCTTTTTCGTCGTCGTCCCCGTCAGGGTTACCCTGACGGCCTTGACGGAACTCTCCGAGCCCGCCGGTTCCGTCGTCTCCGTAGGGGGGGTGCCGTCGATAAGATACGAAAAACTAAGGTGCGAAATGTCGATTGCCACAATCTCGTTTGCGGCCGGTGCGGGCAGGGGGCTTGCCGGACTCACCTGCCGCGACAGGCAGCTTCCGACGGGACAGTTGCCGCCGGTAACGATCCGGTAAACGATGGTGTTGTAGGCGTTGGCCGGATAGGAGTTTATGCTCGGCGTATTGATCTTGGCAACCATGTCTCCCGGATTGATGGAGATCCCGGTAGCAAGCGCCGAAGGCGCGTTCAAAGACAGGCTAAGCGGATTCGAAGCCACCGGGGTGGCTACGATGTAGGCCGTGATGTTGGTAAAGGGAATGCTGTTGTCGTACGGCCTTATTATTCTCACCCTGTCGCCGACAGCGATGCCGGCCGAGGCAGGGGATGACCCGACCGTGGTGGTGATGTTGGTGAATCCGCCGGGAAATTGCGCGGTGGTCTTGCTTACTCGGGCGAAGCGCCCTTCCGGCGAAGTAGTGGTGATCTGCAGGCAGGTGGAATAATCGCCGTAAGCGTTTTTCTGAATAGGATAAACAGGATGATTATTAGCGTCGAGCGGCGGCACAAGCACCCCGGCCAACTGCAAATCCGCGCTGAGCGTATCCATGGCAATTCGCAGGTTCTGCTGCACGTCGAGCACTTCGTCCTGCGTATAGGCGGTCTTCATGTATGTCAGATAAACTGAAAAAATCGCACTAGTTACGATGCCGAGTATTACCGCGACGATGAGCAGTTCCACCAGGGTGAAGCCGGAGTTATCTCTGGAGAGCGCTTTCATGCAGTCACCTTGGAGCCGTAGACGACGACCGTCTTGGTCGCTCCTTTGTACGCATAGGAAACGGTGACGGCAATTCTAGTCACTCCGACCGGCACACCGTTGCCGGAAGTGCCGATTATGATCTTGTATGTCGCGCTGTAGACCCCGGAATTGGGGTCGGTCCAGGATGTTCCGGTATAGGTCGTGTTCGATCCAGAAACTACCGGAAACCCCGCGTATTGAATCCCGGTGGTATTGGTTGTCTGGAAAACTGCAAGGGTTGGGTCCCAACCGAGAATATCCTCGAGTACCGAAGCGGCGAGTTTATTGGCGACCGAAAGCTGACTGGCGATGGAGTTCGACTGCAAGGCAACGGTTTGCGTCCCCAGGACCGCAAAAACTCCCAGGGTCAACAGCGTCATGGCAATGAGGACCTCGACGAGGGTGAATCCCCTGCGGCTGACCAATGGATTCCGCAGAGCAAAAGCCGCCGGACGGTCGGCGCATGGACCGATGTCCCCGATAGCGAGTGCATCGGCGGCACTATCGAAGTCAGGCGCGGGCGGCTGTGAAAATATGGAATCTGTCATGATGGTTGCCAATCCTATTAATTAGTAAGCCCTTCCGCCGGTATTAATTTACTTACTTGAAAGCAAGGCTCGTGCCGTACTGTCTCAGCAAGGTGAAAACCTGATTGTCGCATGGAATCATGATGTTAGCCTTTGGACGTAGGTAGGATGTGGCTCTTGTACGCAAAGATTGCATAGGCGGTGGCGCTGGCTATGCAAAAAGTTGGCAGCAGTGGGGATTCTGCTTGACAGAGGTTGGAAATGCACGCGAGAGGTTTTTGCTGGTCGAGACGGTTGAAGCCCAGACCAGGATGATCTACTCGGGGCTTCTCAACGCGCTGGCCAATGCCGTGTACCAAAGAAGGCCAACAAGGGTGAAGCTCTACCTCAACACTCTCACCTCACGGTCTCATAAAAATTGTTCTCCGGAAAAAATCGGCTTCCATATTTGCCCTACAAAAGGCGATCTCTTGCCGGCGAAAGGTGAGATATGTATTGGTTTTTGCCAATCTGAGGGCTGGGAAAAAGTTTGCGCATCGTATTGTAATTTCGAAAGTGCCGACGGGAGCGGGTTTGAAGTGAATTCTCCGATCTGACAACAAGACCCGAACCTGTCGTCCGAGCGTTTTCGGTGGAATTTCTTGCCTGATTTTTCTTTAGTTCAAGTGAGATGCGTATTCCGCTGATGCCGACCGCCGGTCCGGAGTGATACCGACCGCG